>JAFWTC010000041.1 GCA_017519045.1 Candidatus Methanomethylophilaceae archaeon
AAGTTTTTTCCTTTTGCGGTGAGAAAGTACAGTCCGTTCTCGTCTGCATACATCATGTCGATCACACAGGTCACGGGCAGACCGTCGCTGTCCACTGTTGCTACAACGGTTGAGTGGGCCGTCTCCTCGGCTCTTTCCCCGCCTCCGACGCCGCACAGCCTGGCGCAGGTGTTGCACGTCCAGATGAGGACCCTCTTTCCGCGGACGCCGTCCGGGACGCTCCCGTATCCCTCGCCCGGGACCATGACCATCATGGTTCTCTGTACGTCCGCCGCGTATTTCGTTGTTCTGGGCGGCCCGGTAGCAATTTATTTCAATGGAATGGCGCTAGCGGGCGCCAGGCAATCACATGACTGAGGAATTGGAGCTCATACCTGTAGAGGATATCAAAGTCACCAAGGGAATGACCGTCGACCAGATGCTGAGGGCGATGGGACGCGCCGGAGGGTTCACCGCCCAGAAGCTGGCGGACGCCACCGACATAGCGGAGAAGATGATCAGGAAGGAGGGATGCCTCAAGATCCTGTCATTCCCCGCATGCATAAACGCCACCGGCACCCACGGGGTCATCGTGGACATGGTGAGGAACCACATGGTGGATGTAATCATAACCACCTGCGGCACCCTGGACCACGACATCTCCAGGACCTACGAGGACTACTTCAAGGGAGACTTCATGATGGACGACGCCAAGCTCAGGGAGCAGTACTCCATCTCCAGGCTCGGAAACGTCCTCGTCCCCGACGAGTGCTACGGGGAGGTCCTTGAAGGCGAGATCCTCCCGATGTTCGACGAGATCTTCGAGGGGAAGGACTCCATGACCACCCACGAGATCATCTGGGAGGTCGGGAAGAGGATGGACGACGAGGACTCCCTCATGTACCAGTGCTGGAAGAACAAGGTCCCCGTCATCGTCCCTGGAATCACCGACGGATCCTTCGGATGCCAGCTTTGGATGTACTACCAGACGCACAGGAAGTTCAGGATCGACCTCTTCGGCGACGAGCAGCTCCTCTCCGAGATGACCAACCACGCCGACACCACCGGCGCCCTCATGATCGGAGGAGGGATCTCCAAGCACCACGTGATCTGGTGGAACCAGTTCCGCGGAGGGCTGGACTACGCCGTGTACCTCACCACCGCCGAGGAGTACGACGGATCCCTCTCCGGCGCGAGGCTCAGGGAGGCAGTCTCCTGGGGCAAGGTCAAGGCAGATGCCAAGAAGATGACCGTGGAGGGGGACGCCACCATCACCCTTCCGCTGATCTACGCCGGCCTGGTCGAGAGGCTCCTTTGAAACCGCCGGGGATTCCCCGGCCCTTCTCATCAGGGTATTCGGCGCGCCCCCGGAAAACTCTATCAACGGGGCGGTCTGCTCACGACCCAGCCTTCAAGAGGTCTCGAAATGGAAAAGATACTTCTGCTTCCCGGGGACGGCATTGGTCCGCGCATAACCAGGTCCACGCGCGAGGTCCTCTCGGCCGTGGTGGACGGCGTGGAGTTCGTGGAGGGGGACATCGGCGCCGTGGCGTACGAGAAGACCGGGTCCTTCCTTCCCCATGAGACCATGGAGCTCACCGGCGAGTGCGGCAGCGTTCTATGCGGCCCCATGGACCTCAGGTCGCTTCCCTCCAAGGCCGTCCGCGACCCTCTGAGCACCCTCCGCATCCAGCTTGACCTCTACGCCCTGTGCAAGAGGTTCCGCACTCTGTCAGACGGCCTCGGCGCGCCCGGAGTGGACGTCGCCTTATGGTTCTGCAGTCCTGTCATGGGAAGGGACGTGTTCGAGACCGAGGACCTGGACGGGACGACCCTGACGAAGTACGTCCGCAAGGCCTCCTATGAGAGGATGATGGCCGCCTCCAGGCGTTACGCCGAGCAGAGCGGGAGAAGGAGGGTGGCGTGCGTGACCAGCGATATGTTCCCCGAGTCCAGCTCGATGTTCAGGGAGTGCGCCGCCGGCACGTTCGTCGAGCCGTTCCAGCTGGTGAACGAGGATATGCACAGATGGGCGGCGTTCGCGGTCAGGGAGCCGTCCAGATACGACACCGTCGTCGCCGTCGACCTCTACGGGCGCGTGGCGGGAGGAGTTCTCGCCGGCCTTACCGGAGGGAACCACCTGTCGCCCAACGTGTTCGTCGGCGACGGAAGGGTGCTCGCGGAGGCCGGATGCATCAAGTGCGGTGCCGACGAGAGGTACGCCAACCCCACCGCGATGATCATCGGCGGATACATGGCGCTTTTCGGCATGGGCAGGCTGAAGGAGGCGGAGGCCGTCATGGAGGCGCTTTGCGAATGCTACCGCGCCGGCGACAGGACCCCCGACGTCGGCGGGACGCTCACGACGGAGGAATTCACCGACGCCGTCGTGCGCCGCATCTGAAACGTTAAAGAATCCCGTCAATGATTATCGTCCATGAAGGACGCGGGGCACAGGGCGTGCGTCGAAGCAGCCCTCGAGAACGAGACGGGCGACAGGATTCCGGTAAACAACTTCGCGCTCGCCACTTCGGCGCATAGCGCGGGATACAAGGTGGACGCCGCCAGGTGGGATCCCAAGATCTCCGCCAAGGTGGCTGTCGACTACTCCATGAAGACCTTGTCCGACTTCGTGAAGCCCATTCTGGACTCCCAGGTCCCGTTCGTGGACATGGGAATGGAGGTGACCTTCCCGGAGGACGACTACGGGCGCGTCCCCAAGCACATCGTGGACACCGCCGAGGACGTCGACCGCCTGGAGCTCTTCGACCCCTATGATCCCAGCCAGTGCCCCAAGTTCACCCGCGTCTTCGTGGACAGCCTGGAGGAGACGGCCAGGATCCTGCCTGAGGACCTGCACGTGTGCGGGCTGTCCTGGGGCCCCATAACCACGGCCGGGTACGTCATGGGCGTGGAGAACATGCTCATGAACACCTTCACCGACCCCGACCTGGTCAAATCCCTGGTCAGGAAGGTCACGACGCTCGTCTCCGACATGCAGAGGCGCATGATAGACGCGGGGGCGACGGTGATGTGGATGGCCGACCCCACCTCGTCTCAGGACATAATCCCCCCGGACATGTTCGCCGAGTACTCCAGGGAGCACATCCGCAAGGTGGTCTCCGACGTGAAGGCCATGGACGGTTCCATACCGACGTTCGTCCACATATGCGGAAACACGCTGGAGACCATGAAGCAGATCCCCGAGACCGGCGCGGACTGCCTCAGCTTCGATCATGCGGTGGATCCCGGCAAGGCCAAGGCCAACGCGGCAGGGAAGTTCACCATCATGGGCAACGTGGACCCTGTCCTGCAGATGATGTCAGGGACGCCTGAATCCATAACCAGGGATTGTTACAGGATCATGGATGCCGCCGGACAAGACGGAGGCTTCATCTTGGCGCCCGGATGCGAGACTCCAATCACCAGTCCGGACGAGAACGTGATCGCACTGGGCAGGGCCGGACGCGACTATCTGGGGGACCGTCGTCGATCCAGGCGTTTCCAACTGGCCGGATCCTGCAGGCCCCGAGGTCTGGCCGTTTAGAAAGTAATAAATATGGCTCCAATATACGAGGTTTACCAGTGCAAGGGTAGTCAAGCATGGCCAACGACGCAAGGTTGAGGGCCTTGTCCTTAGTGGTCCGTGGGTTCAAATCCCATCCCTTGCACCAATTTATTCTCCATCACCATTTCGATGGGACCGTTTCCGTTACAAGTGAATCCGAAGCAGGAAGCCGTCGTCTCGGACGGCATATGCTCTGGCGGTTCCATGAGTATGGCGCCATCGGCGATGGCCGCGATACGTCGCATCCTTGCCGATCACAGGGTCAGCGAGGGCATCGCGATCATTATCGCCACGTATGCGACGTATATGCCTATCATGAGCGCCCCCACAGGCCTCGAGATGCCGCTCTTGAAGCGGACGGAGGCGATCATCAGCAGGGACAGCGCTATCATCACGGGCATGTGGAAGTACAGGACTGAATCGACGATCGGAACGGTCACGAGGGACGCGCCGATTCCGAGGACGAAGAGTATGTTGAAGATGTTGCTTCCGACGATGTTCGCCACGGCCATGTCGTTCTCTCCGCGCCTAGCCGCTATCAGGCTGATGCATATCTCCGGCAGGGAGGTACCCACCGCCACGACGATCAGGCCGATGAGCAGGTCGGACATTCCGAGCATGGAGGCCAGCTCCACTGCGCCGTCGACGAAGAACCTCGCTCCGAAGTACAGGAGGACCAGTCCGGCGACAACGAAGAACAGGAGGACGGGATAGCCGCGAGGCGGCTCGTCCTCATCGACCTCGGACGAATACGCCTCCTGCCCCTCCTTGTCGTCCTTCTTCAGGCGGTACACCACCGCGATGAATACCAGAAGGGAAGCCACGAAGGCTATTCCGACCCAGAAGCCGGCGTATCCGATGAACGCCAGCACGGTGAGGGCCAGAGTCGTGATCATCATGACCGCGAGCTCGAGCTTCATGCTGGAGTATTTGGCGGCCATCGGGGCCACTATGGCGGCTAGGCCTATGGCCAGGCCGATGTTGGCTATGTTGCTCCCGATGACGTTTCCGATGATGATCCCGGGATTGGACGTGCTCACTATGGAGGTTATGGCCTCCGGAGCCGAGGATCCGAATGCGAGAATCGTCAATCCTATGACGAACGGCGCTATGCCAAGGCGCAGGGCCATGCCTTTTCCGCCCTTGACGAGCCAATCAGATCCGAAGTATAGCAGGATTACCCCTACGGGGATTCCAAGCAGAATCCAATCCATGGCGGTGAATCCTGCACTATGATATTAGACTTTTCAACGAAGCCTGTACTTCAGCGTGCAGGAGCCTTTTTCGATCCTGAACTCGGAGAACGCCCCGTTGATGAACGTCATGCGGGGCGCCTTGTGCCCGACGTCGGCTCCGAACACCTTGGGGACGTCATATTCCGACAGGGCATCCTCCACGGTCTTCACATAGTCCTCTCCGCGGAAGAACAGGGGCCTTCCGAACACGAACCCCTTCGAGTCCTCGAACCATCCGTCCTTGGACATGCCCTTGAGCATCCTCGAGACCCTGGCCTCGTCCATGTCGTAGGTCTCCATGTACCAGACTATGCCCTCTTCGGCGTATTTGGACACGAACCCGCACGGGTCGGCGGTCCCAGTCCAGTGGAACCATTCCAGGACGTCCATGCAGCCTCCTATGAGCCTTCCTTCGAACGATACGTCCCCGCAGGACGTGGCCCACAGCGTCGGAGCCTCCTCATTGAGCCCCTCCAGGCCGGTCACCTTGTCGGAGAAGCCCTCCTCGTGGAACGGGAATGAGTCCTGGGCGTCCCTCCTGCCTTCGATGAACTCCAGGTTCTCGGAGACGCTCCTGTGCCACGGCTCCATTCCGTAGTCCCCGAAGTTGCCTCCGTACACGGTGGCGACGTCATGCTCCGCGGTCGCCTTGAACAGAAGCACGGTGTTGTCCGAGTATCCCTGGATCCATTTGGGGCTCCTTTCCAGGACGTCCCATCTCATGCAGTCCAGCATCTCGATCTGGTAGTCGCCGCCCTTGGCCGACACGATGTAGCCTATCTCCGGATCCTCCAGGAGGGAGCACAGCTCCTTCACCCTCTGCTCGGCGGGGGCGCTCCTGCCGTCCTCGTCCGTCGTGTAGACGTCGGGGGTCTCGAGCACGCGGTGCCCCTGCTCCTCCAGCTTTTTCCTGGCGTTGGCGAAGCGGCGCACGTCCGTCGGGTCCGTGACTCCGAATGACGGCGCGGTGACTCCAATGCTTCCGTCGGGAGGAAGGAACGGCGGTATGATCATGCCGCCCTGATGCGTCGTCTGCGATATGAATCTGTTCGGAAACGGTTTTTAACGACCGGTCTATGACAGGGCATGGGAATCCTTTCTGACAGGGACATCGCGGAGAGCCTCCTGACCGGCTTCATAGGAATCAGCAATTATGAGGAGAGGGGGCTGACCCCCAACGGATACGACCTTCGCATAGCCGAGATTGCGGTCAGAGGGGACCCGGACGTCAAGAAGGAAGGCGTCGTCTCCATCCCTCCCAGGACGATGTTTTACGTTTCCACGGTGGAGCGCGTGAGGCTGCCGGACGACATCTGCGCCCAGCTCTGGCTCAGGACCACCTGG
This sequence comes from Candidatus Methanomethylophilaceae archaeon, assembly GCA_017519045.1. Taxonomy (GTDB): domain Archaea; phylum Thermoplasmatota; class Thermoplasmata; order Methanomassiliicoccales; family Methanomethylophilaceae; genus Methanoprimaticola. Next base: position 6,127 of record JAFWTC010000041.1, read on the forward strand.
ATAAGGAGGGGAGTCATCGGCGCGTTCGGAAAGATAGACGCCGGGTTCGAGGGAACGCTCACGCTCGGCGCATACAACGCCACCGACGACCCCGTGGAGATCCCGGTCGGGGAGAGGTTCTGCCAGATGGTGTTCGAGTCGCTCAACTCCGAGAGCGACAGGAACTATTCGCTCAGGTCCGGGAACTATCAGGGGCAGACAGGGGTCACGTTGGACCCGGTCAAGAAGTGACGGGCGGGGCGGCCTCCGCCGTCAAGACATCGTCTCCGTGGTCATTCCCGTCTTTCGCCGGCGGAGTCCCTGACGGATTCGGCTTCACGGAGGAACCTCTCCGACAGCTCGGAGGCCCTGGATGCGTCGCGGGACTCCGCGTAGACCCTGAACTTCGGTTCCGTCCCGGACGGGCGCATCAGCACCCATCCGTCGTCGTAGTCGATCCTGAGCCCGTCGGTCACGTCGACCTTCTCCCCCATATGCATCTCCGCTATGCCGTCCAGCACGGCCTTCTTCAGCGAGTCCTCGCAGCGCATGGCCGCTTTCACCGTATGGAACTCGGGAAGCGAGTCCACAAGCTCGTCCAGGGTCTTACCGGCCGCCACGGTCTCAAGCATCTTCGCCAAGGTCATGGCGCCGTCGCGGCAGAACTGGTGGTCCGCGAAGATGATGCCCCCGTTCTCCTCTCCTCCGGCGACGGCGTTCTCAGACATCATCCTCCGTGCCACTATCGGCGATCCGACGGCGGTGTACAGCGTCTTCCCTCCGACGGACGCGACCGCCTCCTCCACGACCTTGGAAGTTGCCACGGTCGTCACGACTTTGGATCCCGGGGCCCTGGAGGCGGCCTGGCGCGTGATTATGGCCAGGGACTTGTCGCCCGGCACGAATCTCCCGCTTCCGGTGACGAATATGCACCTGTCGGCATCGCCGTCGTGGGCGGCGCCCAGGTCGCTTCCGGTGTCCACGACCATCTTCTTGAGGTCCTTGAGATTGTCTTCGGTGGGCTCCGACTCGTGACCGGGGAATATCCCGTCCGGAGACGCGTTGATGGTTATCGCCCTGACCCCGAGCCTGGAGAGAAGCATGGGGGACGTGCGGGACGACGCGCCGTTGGAGCAGTCCAGGCAGACCTTGAGCTTCGCCGCGCGTATGGCGTCTGCGTCCACTTTGGAGATTATGGCGTCCACGTAGGCCTCTCCCGCCCCGGGGATCCTCCTCAGGACGCCTATCGAGTCCCACGACGTCCCGGGCTTCGGCTTCTCGTAGGCGTCCTCTATGGCGGTCTCCTGCTGGCGGGAGCATTCGGTCCCGTCCTCGGCGACGCACTTGATCCCGTTGAACTCCGGGGGGTTGTGAGACGCAGTTATCATTATCCCGCCGGTGACGTCGTCATGGGTCTTGACGTAGTACTGCAGCGCGGGCGTCGGCACCATGCCGAGGTCGTCGACGTCGACTCCGGCGGACATCAGCCCGGCCTCCACGGAGCTGGCTATCATGTCCGAGGAGGTCCTGGGGTCCCTCGCGACGGCGATGGCGCCGGGTCCCAGCACGAATGCGGCCGCCCTCCCCACGCGCAATGCCAGATCGGGGGACAGGAAGTCGTTGGCGATCCCGCGTATGCCGTTGGTTCCGAACATCTTCATGGTCCACGGGAAGACGTCCTTCGATTAATAGAATGGGAGGGCGCGGGCCCTCCTTCGGGTTTCAGTACCACCAGTCGTTGCGGCGGTCGATGGTCTCGTCCCTGTCGGGGCCGAGGCTGATGATGTCCGCCTTGACCTTCAGGTACCTCTCCATGAACTCGATGTACTCCCTCATCTCGCCGGGGAGCTCGTCGTATCCGCCCTTGATGAGCGCGGAGGTGTCCTTCCAGCCTTTCCATCCCTTCATGTTCTCGTACACGGGCTTGGCCATGGAGAGCTTGGAGATGGACGCGGGGAAGTGCTTGACCTCCTGGCCGTCGATCTCGTAGGCCACGCACACCGGGAGCTCGGGGACGTCGTTCAGCACGTCGAGCTTCGTGATCCCGATGGAGGTGAATCCGCACAGCCTGGATGCGTGCTCGCAGACCACGAGGTCCAGCCATCCGCATCTCCTTCCCCTGCCGGTGGTGACCCCGAACTCTCCGCCCTTGCTCTGGAGCTCCTTTCCGAGATCGCCGGTGAGCTCCGAGACGAACGGCCCCTCGCCGACGCGGGTGGTGTAGGCCTTGACGACCCCCAGGACCTTGTCCAGCCTGTTGGGGGCTATTCCGGATCCGGTGCAGATCCCTCCGCCGCAGGTCGCGGACGAGGTGACGTAGGGATAGGTCCCGTGGTCGATGTCCAGCATCGCTCCCTGGGCTCCCTCGAAAAGGACCTTCTTGCCGTCGTCCAAGGCCTCGTTGATGAGCACGGAGGTGTCGCAAATGCGGTCCCCTATGAGGTCCTTCCAGCGGAGCATCTTGCTCAGGAGGGTCTCGTTCGTGCAGGAGCACGACTCGGCGCCGAGCATGGCCATCAGGTCCTTCTTGTACGGGAGTATGAAGGATATCTTGTCCTTAAGGAGGTCCTCCTCCAGGAGGTCCCCCGCCCTGAACCCGATCCTCGCTATCTTGTCCTGGTATGTGGGGCCTATGCCCTTTCCGGTGGTGCCCACGACGTTCTTGCCGCGGTACTTCTCCTCGGCGCCGTCCAGCTTCTTGTGGTAGTTCATGATGAGGTGCGCCCTGTCGGAGATCCTCAGGCCGTCCATGGATCCGCCGGCCTGCTTGACCTGCTCTATCTCCTCGGCGAGGTCGTCCAGGTTTACTACGACGCCGTTCCCGATGACCGCCAGCTTCCCGGGCCTGACGACGCCTGATGGGAGCCCGTGGAGCTTGAACACCTTGTCGTCCACGACGATGGTGTGCCCGGCGTTGTTCCCGCCCTGGAAACGGACGATCATATCCGCGTTCTCGTCCAGATAATCGGTGATCTTTCCTTTTCCCTCGTCGCCCCACTGGGCGCCGATGATAGCTAGAGTGGGCATCTGAATTACACCTGGTTTCCCTAATCAGCGCTATTATAAGAAAGTTCAGCGCACGGCGTCAGGGGAGAACTCCCTGTATAGGGAAAGCAGGTCGCGGAGGGGGATGTCGGTCTTGAATGATGACGGGCTCACGTGGGACTTGGCGGCATGGCCGTGCCCGTTGAGGAACTCCATGAACTCGTCTATCTTGGGAGGGGACATCTTAACATGGGACGACAGCTCGCTCATGTCGTACACGAAGACCTCGGTGTCTATCTCTCCTCTCCAGAGGTTCAGGTATTTGAAGGACCTGCGCTCGTCGGAGAGGCCTAGATGGCTCATCCTGGAGAGGATCTCCGGATCGTGGAGGGGGCCGGTCCAGAACGGCCCGTAGCGATGCACGGCGTCCTTCTCCGGGGATACGGAGCGCTCCAGGGTCTCCGTGTCGTATTGCAGATACCCAAGCCTGGACAGGGCGGAGTCGGCGGCCTCTGCGCCTTCCACGATCTGGACGTACGTCCTGAAGTAGTGGTCGGCGTAGAACGAGAGCAGCGGCCTCATGCCCCTGTCGAACTTGGCCAGCTCCCTCGCCACGGTGCACATGAGGATCCTCAGTCCTCCTTCGTGGCACATGTAGCCCCTCACGGGCTCGGACTGGTACCTGCGCCTGCATTTGACGGCATGGGCGCCTGCCAGCGGCGCGGTGTCCGTGGCGGTGACTGCCAGGATTCCCTTGCGCCTGCAGCCACGTATCGCCGACTGGATGAACGGCACGGGGGATCCGAACGGGTCCAGGTCCACGTAGTCGAAGGATTCCTCTGCGAACAGGGAGTGCATGTTCCGGTTGGAGCTGCGGCAGTTCGAGAGGGCGTTCAATTCGATGTTGGCGTCGATGAAGGAGACGGCCTCAGGGCTTATGTCGTTGGCGACGACTTCCGTGCCGGGCACCTCGTTGGCTATCCTGACCGACCTGGAGCCGGTGGCCGCCATGGCGTCGGCGACGGTCAGGTTGCGGTCCAGCGCGCGCAGGAGCATGACGCTGACGTCCCGGTTGAACGCCATCTGCTCGTTGAAGAACACGGACCCCTTTATGGTTCCAGGCCCGTGGATGGAGTGGTCCGACGGTACAAGGATGTCCGTGGCGCCCTCTCTGATCACAACGCCCGACGGCATCAAACGTTCTCACCGTTGAGCAGGCGGACGACTTTGAAAGGCAATATGTTGCGGTTGGCGGGGGTGACCTCGAGGATGCGGACGTCGTCCCTGCGCCTTATGTCTTGAAGAAGCGGGTTCCTCGATTTCTTATGGAGGGTTATGATCATGGGCTTGTCCGCGTCAAGCGCCTCCTTCACGGCCTCGACGAAGGCCTCGCTCTCGACCTCCATCTTCCCGACCTCGTCTATCACGATGATGTCGCACTCGTCGAAGTCCGGCTCCTGGCCCTCCTCCGCCTTCCTGCAGGCGTTCCTGATGGCCTTCACCCCGACCTCTTCGAATTTAGACAGGTCCACGCCTATCCTGCCGACCATGACTTTGCTCTCTATCTCCGTGCTGGCGAACTGGACCTTCTCGCCGGTCATGAGGTCCCTGACGGTGAATCCGACGCGGCGCTTCCCTCTGACGGGGGACCTGTGCACGGGCTCCCTCCTGTCTTCGGAGGAGTGCGCGCGCTCCTCGTCGACGGGCTCGTTGATCATGCCTCCGAGGACGATCCCCTCTTCGCGGAGCATTTCTATGATGCGCAGCAAGGCGTACGTCTTCCCGGAACCAGGCAGACCGGTTATTCCAATCTTTATATCGGATACCATCGCGACGCACCTCGAGAACAGTAAAGCGAGTTCCCTATATGATGTACTCATTATATAAGCTGTATCACGACTGGACGGTGTCCAGACGTGCTCGGGACGTAGCCTCCCCGCTCACAGCTCTCTTATCGATGCGACGTACATGAGGGGGTATTTCAGGACGTCGTCATAGCGCATCTCGGCCATGACCTCGTACGATCCGACCCTCACCCTGACCCTCGCGTCTATCATGTCCCCTGTGAGGGAGATGTAGGAGTATCTGTCCTTGTCGGCGGGGAACACGGACCTGTCGATGCGAACCGTGGCCGAATAGGCGTAAGGCTGCACGCAGATCGCCTCTGAAATCGCCCTCTCGAGCCCCTAGACGGTGGCCGCATTCACGGGGGTGCCCACGAACTGGTGGTAGACCGTGGCCATCTTGATCCCGGCCTCGAAGATCGCCCTCTCCTTCTCGCTGCAGTTGAATCTGGACGCTGCCACTTCTTCCCTGTTGTCCATGGTCTCCGATGGACCGGGGGGCATTTAACGTTATCCCGGTCAGTTGTACATGACGTCCTTCTTGAGGATGCCGGCGGGAATCAGGTTCTTGAGCTTCCCGTCGTTCACGTCGACGGTCCTGAACGCTATCATGATCAGGTTCTGTATCAGCTTGGGGGAGGGGATGTGGTCGTAGTAGCTCTGGACGATCTTGAAACATATCCTGGACTCCTCGTCCGTCATGAAGAAGCTCCCGTTGTTGATCGTGTTGTTGACGGTGTTGAGCTCATTGATCATCTGGTCCCTGAAGGAGTCCGGTATCTCGAACATCAGGAAGCAGTATATGTTCAGCGTGAGGTTGGTGTCGTCGGCGGTGATCCCCATGTTTATGGGGAGGTCGTCTCCCATGGCGCCGAGGAATATGCTCCCGTCTTCCTTGACTTCGTATTTCAGCTGGGAGGCCTTCAGCGCCTTCTCCACGTTCCTCAACACAGCCGCGCGGCTGGGATGGCCGAACATGACCGAGCGTATGGCCTGATTGACTTTAATTATGATGTTCGGGGCCTTCCTTCGAGGTCCACGTACTCCCGCTCCTCCATCATGTTGATGTACGCGGGGCGGAGGATCTTGTTGGACGTTATGAGCTCCTCCATGCGGTGCGCGCTCCATCCCACGATCCTGGCGATGGCGAACAGCGGGGTGTACAGCTCGCGGGGTATGTCCAGCATGTCGTAGACGAGGCCGCTGTAGAAGTCGACGTTGGCGCAGACGCCGGTGGACCCCTTCTTGGCCATTATCATGTCGGGCGCTATCCTCTCGATGATGCTGTACATCTCGAAGTCGGCCTGCCTGTGCTTCTCCACGGCGAGCTTCCCGACGAAGGACCTGAACACCTCCGCCCTGGGGTCGGACAAGGTGTATATGGCGTGACCCATGCCGTAGATCAGACCCTGGCGGTCGAACGCCTTCTTGTCCAGTATGCGGGCCAGGTACTTCCGTATCTCCTTCTCGTCGCCGATGTCCGAGACGTGCTTCCTGATGTCGTCCATCATGTCCATTACCTTCAGGTTGGCGCCTCCGTGCTTGGGGCCCTTCAGGGACGACATGGCGGCCGCCACCACCGCATAGGTGTCGGATCCGGAGGACGTGGTCACCCTGGTCGTGAAGGTGGAGTTGTTCCCGCCGCCGTGCTCCATGTGGAGGACCAGGGCGAGGTCCAGGACGGTCGCCTCCAGATAGGTGTAGGACTTGTCCGGGCGGAGCATTCTTAATATGTTCTCGGCCGTGGACAGCTTCGGGTCCGGCCTGTGGATGTACATGCTCTCGTCGTTGATGTAGTGGTTGTAGGCGTGGTAGCTGTAGACGGTGAGCATCGGGAAGACGCTGATGAGGTAGATGCACTGCCTCATGACGTTGGGCAGGGTGTTGTCCATCGCCTTCTTATCGTAGGACGCCAGGAATAGGACACTCCTCGTGATGGAGTTCATGATGTCCTTGCTGGCCGCCTTCATTATGATGTCCCTGGTGAACGTGAACGGAAGCTTGCGCTCGCTCGAGAGGTATCCCTTGAACTCCTCCAGCTCGGAGACGTTGGGCAGGGAGCCGAACAGAAGGAGGTATGCGGCCTCCTCGAACCCGAACCTCTTGTTGACGAATCCGTCGCAGAGGGCCTTTATGTCGTAACCGCGGTAGCACAGCTTTCCCTGGCATTGGACCTTGACCCCGTCCTCCATCCTGGTCCCGTCGACCTGGGACACGTGGGTGAGCCCGACGACGACCCCGTTGCCCTTGGAGTCGCGAAGCCCCTTCTTGACGTCGTATTTGGCGTAGAGGTCGGGGGAGAACACGTCGCTCTCCCTGCAGAGCTCGCACTTCTTCTCGATGTAATTCTTGTACTCGCTGTTCATCGTCGACACCCGCGGACTGGAGGGCCCTGTCGTACGGTTAAAGGAAATGCGTATAAGAACAGTCCGAAAGGAGAAAGGGGGCCTCCCCTCGCGGAGGGGCCCTTTCAGGGTTTCAAGGCGCCGGCTGGGTCTTCACGACCAGGCTCACGTCGCCCTCCATCTGGAGCTGGTACTCGGTGCCGATGGTGACGATGTCGCCGCCCTCGTACCATCCGGCCAGGGCGTATCCGTCGTCGGGGACGGCCCTAAGGGTGACGGCCTGCTTGTCCTGTATCTCGGCGTCGATCCTGGGCCCCATGTCCTTGCCGTCCAGGTACAGGTTCCCGTCGAGGATGGAGACGGTCAGCCTGTGGGTGTCGTTCTTCTTCATGACGGCGTTGACGCTGACGTACTCGGTGCCCATGGTGATCTTGATCTTCTGGTAGTCGCTGACCTCGCCGTCGATGACCCAGTGGTCGAAGCTGTACCCGTTGTCCGGGATGGCGACGATCGTGTAGACGTCGCCGACCGAGGCCTTCGCGGAGAAGCTCGTCCCCTCGTTCTTGTCGTTCACCTCGACGGTCCCGTTCATGGCGAAGACCTCGAGGGTCGATTTGCTCATGGGGGTCATGTAGGCGACCGCGAGTATGTCGGAGGAGCCCATGACGATCTTTATGGACTGGTACTCCGTGCCGTACTTCTTGCCGTTGACGTCCCAGCTCGAGAACGTGTACCCCTTGGCGGGGGCGGCGTTCACCAGGAACTCCTCGCCCAGGCAGAGCTTGGTCTCGTACTCCGAGCCGACGTTCACGCTGTTGATTATCAGCCCGCCGTTCACGGCCACGATCCTCACGTCCCTGATGGTGCTCTCGGTCTTGGCGGTGAGGACGGTGTCTCCATGGACGGCGAACTCGTACTCCGCGCTGGTGGAGACGACCATGCCGCCGGACGTCCACCCCCTGAACGCGTACCCGTAGGCGGGGACGGCCTTCACGACGACCCTCTGGCCCTCGCGGACCTCCGCGCTTCCGGACGCCCCCAGGCTCTTTCCGTCGAGCTCGACGGTCCCCTTGTCTATGGACAGGAGGAGGCTGCGGGCGGGCGCCGGGACGACGCTCGCCACGGCGGCCACGTCGTCCGAGACCCCGCCGACCGTGATCTTGGCGCCCGTGTACCTCACGCCGTTCATGGTCCAGCTGTCGAACACGAACCCTTCGGCGGGGACGGCCTGGAAGGTGAGCTCCGAGCCGTCGTAGACGGTGCCCTGGTAGCTGCTTCCGTACTCGACGCCGTCCACGATTATCCTGGCGTTCATGGCGGTCAGCGTGACGTTGTGGGTGGTCTGGCTGTATCTGGCCTCGTACACGGCGTCGGACTTCCCCATTATGGCGTTGTAGTAGTCGGAGGTGGACACGCAGTCGTCTCCCTGGAACCATCCTATGAACCTGTATCCGTCCGAGGGGGTCTGGGAGAGGAGCGCGGACACGCCTTCCTTTATGTTCTTCGAAGTCACCTGCTCCCCGTCGATGAACGCGGTCCCGCCGTTGGCGATGACGTACATCCTGTGAGAAGGAGCGGGGACGACGGTTCCGACGACCTCGAGGTCGTCCGACCCGGCCCTGATGCTCAGATTCCTGGTCTGATACTTCTGGCCCTCCACGGTCCAGCTGTCGAAGACGTATCCGGTGGAGGTCGTGGCGGACAACGACACGGGGTCTCCCTCGGATTCAAGGTTGATCATGTACTCGGTTCCGACATTCTTCGATTCCTGCTTGCTGATGACTACTATGGAGCCGTAGTCGTCGGCAATCTCCCCGGACAGAACCAGCTTTACCGTGATTACGTGGGTCTCTTTGGGAGTGTTGGAGGCGACGACCTTGACGTCGGTGTTCCCGTTGACGTAGAAGTCGCATATCGCGTCGTTCGAGGGTATGGTGCCGTTCCAGCCGGTGATGACATATCCTTTCGCAGCGACGGCATAGGCCTGGATGTGGGTTCCGACCTCCACTCTGTCGGAGAAGCTTCCGCCTACGGCCTTGCCGTTGACGTATATTACGCAGTTCTCGCCGGACAGCTTGACGTCGTACTTCGCGGTCTCGGAAACAGCCTTTATCGCGACGTCCGACTTGACCGTGTATTCCAGCCTGGAATCGCTGGAGAGCAGGGTCCCTCCGACGTAGTATCCGGTGAACATGTACCCTTCGTTCGGGCTGGCGTTCAGGATGATCTTTGTGCCTTCCTTCACGGTTCCGGAGTAGGAGTCGACCGCAGCTCCCCCGTCCACCGAGACCTTCATGTTCTCGGTGGAGACGGAGACCGTGTACTGGGGCAAGGGCTTGGTTCCGATGACGAACGTCGCGAGGGAGCCGGTCTTGAAGACCGCCTTGCCGTTCGAGAGCGTGGAGTCTATCTTCGTGGGCGCGCCGCCTATCACGGAGTACACGGAGACGTTCTCGGTGAAATCAACCGGAACGGTTATCTTTGCTCCTCCGTTCGGTTGCACCAGCTTCCCGTCCTTCACCGCGTCTATGTTGTAGATTATGGCGGTGGCAGGGTCCACGGAGACCTTGGACAGGATGTCGCTCCTGGCCTGGTCCGAGACGGTGCTGACGGATGCGCTGGTCCCGGACGGGAACTCTCCGTCGATGGTGATGTGGGTGGAGCTGTCCTCGAGGTGGTTGACCGTCTTGTCGGCTCCGCCGAGCAGAACGAACGCGCTCACGGCCACGGCGACTATCACCAGGGCCGCGATCACGATCGTCAGCGTTGACTTGTTCATTTCATTGTCTCCTATGCGCCCTTCGTCAGGGTCTTGAAACCGTCAGAAAGATATGATTAGATAAACGTTGAGTAGGGTCCATTTCCGTCCAGCGATGGAACCATTAACCATGTCGTCGATGCCGGAGAGCATGTCGACGATGATCATCGGCGGACGTCCGTTCGAGGTGGAGGCTGGAATCGCCATATCGGAGGCGGCGGCCTCATGCGGCATCCTTCCCGACGCCTACATCTTCATAGTCGGCGGAAAGCCGGTGCCCATGGATTCGGCAGTCCCGGAGGACGCCGAGGTCCGCGCCGTGAGGGTGGCGTCGGGAGGACGATCGCCCCCTGGCGATCCTCGTCAGGGCGTCGAAGTCGAATCCGCTCCTCTCCGCCGCATCCGTGAACTCGTCTATGTTCCTGAGGAACGCCTCGCGGACGGTGGTCCCCTCTAGCCTCCCCTCCGATGACGAGTAGGAGTCCTCCTCCGGGAACCTGAGGCTGAGATAAGGCAGCACCCCGAGGCACTTCATCCCGGTGAGCTCCTCGATGCGGTCGATCCCGGGCTTCAGGATGGACCCGTCCCCTCTGAACCTGTTTATCACGAACCCTTTGAGCCTCGGCTTCAGACGGTCCGGCATGATCCTCCACGTTCCGTATATCGCCGCGAAAACCCCGCCCCTTTCTATGTCCCCCACCAGGATGGCAGGGACGTCGGTGCGGTCCATGAGCCCGGTGTTGGCCATGTCGCGGTCCATGAGGTTCAGCTCCGCCGGCGATCCGGAGCCTTCGCATATCACGAATCCATGCTTCGCAGAGAGCCTTCCGTACGCCTTCACGGCCTCGGCCATCGCGGCCTCGCGGTCGAGCTCGCGGCCTCTTCCGTAATCCTGGAAAGGCCTGCCGTTGACCACCGCCTGTATGATCCCGTTCCCGCTCGGCTTCAGAAGAACAGGGTTCATGTCGGTCTCCGGTTCGAGGCCGGCCGACCATGCCTGGAACGCCTGGCCCATCCCGATCTCCCCGCCGTCCTTGGTGGCGTACGAGTTCAGCGACAGGTTGGAGGCCTTGAACGGAACGGGGTCCATCCCCTCCCTGGCGTAGTGCCTGCAGAGCATGGCGCACAGCGTGGTCTTCCCGGCGGCGGACGAAGTCCCCAGGACGAGAACCCTCATTCCCCCGCCTCCAGGATCCCCATGAGCCTGTCCATGTCCAGCCCCTTCTCGAACGCGTCGGCGAGGGCGTCCAGGCTGTCCTCCAGCAGCTCCTTGTAGCTTTTCTCGCCCTCCTTCCCGGAGACGGACGCGCCTTCTCCGACGAACGACAGGAAGTACCTCCTGAACGCGGGCAGGTCGAAGCATCCGTGGAGATACGTGCCGAACAGCTTCTCGTCCTCTTTGACGGACCCCTCGTTCCAGGGGTCTCCGAACATGCGCTCTATCCTGAACAGCGGCTCCTCCCCGACCTCGGTCTGCCCCATGTGGAGCTCGTACCCGGTCACCTCGCCGCCGTCTCCGCGCAGAAGCGTGGCTTCGCGGTTGGCCACGGTCTTCTTGTACTCGGAGAACACGGTCCTGTTGTCGAAGAACCCTAGGCCTTCGTATATCCCGGCCGCGCCGCTCTCCATCCCGACGGAGTCGTCCATGACGCTTCCCATCATTCGGTACCCTCCGCATATCCCGAGGATGGGCACTTTTCCCCTAAGGGCCTTCAGGCCGTCCGAGATCCCGGCGGCGCACATCCACTTGTAGTCGGCGACGGTGTTCTTCGTTCCTGGAAGTATCACCGCGTCCACGCCGTCGAGGTCCTCCGGCGATTGGACGTATACCACGGAGGCGTCCTCCATGAACAGCGGGTCCAGGTCCGTGAAGTTGGCGATCCTCGGGAACCTGACCACCCCGACCTTGTATCTTCCGGAGCCCTTCCCTCCGACTCCCCTCAGCGCTTCGGAGTCCTCGGACGGGAGGCTCACCTCGACGTGCGGGATGACGCCTATCACCGGGACTCCCGCCAGCTCCTCCAGCCTCTTCGCCCCCTGGCGGATGCTGTCGGTGCTTCCGCGGACGTTGTTGAGGATTATCCCCTTTATGCGCCGCCTGTCCTTCTCCGGGATGAGCTCCACGGTCCCGAGGGCGTATGCGAACGACCCTCCCCATTCCACGTTAACCACCAGTACCACCGCCGCATCGGCCATCTCGGCGGCCTTCATGTTGGCGATGTCCTTGTCGTAGATGTTGATCTCCGCAGGGGATCCAGCGCCCTCCATGACGACGAAGTCGTATCTGCGGCGCATGAAGTCCACATGCTCCTTCACGATCCGTATTCCCGGACCGGGGACGAACTCGTCGTAATACTCCTTGACGCGGTAGTCGGCGAACGGCTTTCCGCAGACGACGACCTGGGACATGTCGTCCCCCTTCGGCTTGAGGAGTATGGGGTTCATGTGGTGGTCCGGGTTCTTCAGGCCGGCGGCCTGGGACTGGAGCGTCTGTATCATCGCTATCTCGGACCCGTTGCGGGTGACCTTGGAGTTCAGGCTCATGTTCTGCGACTTGAACGGGGCGACCAGGTACCCCCGCCTGTGCAGGATGCGGCAGATCGCGGCGACGGTGACGGACTTCCCCGCATCGGAAGTGGCCCCGACGACCATCAAGGCCTTCCCCATGCGCCAGAACCTCTTCTTCGCATCCTGGAACAGGTCCTTCATGCGAGGGTCGCGGGCATCGGCTATCCCGCGGCTTCTTATCTCGGACATGACGTAGGAGCCCACCTCCTTGCGGTGTATGAGCAGGCAGTCCGAGCAGTTCCACACGGGCTTCCCGTTCTTTCCCCGGGTGCTGCACCCGAGGTCCTCGTCCTCGCAGGGATAGAAGGGGCAGTAGCAGAAGGTGCAGTCCTGTCCCCAGAAATGGCACGGGTGGTAGGGGCATTCCAGATTGGAGCCTATCCATCCCCTCTCTATCTCGTCGTTCACCCTCTTCCTGATGCAGTCCATGTCCCTCGGCTGGAGGAATGTGTTAGCATATATTATAAGAGAGCCCGGGGGAGGCCGTGCATCCGATCGCTCCGCGATGCCTCAGTTAAATACGTGGGCGGTAATGCGCCTCCATGGAAGACGTCCCTAAGAGACCCGGGAAGCACGTATGCCTGACAAACAGGAAGCCCTTGGGCATAACGTCCGACCCGGAGCACGAGGCGTTCGCCGCCCTCGCCGACGAGGACGTCCTAGCCATGGTCCGCGGCCTGGCAGAGACCGAGCTCAGGTCCTCGTTCACGGGAGGGGCGTTCGGGCTCGACGAGCAGGCGGTCAACGCCGCCATACGCAGGATGAAGGCCGCCGGCCTCATATCCTCCCGCAGGGACGGGGACGACCATGTCTACTTCCTCAACGGGCCCAGGTTCAGGGACCTGGTCAGGTTCCTGGAGAGGTGCGCAGGGGAGGGCAGGGCCGCTTCCCGCCCTTGAAGGATTTTATAAAGGAACGGTCAATCAGAGCACGATGAGAGGGTTCAGATTCGTCCATTGCGCCGATCTACACCTGGGGTCCCGCTTCAAGGACTTCCTGCCGGACGATCCCGGGGAGGCCGGAAGGTCGTCGCTGGAGTCGTTCAGCGCGATAGTGGACATGGCCCTCGCGGAAGGAGCCTCCTTCATGGTCATATCGGGGGACGTCTTCGACAGGAGGAACGCCCTTCCGTCCACCCGCCTGTTCTTCTCCAAGGAGGCCGAGAGGGCCGGAATCCCGATCTTCGTGTCCAAAGGCAACCATGATTCGGAGCGGCCGTGGGACCGCTACATCCCGTTCCCCAGGAACGTCAGGGTGTTCGGCGCCGAGCCGGAGACCGTCAAGATACGCGTGAACGGGATCGACGTCGACGTCACCGGCGTCAGCTTCGCGTCCAGATACGAGGGCCGCAACCTGGCGGCGATGCTCAGGGGGGATCCCGGAACGTTCACGGTCGCATGCGTCCATTGCGACGTGGAGGAGGCCGACGAGGGCCATCCCAACGCGGTGTGCAGCCTTTCCGACCTGATGGACAAGGACGTGGATTATTGGGCGCTGGGCCACATACACAGGCGGCGGGTGATGTCGGAGAGGCCGTACGTGGTGTATCCGGGCAACATACAGGGCCGCGGCTTCAAGGAGTCGGGGCCCAAGGGGGCCTATCTCGTGTCGGTGTCGGACGACAGGGTTTCCAGGCTCACCTTCGTTCCCACCCAGAGCGTGCAATGGAAGGAGGTGAGCGTGGACTCCGGCTCCGTCGACGAGAACGAGCTGGCCGAGATATTGGCGGAGGACTCCTCCCCTACGGACGTCGTGTCGCTGACGGTCAAGGGGAAGGGGGCGCTGGCGGACTCCGCCTTCCATGACGCGGAGGGGCTCAAGGAAAGGCTTGGGAGGAAGGCGCACGTCAGGATCGCCCGCATCGAATCCAGGACGGACGTCCCGGAGGACGGGATACGCTCGGCAGGGGAATCGCTCATGGAAGGCGGGAGGGACGCCGTCGAGGCGGCGGTGCTGAGCCATCGCGTCATCCGCGACCATGCGCACGCGGTCGGCTCGATGACCGGGAAGGAGCTCAAGGCCGCCGTCAGGGACGCCGTCGAAGGCCTGGAGAGGGCGATGGAGGATCGCTTGTGAAGATACGCAGGGTCACGGTCCGCTCTTCCGGGCCGCTGGAGGACGCGTCTTTCGACCTGTCTCCGGGAATCAACGTCTTCTTCGGACCCAACGGCTGCGGCAAGACGTCCTTGGCCAAGGTCATCGCCGCCTGCGTGTCCGGCCGTCCCGACGGGCGCGCGTCCGGCTAGGTCCTCGTGGACGACGACGGGAAGGAGCGCGTGCTCGCGTCCGGCGAGGATCCCGCGTCCCGCCTCTGGATGTCGGCCGTGGACCCCCGGCTTCTGATAACAGGGCAAGATCTGAGGGACCTTTCGGTCTTCGACGCGCCATCCGTCCGCGACGGCCGCGGGAAGACGGCGATGGAGGCCGCCGGGAGGATGGGCCGCGACGCCTTCGGAGACGGATCCTGGAAGAAGCTCGTGGAGGCGGAGGCCGAGATCTCCGCCAACGACCGCAGGATAGAGGCCTTGATGGAGGAGGCGGCCAGATACGGGGAGTACGTGTCCCAGAGGGAGGCCGTGAAGGAGCGCCTTCTCGCCGAGAGGGACGAGTCCGAGAGGGAGGGCTTCGACAAGGTCCGCGCATCCCACAGGAAGGATTACGACCGTCTTTCGGAGCTGTCCGTCGCACGCAGGGCGCTCGGCCACTTCAGATATCTGGACGAGTCGGCCGTGTCGCGCCTGTCCGTGCTCAGGGACGGCCTACGCGACGCGGAGGAGAGCCTGGAGGAGCTGGATTCGATGCTGGCCGGACCGAGGGCGGCCCTGGGCGGCAGGGACCCGTCGACGGTCCTGTTCTATGCGGAGGACATAGGGCTCCTCGAGCAAGGCTGCGGCGAGTACGAGCGCATGTCCGGCCTGCTGAAGTCCAGGAGGCAGGAGCTAGCGGGGAACGAGGCTGGGTCCGGGCGCGCGGAGAGGGTCCGCGATACTTCGGAGCTGATAGAGGAGATGGCGGCCCTTGCCGAAAGGACTGCCGGATACGAGGAAAACGTCTCCAGGGTCGCCTCCGGGCTGGGGATGGGGGTCGGCGAGACCGTGCATGCCGTGGCGGACCTCGTCAGGCTGCGCGATTCGGCCCAGACGCTGATCGGCAGCGACAAGGAGGTCCGCAGGCGCGTCTCGGAGAGGGACAGGGCGCGGAGGGCCATGGAATCCTTCGAAGCGGAGTTCGGGGGGCCCGGCGGCCTGGAGACGTGCGTTGCCTTGAGCGAGAAGGCCAGAGCGATCGACGACGAGGCCTCCGAGATAAGGAGGTGCATCAGCGAGGACGGCCTGGATCCGGACGCTCCGGTCTGTCCGGCCGAATATTTCGGCGCATCGAACGGGAAGGAGGCGCTGAAGAGAAGGCTCGAGGAGCTGGATGCGGCGATAACGAGGATCGAGCGCTCCGAGGAGCTCGAGAGGCTGTTCGACCGCAGGGCGGAGCTGGCGTTCAAGCGGTCGGCGATACTTCGCGAAGGGGTCGCCGCAGCCGTTGCCATGCATTTGGCCGAGGCCATGGTCCGGAAGTCGTCGCCCTTGACGGGCCGTGCATGGAACGGGGCCGACGCGTACCTTTCATTCATCATGGACTCGGATTGCTCCCTGGACCGCAGGGACGGGGAGTTCTACATACGTTCCGGAGACGCGGAGGTCCCGGTCGGAGAGGCGGGATCAGGCATCTCCGCGGCCGCATGCCTCTCCCTGAGGATGGCGGCCGTCGAGAACCTGTCGGGCGGCGCCATGCCCTTGATGCTGGACGAGGCCCTGTCCGGCATGGATTCCGATCTCAGGCGCCGTGCATGCAGCCTCCTCTCCCAGCTCTCCGGGAGGTTGCAGGTCGTGGTGCTGACCTGCGACCCCGAAGTCAAGGGGACGCTGTCACGCATACCGGGAGCCAACGTGGTGAACATGCCGAGGGCGGGGCTGAGGCGGTTGCGAGATGAAGCAACTTCCGACTATCTTTATAAACAAGTTAATCATTGACCGCTCAAGGAAAGACTGCTTTCCTGTTCACATATCACGATCATCATCGGACCGAAAGGTCCAGGCCGAGGGGCGTAGAGGACGGCGAGGCCGTCATGAGCATGGTGCCCCGGAGCGGAAATCAATTCGACGTCCGGCCAGAGATGCCGTAGCGACGGCGAACGTTAGCGTAGAGCAGGAACCGTTTTTTTCCTTTAGCCCCAAGGAGGGCCGACATGAATATCGATCCAAACACGACGAAATACATGGTAAGAGCCAGAATCAACGCAGACGGAATCATCGAGAAGCCCGATGTCGTCGGAGCAATCTTCGGCCAGACCGAGGGCCTCCTCGGAGACGAGCTGGACCTCAGGGACCTGCAGAAGTCCGGAAGGATAGGCAGGATCGAGGTCGAGATCGTTTCTAAAGGCGGGAAATCCGACGGAATCATCTACATGTCCTCGAGCCTGGACCAGGTCGAGACCGTCATCCTCGCCTCCGCCCTCGAGACCGTCGACCGCGTCGGTCCCTGCAGGGCCTCGATCCACGTGCTGGGAATCGAGGACGTCAGGGTGACCAAGAGGGAGAAGGTCGTGGAGCGCGCCAAGGAGCTCCTCAACGACCTGATCAAGCAGTCCAAAGGCTCCAGCTACGACCTCATGGACAGCGTCAGGCAGAGCGTCCAGGTGGAGGAGATAACCACCTACGGCAAGGACAGGTGCCCCGCCGGCCCGAACGTCAAGGACTCCGAGGCGATCATAATCGTGGAGGGCAGGTCCGACGTCCTCAACCTCCTCAAGGCGGGCATCAAGAACGCCATCGCCGTGGAGGGAACGAACGTCCCCAAGACCATCCAGGACCTCTCCAGGGAGAGGGTCGCCACCGCCTTCGTCGACGGCGACAGGGGAGGAGAGCTCATCCTCAGGGAGCTCTTCCAGGTGGCCGAGGTCGATTTCGTCGCACGCGCTCCCCGCGCCCACGAGGTCGAGGAGCTCACCGCCAAGCAGATCGTCAAGTGCCTCCGCAACAAGGTGCCCGGCGACCAGTACATGGAGATGAACGGCCTGGTCACCGAGGAGAGGACCCTCGACGAGGACGTGGAGGACCGCGAGGACCGCCGCGAGAGGAGGGAGCGCCGCGACCGTGAAGACGAGCGCCGCGACCGTGAAGATGAGCGCCGCGAGAGAAGGGACAGGCGCGACCGCGACGAGGACCGCGAGGAACGCCGCGAGAGGAGAGAGCGCCGCGACCGCGACGAGGACCGCGAGGACCGTCGCGAGAGAAGGGACAGGCGCGACCGCGACGAGGACGATCGCAGGGAGCACAGGCCCCGCTTCGACAACGACGCCATCGAGAAGTACAGGAAGAAGAAGGACGAGACCGAGGAGGTCCCCGCCATTTCCGCCGGAGAGGCCCCTGCGATGATAGAGGCCGGAGAGGCCCCCGTCATGATCGAGGCCCCCGCCGCCGACGAGTCCGAGCCCGCCCCCGTCGAGGAGCCCAAGCCCAAGGCCAAGAGGACCCTCCGCGGCAAGAAGAGCTCCGACAAGGTTCTGAGCCCGGAGCAGACCCAGTACCGCGACATGCTTCTGGACCTCGCCACCACCCACAACGCCAAGATCCTGGGAGAGGGGAACTCCGTCATCAGGGAGGTCGCCGTGAAGAACCTCGTCAACTCCCTCAAGGAGGATTCCGAAGGGGTCGTCGCCATCGTGTTCGACGGCGTGATCTCCCAGAGGATCCTCGACATCTCCGCCGAGAAGGGCATCAACACCGTCATCGGAACCCGCAAGGGCAACATATCCAAGATGCCCGCAGAGATTACCATTTGGACGAAAGAGGACCTGTATTGAACGAGATTGAAATGACAGAGAAGAGAGCGGTGGAGACCTGGGACGACGTCGCAGGCATGACCTCCACAGAGGAGATCCTGATCCCGTCGGACCCTCTCGACAGGGTCCTCGGCCAGGAAGGAGCCATAGAGCTCGCCAAGATCGCCGCCCGCCAGCGCAGGCACCTGCTTCTGGTGGGCCCTCCCGGCACCGGGAAGTCGATGATAGCCCGCGCGCTGTCCTTGAACCTCCCCGCCCCCTCCCACGAGGTCAGGGTGGTCAAGAATCCCGAGAACGCCGAAAGGCCGTTCCTGGAGGTCCTCGACAGGGACGAGGTCGAGAAGGAGGAGGACCTGAAGAGGGAGTCCGTGGGCGTGCTCATGAAGCCTGAAGAGGCTCCCGCCAACGTGGCGGAGCATCTGGGATACAGATGCAAGGTCTGCGGAAAGTATTCCCTGCCTTCCGACCTGAATTGTCCGCACTGCAACTCCAGCAAGATGGACGGCGGCAGCAGGGGCAACCCGTTCCAGGACATAATGGGCAGCCTCGGCGGGATGCTCGGGGACGCCATGCCCCAGGTCACCGCCGGGAAGGAGAAGGTCCATACCACCCGCACCCGCAACGGGGAGGAGGAGACCGTCATATTCGAGCGCGCGGGGGACAAGATCCGCATGCTCGACCAGAAGGCCCTCGACAAGAGGGGCGAGCTCAAGCGCACCTCCAACGAGAAGGTCCTGGTGAAGCTGAACAGGAACCCGTTCGTTCTCGCCACCGGCGCATCCGAGACGGAGCTCCTGGGGGACGTCAGGCACGACCCCTACGGGGGACATGACAAGCTGGGGACGCCTGCCTACGAGAGGGTCGTCGCCGGTTCGATCCATGAGGCCCACGAAGGCGTCCTGTTCGTCGACGAGATCTCTCACCTCGGGTCGCTTCAGAGGTTCATCCTCACCGCGATGCAGGAGAAGACATTCCCCATCATGGGCAGGAACCCGCAGTCCGCGGGAGCCAGCGTGAAGGTGGAGGATGTCCCCTGCGATTTCATTCTCGTGGCCGCATGCAACATCCAGGACCTGGAGAACATCCTGTCCCCGCTGAGGTCCAGGATCATAGGAAACGGGTACGAGGTCCTCGTGGACATAGCGATGCCGGACAATTCGCACAACCGCGCCAAGTACGCCCAGTTCGTCGCCCAGGAGGTCAACCTGGACGGGCACATCCCCCATGCCGACATCGATGCGGTGAAGCTCATCATCGACGAGGGGAGGAGGCGCGCCAAGGAGGACAACCAGAGGAACTCCCTAACGCTCAGGCTGAGGGAGCTGGGAGGGCTCATAAGGTCCGCTGGGGACATCGCGGTCATGGAGGAGGCCGAGCTGATAACGGCCGATCACATCCGCAAGGCGCTCATGAGGTCCCGTCCCGTGGAGGAGCAGATCAGGGAGAGGTACGGTTCCTACAACAAGGGCCTCTTCAAGGACGTGTCCTCCGCACAGAAGGAGCGCTCCCAATACTATTTCCAGACCGAGCATCTGGACGACAACATGTTTTCCTGAAACGGCTTACGCCCTCCCTCCAGAGGGAGCGGAGGGCTCATCCCGTCCTGCAGGACGATACGAACGCCGACATGCGGTAGGCGTCTCCGCCGTCGGCGTAGAAATTCTCCAAGTGTTCGATGACCGTGAAGCCGTGGGCCTCGTAGAAGCTCCTGGCCCTGAGGTTCATCGGCCGCACCTCCAGCTGCATGACTCCGACTCCCTCCATCATGCACCTCCTGCGGAAGGAGTCCAGGAGGGAGGTCCCGATGCCTTTCCCTCTGAACGCCTCGTCCACGGCGAACAACGAGATCGATGCGCGGCCGGAGTCCAGCTTGGAGCCGCAGATGGCTCCGAGCAGGTTTCCGAACACGTCCTCGGCGACGATCTGCCCCGTCGGCCATTGGGCGAAGAAGAAGCCGACGACGAGAGGGGAGAAGTATTGGTCAAGGCTGGAGTTGATCAGCGCGCAGACCGCTTCGACGTCCCTCTCGGTCGCCTGCCTGATTATGGCCATCGGATCACTTGAGCTTCTTCATTATGGCTCCGCCCGCCGTCGCCACTATCGCGATGGCCACCACGATGAGGTACATGAGGCTGGATCCCCCCTTCCCGTCGTCGGTGCCCTGTCCCTCCTCGACAACCACGTAGTCCATGGAGGCCGTGGCCTTCTGGCCCGAGGAGTCGGAAACGGCGACCTTCAGCACGTGCGCCCCGATGGTCGGAGTCACGTTGACGCTGGGGACGCTGGTGCTCTTCTTCTGGCCGTCCCCGAAGTCCCAGTCGTACGTGTATGATCCGGACGGGTTCACGGATACCTTGAAGGTCACGCTCTTCCCGAGCTCGTACGTCTTCTGCGTCGTGGTGATGTTGACGGAGAGTCCGGAGAACTCGTAGTACTTGTTGAAATCCTTCTCGAAAACGCCGGCGAAATAGTCCGCGACGTTCTTGGATTGGATCACGACCCCTGCCTCCCTGTTGTTGTTGAAGGAGTTGGAGGTCCAGTTCACGGACGAGACGATGGCCACGTCGTCGCACACCAGACCTTTGTTGTGGACGTAAGGCGAGGACATGTCTGCCGCCTTTATGGCGCTCCCGGAGTTCATCCTGGATATGAACGAGGACGTGTTGTTGTCGTTGATTATGAGCCTTGCGTCAACGCCGGCGGACGCGAGGGAGTTCATGGTGAACAGCGGGGAGGACTTCTCAGTCCAGTCCTGGTAGCTGTTTCCGACGTTCTGCTGCTGGACGTAAAGGCGGGAGGAGGACTTGGACATCCAGTAGTCCTCCGTGGCGCGGGAGTTGTCCGGCGACAGCATCGGGGACACCTTGGCCGAATAGGTCTTGAAGGATCCGCTGGAAGGGGCGGAGTAGCTCAGCTTGGCGGCGGTCACCTTGGGATAGACCTTGGTGAAGTCATTGACATCCGACCCGTTGAGGTCGTCCATGAACACGTTCGTCATGTAGGAAGCGAATCCTGTGCTCTCGATCACGGCCCCCCATCCGCGGTTCCCGTATTCTGTGCTGTACGTGCCGTCGCGTATCCTGCCGTTGAGGTTGTCCGTGGTCCAGTTTTCGGAGGTCACTATGGACGTCTTCCCGTCCACCACGGCGTACTTGGCGTGGACCAGGCTGAATTTGTCCCCGGAGACGTCTCCGATGAGCTTAACTTCGCCTCCGGCATCTACCAGGGCCTTCATGCGGGACAAGGTGGCGTCGTCTATGCCGCGCCCCCCTTCCGGCGCCGCCTCCATCAAAAGGATGACGTCCACCCCTTTCTTCTCCAAGTTGCACAGGAGGGCGTACAGGTTCTTGTTGGCGAACTGGTATATCTCGATGTAGACGGTCTCCTTCGCCTTGCTGATGGCGTCGAATATCGGAACGCCGCCGCTGTCAGGGAAAACGAAAGGCGTCACCTGGGCGTCGTAGGACAGGAAGGGGTCGAAGCTCCTGCCCTGGTCCTTCCCGTCCACGCCGGAGTCGGACAGCGCCGGGATCAGAAGTGCGATCGCCGCTATTGCAAGCGCGATGACGGCGATTTTGCTCATCGTGTTCATGCGGCGGCATGGTCGCAGGTCTAAAAACCAGTTTCGCCGACAGCGGCGCCTTATGAGGAACGCGACGGCCAGAACGGTCGCGGAGGATGCGACGGCGAGGACCCAGAACTCCCAGGGGAGGCCGGGGACCATGTCCGTTCCCCTCCCCGCCGCATGGTATCCGAAATCCGCCGTCTTGGGCTCCCCGATGTGGTCTGTGACCGTGACTGTCAGAACGTGGTCCCCTTGGACCGGGCGGAAGGCCATCTTCGGAATCGACGTCTCCCTGGTCCTGCCGTCGCCCAGGTCCCAGAGGTAACTGTAGCTCCCCTTGGCGGATACCGACACCGAGACGACCGCGTCCTCCCCGGCAATATAGAATCCCTCTGTCTCCGGGAACGATATCTCGAAGCCTTCGTACAGGTAGTACCTCGCATGGTCCCTCAGGAACGCCTCGGCGAAGTACCTGGACACCTCTTCCGACTCTATCGCCACTCCGAACTCCCTGTTCATCCCGAACGAGTTCTCGGTCCAGTTGACCGACGACACGAGGGCGGTCCCGTCGCACACCAGCCCTTTGTTGTGCACGTACGGGGAGGACATCGAGGCGGCCTTGATCCCGGTGCTGGCGCATAGAGAGTCGCAGAACGACTCGGTGTCCCCTCCGAGGATCAGCCTGACGTCGGCCCCTCTGACCGCGGCATCCGCCATGGAGCGAAGAGGCGACCCCTCCTCCAGGTCCCGGAGCGACGATCCGACGCTCTGCTGCTGGGAGTACACCCTTTCGACGGACGATTCCATGTAATAGGTCTCGGCGTCCATGGAGCTGTCCGGGGACAGGAAGGGCACCACGCGGGCCTCGTATCCCTCCAAGATACATTCCGACGGCGGAACGAACGCCGGGATCACGTACGGCCTGGGGTTCGGATACTCCTTCTGAAGCGGCCTCACGTCCCCGTATCCGGGATCGGAGTCGTTGAGGAACACCTGCTCCGCGAACAGGGCGAACTCCCTGCTCTCCACTACGGCCCCCCATCCGCGGTTGCCGACGTCGTCCTCGTAGGAGCATTGGCGGGGCGTCCCGTTCATGTTGTCCCGGGTCCAGTTCTCGGAGGTGACTATCGTCGTCTTGCCGTCTATGATGGCGTATTTCGCATGCATGTAGGAGTAGCGGTCGTCCCCTCCCCCGATCAGCAGCACCTCCCCTCCGTGCGCCGTCAAGGCGGCCAGCATCGGCACGTAGTCGATCACGTCTATCCCCAGGGGATCCGCCTCCAGGAGAAGTGTGACGTCTACCCCGCGGTCCTCCAGACCGCACAGCAAGGCGATGACGTTCCTGCTTCCCAGATGGTAGAGGCATATCTCCACCTTCTCCTGGGCGGAGACCAGGGCGCTGTATATCGGGGCCCCTCCGCTGTCCGGGAACAGGAACGGCGTGACGACGGCGTCGTACTGCCTGTGCGGGTCGAAGCGGAACTCGGTCACCCCGGGACGGCATAGGTACCAGTCCTCCGCCGTGTCGGTGTCCCCGCCGGTCCTGAGGGCGTAGTAACCCTTCTTGACATGCGCCGGAGGCCCGGACCATTGGGAGGCGTCGTCGATGGACTTGTTGCCGTAGCATACGGAGTCGACCGCCTTCCCTGACTTGATCAGGTATATCTGGTCCCCCGTGTTGCTCAGGATCAGCGACCCCTTTCCCTTGCGAAGCCCGTCCTCCCCCAGGACAATGATCGGAAACCTTCCTCCGAAGGCCTTGCAGTCGGGGTTTGACGAGAATGCCACCGTCTCCCCGGCGGGGATCCCGAGGCTTCCGGTGAACTCCCACGATCCCTCCCCGTCCGATATCGTGAACCCCTTCAGGTCCGCGGCGGCCCCGCCCGGGTTCAGGATGGCGATGGCCTCCTGGAACGGATCGAAGGCGGCGATCCTCAAGGGCTGTCCTTCCGCGCATACCGGAGGCAGGACTGCGACGACAAGCAGGACGGCCGCCATCATGATGCAGACTGGACGCATGCGGCCCTCGACGTCTTGTATCAAGCCTTCCGTATCGGAGAAGGAATAAGGTTGCTAGACTCCGGATTATTATATGACGCGGTCGTTCGATGTCCGATGACAGGCATGAGACTGGGACGGCGTCCGCTGATGCTCCTGATACTGCTCCTCAGCATGTTCGGGCCGCTGTCCACCGACATGTACCTCTCCGGGCTCCCGGTGATGACGGTCGATTTCAGGACCACGGAGTCCGTGATGAACATGTCGCTGTACCTGTTCATGCTGGTCCTTTCCGTCAGCATCCTCGTTCTGGGGCCGATCAGCGACAAGTACGGGCGGAGGAACGTCTTGATGGCGTCGATGGCCCTGTACGCGGCGTCGAACGTCGCATGCTGCTTCACCGGCGACGTGCGCGTGTTCATCGCCTTGAGGATGGTGCAGGCGTTCGGCGGGGGAGGCGCCATGACCACGGCGTTCGCCCTGATCAAGGACTGCTTCGACGGGAACGACAGGAGCAGGGTGCTTTCGGTGACGGCGGCCATAGGCATCCTTGGGCCCATATTGGCGCCGGTCATCGGCACCGCCCTCATCAACGTGGCAGGGTGGCGCTCCACGTTCTGGTTCCCGGCTGGAGTCTCCGCCCTCTGCCTCCTGATGGGGTCGTTCCTTCCTGGATACCTCCCTGCCGACCGCTTCCAAGGCACCGTCCTCGGATCGATGGCCCGTCTCGCCGCCGTGACCCGCGACAGGAACTTCGTGGTGTTCGCGCTGATGATGTGCACGTTCACCGGGTCCCAGCTCGCATACATCTCGGTCTCGTCCTACGTGTACCAGGACGGGTTCGGACTCGATCCGACCGGTTACAGCCTCGTCCTGGCCTCCGCATGCGTCATGGGCCTCGTCATAGCGAGGGCGCTGTCCCGCGCCGTCTCCGCCTCTAGGAGGATGATACCCTGCGTGTTCGCCCTCGGGTTTCTCAGCTTTCTAATGATGCTTTTCCTAGCAGGACTCCATTGGGCCCTGTTCATGCTGTCCATAGTGCCATGCTGCGCGGTGACCATAACCGCCCGCTCGTTCGGATACGGGATCCTGATGAGCCAGCACGACGGGGACAACGGCTCCGTGTCCTCGGTGCTGAACTTCACGACCTTCATGTTCGCGTTCGTGGGCATGGTGCTGGCGTCGTCGTTCCCGCCGGACCTGTTCATATACGGGGTCGCGGCGATGTTGGCGATAAGCTGCGGAGTATACCTGGCCGGATGGGCGGCGATACGCGCGAGGGGGTACCCCCTCAAAGGATTGGAATGAAGAAGAGGGGCCTCGCGGCGCCCTCAGATGTATTTGATGAGGTCCCTTAGGATGGTCTCGGGATCCTTGGCCTTGACTACCCCGGACGCCAGAAGGACTCCCTTCGCGCCGAGGTCGACGGCGGTCTTGACGTCCTCTCCGGTCTTCACACCGGCTCCGCAGAGCACCTCGATCCTGGGGTCGACCGACCTGACGGCGTCCACGGTGTCGGTGACTATCCTGGGGTTGGCCGTCGTGACGGAGACGTCCCCCCCTATGAGCTCGGGAGGCTCCACCGCGATCATCCTCGGCGAGAACGCGGCCAGCTCCTTGGCCTTGTCGACGCTCTCGGCGCAGACGCAGGCGCAGAGGTCCAGGCTCTTGCACATGGAGACGCATTCACCGACGCTCTCGGCAGGCTGCCTGTTCTCGGAGTGGTTGATGAGGGTGCCGTACGCCCCGGAGGCCTTGACCGCGGAGGGTGTGGTGTACCCGGTCCCCGATCCGGGCTTCCTGGGATGGACGTTTTGGGAGAGGACCGGGATGTCCAGCTCCCTGGCGACCAGGGACAGCTCCACCATCGGCGGGCAGACCGCTATGCTCACTCCGGACTCCTCGGCGACCTCGCTGCAGATCCTGGCGAGGCGGAGGGCCCCTTCGCCCTCCACCTCGCCATAGACCTTGAAGTTGACTATCACCGAGGGGGCTCTGAGTTCAATCAAGGTTCTCGAACCTCGACGTGAGCTCTTTGAGGACTTCGGGCCTGGAGGTGTACTCCATCTCCTCAGGACCGAGGATGGAGGGCATGAACGGGCCCTGGCTCCTGATGAACCTGCTGGCCTTCACGGCGTTCATGCGCGCGAGGTCCCAGGTGTTGCCCTTGAAGAAGTCGACGGGTATGTGCTCTCCGCCTTTCGCGCCTATGGGCTCGAGGCCCTGGAGCTTGCCCTCGTTGAGCTGGAATCCGAGACAGCAGATTCTGGGGGGACCGTCGAAGTAGACGGGGTCGGAGTCCTCGGGGGAGCAGGGGTAGAACGCCCCGTAGTGGGAGCCCCTCATCCATCCGGCGACCAGCATGGTGGTGTTCATGAACGGCTGGAGGTACTCTCCGACGGAGGGAAGGCCGCTCTGGGCGCGGCATATGCAGACCGGGTCGTCCTTTCCGATGTATTTTCCTGCGGTGAGGTTGAGCTTGTCCGTGGAGACCACGCACGCAGGCCCGATGCCTGCTCTCGAGCAGATCCTCTTGATGGCGTATCTGGAGGTGTCTCCGAGCAGCGAGAGGATGCTGAGGGTTTCCTCGGGCGATTTCATGACGACCTTCTTGTGGCCGATGACGTCCTGGATCTCGACGTCGAATCCCTTCTTGGCCCTGGCGTCGACGACGAGGCCGGTGGTGGTGAACGGGTCGAGGAAAATCCTGCTCAGGGGGAGGGAGTACGCGGAGGGCTCGGTCTTGTCCGCCATGAAGAACAGGAGAG
Source organism: Candidatus Methanomethylophilaceae archaeon (assembly GCA_017519045.1). Taxonomy (GTDB): domain Archaea; phylum Thermoplasmatota; class Thermoplasmata; order Methanomassiliicoccales; family Methanomethylophilaceae; genus Methanoprimaticola. The sequence goes on from JAFWTC010000041.1 coordinate 32,773, forward strand.
GCTCGGAGCCCCTCTCGACGAAGCTCATCTCCGCGGAGCCGGGTCCTGCGCCCTTGACGTTTCCGGAGAACGCGTCCGTGAGGATGTCCTGGCCTGCGGCGTAGAGCTTCATGGATTTGGCGATCTTGGCGGCTTTCTGGAAGCATTCCCACGCTGCGCCATGAACGTCCTTGCTGCCAACGCCCTTGTAGTGGGTCATGTAGAGGTTTATATCGTCTCCCACGCGGGTGACGTAGAAGTCCTCGATGGTTCCCTGCTTCTGCGCATCGGCGAGTATCTCTTTGCTTGCCTCGAGCATGGAGGGGTGAGGGCGTGAATGGCCCACGACGGATCCGACGTCCGCCTTGATGACTGAGACTGTGACTTTCTCTGCTGGCATGCTTTTCACGTTTCCTTGGTCAGTTTAAAGCATACTCGGTATTAAGCATTAGTGGGGACCGTCGACGTTTCTTAGGCGGCCCCCACGTCCGACAGTTATTTCAATAAACAAAGCAACACGGGTGCGGGCATCAACATGAAAGGCACAGGGTTGACCTTGACAGCCGCTGTTCTGGCGTTCGTCGCCGTTCTTTCGGCGGTCTGCGTCGCGGACGCGTCGGATGGCGCTTCCTCCGACGGCTATTCAGTGTATTCCGAGTGCGGAAGAACGGTCGGGGGCGGAGTCTCGTCCATGGTCGTCGGCGCGGAGGGATGGTCGGGAGCAGCCTACCTGACCGTCGACGTGGAGTACGATGCCGACGTGATGACGCTGACGGAGCCAAACGTCCTGTGCGGCCTCGAGACTCGCGTGAACGAGGATTCCGAAGGTCTTTTCTCCATCACCTTGGCCTCGGGCGCGAGGCCCATCGAGGGAGACCTCTTCGAGCTCGTCTTCGACATCTCCGCAGACGCGGCCGAGGGCCAGTACCCCATGTTCGTGAGCGCGAGTGCGGTCGGAGGGGAACCCCGCGTGTCGTCCTCCGGGACCATGATGACCGTCGGACTCGCCCCCGGTGACGTCAACGGGGACGGCAGGGTCAGCGTCCTGGACTCTTTGATACTCAGGAAGCATTTCGGAGGGGTTCCCGTCGAAGTCCCTATGAAGAACCTCGACGTCAACGGGGACGGCTCCTTGACCGATATGGATTCCCGGCTTCTGAAGAGGTATCTTGCAGGTGCCGACGTGGGGCTGTCCGATCCCGATTCCGGGACGGTCATGTTCCAGGATTCCGACACCGCGTTCGCGGTTTCAGGCGCATTCGTCGGGTACAAGGTGTTCCTCTATGGGAAGATGGCCGGCAAGGAGGTCGCCGACCTTGCAGGGACGACGATCAAGGTCTCCGAGGACGGAGGCTTCGTCATGCCGGCGGGAGGTCTTTGCACAGTCACCGATCCGATACCCGGGCCTGTCGGCAGTGGCAGCTATATCTGTCTCAGTCTGCTTCAACCCGAAGGCGTCGCTATCAAAGTCGATGGGACGGTGACGAACAATTTCATCGTGAACGTCACGGGAGGCTCCTCCACAGTGCTCATATCCGGGGCTTCTTTCGACACTACGGAAAATGAAGGGTCGTTCATAGTGTCGAAGGAAGGCAAAGACTACATCCTGTCTTGCATCACCAATGCAAGTCCCAGGTATTCCATCGATGGAAGCGGTCTTTCGATCGAGCTCGAGGTGACCGAGAGTCTGTCCAGCTATCTGTTCATGCTGTTCGTTGACAAGGACGCGGACCTGGGAAGCGGATACGTTCCTGCGATCGGGGACCATGCGAAATACAAGTTTTACCTGACTTCGACCCTGCTTCCGCTTGCTAGCATAGATCTCGAAGTCGTCGAAGTCCACGACGACAGCTATGTCGTGGCGGTGAGCAGCAGCATCCTGGACGGCACTTCGTTAGTCTTGATTCCCAACGGGGTGCCGATCGTGGCGAAGCTGAACACCACGGGAATGACGCCGTCTTCGACCGATAAGATCAATCGCAAGGCATGCAGCGGCTATGATGTCGATGTTCCAGGCCTGTCCAGTCTCAGGGTATGGGTGGAGGACGATTCGAGCGTCGTGGTCAAGATCGAGACCTCGTTCAACGGCAGCAAGGTGATTCTCACCTTGAGCGATTATAGGACACAGGGTTTGTCGTGATTCCAAACGCAGGGGCCGATCCCCTGCCTTTTTCATGGTTCCTGCCCGTCCATGCGGGCGAACACCTTTCTTCTCACAGCCAGCGTCACCGAGAGTATCATAGATGCACCGATCAGGTGTCCCAGGAGCAGCGACCAGAATATGGCTTGGAGGGAATGCTGGCCGGCGAGAAGAACAGGATGACGAGGACGGCGTTCCTCAGAACCGCGCATGCTACGGCGACTCCCGGGCGGGCGCATGAAGGTATCCGGAGCACAGGGGATTGACAGAGAAGAACGGCGCGTAGAGGCAGAGGACGGTCAGCGTGTATGCCATGTCCGGCCTGTAGGCCTTCTCCCTTCTTCCGGTGCCGATCATCCTGGAAACGACCGCCGACGCCCCAACGCCCAGTCCGCTGCCGAGTCCGGCCATTACGTTGTAGAGCGGGGTCACGAGCGCCACCGCCGCCAGCGGATCCACGCCCAGCCCGGAGCATCACGCCCTGTCCGCCAAGACGTTGGCCTGGGCGGCCAGCAAGGAGACGAGCATGGACATCGCCATGAACAGCAAGGCCCTCCTGGAATCGCCTAGGAGGACGTCGACCCTCCTCTCCCCGTCCATGCACCTCCGAGAGGACGGTCGTTAATAACTGTGACGTGCACGCGCCATGCTTAAATCGTACGGAAATGTGGATGCGCCATGGATGGCATGGAGACGGTCAGGAGCTTGATATTCGGAGCCGACGGCGGGGATTCCGAAGCCGCTGGGAGGCTCATCGCATTGAAGGATCACGAGGTCGCTGGACTGGATTGCGAGGAGGTGGAGAGGATGGCCGCAGACGGAAGCCAATGGGCGGCGGTGCTCCTCGGCCGCATGAAGGAATGGGCGCTCGGGACGGACCATGACGACTCCGCCGCGGCCCGTCTGTACGAGTCGGCGGCCAAGGACGGCAACGCCTATGCCATGGCGGCCCTGGGAAGGCTTTACGAGAGGGGAGAAGGGGTGCAGAAGTCCCTGCATCACGCCTATCTCCTGTATTCAGCGTCCTCGTCCCGCGGATGGGCGGCGGCCGACGAATGGCTCGCGAAGAACCGCGAGCGGGCCGAGGAGCTCGGACGCATAATCGACGGCGCGGATGCGGGGGATGCGGAATGCCAGTTCCTGCTGGCGAAGGCCTACGATGACGGCGAGGTCCTGGAGCATTCCGAGGATCGCGCGGTGAACCTTTACGCCAAGTCCGCGGACCAGGGCTACGCTCCTGCGGCTTACGAGATCGCCCGCCGCTGCGAGTACGGAGACGGGATCCGTGAGTCGATGCGCACCGCCATCCACATGCATGTGGCATTGGCGGACTCGGGTTTCCAGGCCTCGGCCGACAGGTTGGCAGGCATGGACTTGGAGGAGCTGGAGATGGCCGACATCGGCATCCTTTCCAGAATGTCGGAGGCCGGGTCCGAATGGGCCGGGAGGGTTCTCAGCAGGCTGTCCCGCGCGAACCGAACGGTTTTTCGTTCAGAGCGACCATCGGACGGGCGTGAGCAGGACGGACAGGTTCTTGGAGCTCTTCGCGCTGGGCGACGTGGATCCTTCCCGCATCGCCCCGTTGATGCGGTTCGGAGGGTTCGACGATTTCGACGTCTACCTAGTCGAGACGGCCTCCGGCGCATCTCCGGACGATTTCGCGGCAGCGATCTCCGACCCCGATGCGGACAGGGCCTCCCAGGCCACGGTCAGGCTGCTCTCCAGGATGCCGTCGGGAGCAGGCCTGGCAGGCCTGATCCAAGACATGAGGCGGGCCTCCGGCCTTTCTGCCCTGAAGGTGGCGGACGAGGCCTCCGACACGAGGCAGGTCATCTGTCCCTTGGTCGCGGGAGGGAGGGTCCCGGACAAGGGCTCCATGGTCCGCATGGGGATCCCCGCCGGATACGCCTCGATGGTGGAATATGTTAACACCTTCTGCCCGAGGGAGCTTCGCGCCCTGGCATCGGAGACGGACGGGGCCGTCGTATCCGCGATGATCGACAGGATCTGCGAGGAAACGGGCCTGGATAGGCGCGCGGTCGCCGGGATGGCCGAGGACGTGTCTCCGGAAAAGAGGCCGGAGCCCCCGGAGAGCGTGGACAAAGGCCTTTCGTTCAAGAAATACCGGGTGTCGGAGGCCTTTGTGAAGAGATATTCCGGAGCATCTTCCGACGTGCGGATCCCCCGGACGGTCGACATCGGGGGAAGGACGTGCGAGGTGGTCGGAATAGGTAGCGGCGCCTTCAACGGGAACGGAAGCATCCGTCGCGTGTCGATCCCAGACTCCGTGAGGGAGATCGGGCGGTATGCGTTCTTCAGATGCGGATTGCTGGAGCGCGTGGATCTTCCGGCCGGGCTGAAGGCCATCGGCGAGGGGGCGTTCTGCAAATGCGGCAGGCTGTCGCCCCCGTCGTTCCCCCGCGGCCTGGAGACTATCGGCCAGCAGGCCTTCCTCGGATGCGAGTCCTTCGACCGCGTGCTGGTGCCCAAGGAAGCCGTCCTGGGGCCTCATGCCTTCCCAGACGGTACTGCCGTCGTAAGGCGCCGATCAGACGTAGCGTCTCCTGATCTCCAGGGCCTGCTTGGCGCGGCTGGGAGATATCTTGGCGGCGGACGGGTCCTTGAGGTATTCCAGCACATCCTCGATCACCCCTATGTCCTTGGGATCCGCGGATTCGCGGAGCATCAGGAGCCTGACCTTGCGCCAGTCGTCGAAGGACCTCAGGGCGTACATGGCCTCGTCGGCCTCCTTTCCCGTCTTGCGGCTTCCGGCAGCTCCGGCGGCGCCTGCGGCGGGACAGCACTGGAGCACGTCCTTCTCGACGTTGGCGGGCATCTGGGAGAAGGACTCCCAGCATGACCTTCTGCGGCACTCCGTCACCACGTTCCCTCCGGCGTCGGAGATCCCCTTCAAGTATTCGGAAAACGTCTTGGCGGCGTCGACCGCATGGAACACCACCGGCGCAGGGGCGGACTGATTGTTCCAGATGTCCTCGAATCCCAGGACGCGTCCATTCTTGGCCAGGTCCGAGACGGTCTTGGACACGGCGTAGCAGCTTATCTGCGGCCTCAGATACCCGTCGAACCAGCTCTCGCGTCCGATGACGTCGTACACGGCCTCGTACAGGATGGCGGTCGCGACCGCCTCCTTGAAGTAATCGTCGCCGTACGCGGACGGGTTCTCCGAGAATCCCGTGGACACGTCGCGCGAGAAGAGGCTGTAGCAGGTCTGTCCTCCCCTGGAGACGGAGTCCGGGCGGAGCTCCAGCATGTATCTGTACCTGGCGAGGTCGATCTTGTCCATCTTGCGCTTCCTGTCGTAGGTCCTCTTGAACGCGGAGCGCTCCTGGTCCCCTCCCTTGGAGGAGTCCTGCTCGAACTGGCCCCTGGTGCGCTCATAGTACCACCTGAGGTCGCCGCCAGGTATCGTGCATCTGCGGGAGGCCTCCTCCATGGCCATCTGGAACCCGCTGCTGGACGTCAGGTCCGATTCCTTCACGGCGTTCGGCGTGTTGACGAACACGGATATGTTCCTGACGATGTCGAACGCGTCCTCGGACGGGACCACGACCAGCTTCATCGGGACGTAGATCTCGGACAGCTTGTCCTTGTACTTGCTCTTCAGCTCCTTGAAGAGGGAGACCGTGGTCTGGCCGCCGTTGACTATCTGCAGGTTCGTGAACGAGGTGATCCCCTGGTCGCCGATCTCCACCTCGGAGGCGGTCAGGGCCACCCCGTTGTTGTAGGCGAAGAACATCCCGGGGCATTCCCTGATCGTTTCGCGTATGCCCCTGTTGACCTTCGTCTTGACGGTCAGGAACGAGCGGACGTTGGACTCTAGAAGCCTGCTGCCGTAGTCCCTGTAGATGAGCGCCAGGAACATTCCGGGGACGGTGCCGATGTACGAGGTGCATCCGTCGGACGACCCCGCCTTGACGCAGGGTATCGCCGAGTATCCGAAATCCGACACGCGGATGACGCGGTCGTCGTCGGGGCGGGAGGACCTCAGGGTGTCGGCTATGTACTCCATGTCTATCAGGCGGAACAGGATGAGCTTCCCTCCGAGGTCCCTCTCCCTGACCTCCTTGCATCTCGCGCTGCGGAGCCTGTCGGTGACCACGTAGACGAAGACGCGGTCGTAGCCGTCGTATCCTTCGCAGATGTTCCTGGCCAGCCTCGCTCCAGGCTCGTCGGACCCGGCCTTTATCTGGCCGTCCGCGGCCTCCTCGATGAAGGCGGCGCAGCGCTTGGAATGCTCTCCGAACTCCTTCTCCGTTATCCGGGGAGGGTCGTCCTCCCCCGAGAAGTCGCAGACGAACAGGCTCAGGGTGCGGTCGTTGAGGCCCCCGTCTCCGTCCGTATATGCGAATCCGTGGATCGCGATCGACTTGTTGTGCCTCCCGGTCCCGGAATATGCGCACGGCTCCGCCTCCGGACAGACGTCGAACGCCGCCATGTCCTTTGTGGCGGCGACCAGGAACCACTCCGACGGTGAGGCTCCGGCCGCTGACGCATCCGCCTTGATGTTCTCGATGTATTGCCTGCGGAACGATTCGATGTCGTACATTGTAAGAACCCCGTTAACTCGAATATGCGCCCCAGACCGCCCCTAGACAGCGCTCCGTCTCCGCCGCGACGCGTTCGGTGACGTCGGGGCCGGGATCGGACAGCGCCGACACGCATTTCCAGTCGATTCCTCTGGCGCTGAGGAACGGCTTCACCCTTTCCATGGGGGCCGAGCGGATCTTGCGGCCAAGCGCAACCACCCTGGCCGACTCCGGTATGTCGTGGTCCCTCATCTGGAACGCGGCCTCGTCGCAGAGCCTGGGGATGAGAACCAGCGTCAGGGCGCTTCCGTCTTTGGATGCGCGGCACATGCTGCACATGCTGTCCGACCAGACGCGGGACACGGCGTACCCTCCGGATTCAAGCGCGGACATGTAAATCGCCTCGGCGGCCGCGAAGGCGAAGCTCTCAGGGACCCCTTGGGCGTCGGCGCGGCCCTCGGGCCTGCCTATCCTGTCAAAGGGGAAAGTCTTGGAGCACATCGGGGAGACCGTCGGGTTGCCATAGGGGTCCCTGGCCACGATCACCTTGCCGCCGTAGGCCTCCACGGCCCAATCGGGGCATCTGAGCACGCGTCCGGCCGAGGTCCTGGGTGCGAGGAACCCCGACATGAATCCGTCTTCCGGAATCCTGGACGGCACGGGTATGGCGGCGCATTTGGAGCAGAGGTCCTCGTCATCTATGTGGATCTCGAACGGGGACGTCATGGAGAACGGGATCTTGAGACCCGACAGGACGGAGGTGCAGCGGCTCATCACGTCCCAGTCCTCGGACACGAACCTGATCCTGCCGTCCTCCGCGGAGGCGAGAAGGCCGTCCGCGAAGCTGTCGCCGGTGACCGGGACGTATCCCGGGGCGGGTTTCGCGGACGATAGCAGCCTCGAGGCCATCGCGTCCGATATCCTCATCGGGACGCGGACGGGACTGTGGGGGACGCTGCGGACGGGCTCCGATATTCCGCACGAGACCGATCCGCCGTCGTTGGAGACCAGGTCGAACGGTCCGACGACGCGGCCGTCCGAGTACAGCAAGATCTTGGAGACGCCGTCGTAGACCGTGGAAGGCTGTTGGGACCTGTCCTGGATGCGTCCTTTGTAGAGGAACGACGTGAGGATCCCGTCTTCTGCCGGTATCACGAGGTAGACCATCGGATCCCCCTCCTGCGGAGGTCGCACATGTACTCCAGCATCGACTCCACGCGTCCGTTGCCTTCCTGTTCGAAGTAATGCGAGAACGGGACGACGTCCTCCTTCAGGAAGCAGTCCACGGAGTCCTTCCCTATCAGTATGTCGCAGTCCAGGCCGCTCTTCTCGGCTATCGACGATTCGTCCGCTATCGGGCCGTACGTGAATTCCAGGCCTTTGAAGTCCGCCTTGCCCTTTCCCATGGGCGTCACCCCGTCGCATTCGGCCATGACGAGGTCCAACAGCCTCAGCAGGACCTTCTCGCGCATCGCCATGTGTATCTTCGACACATCCGACGCCGTCGCAGGCGAGGCGGACGCGCTGTACGCGATCATCGTCGACGGGTCCTCCGTCCTGGGCTTCCCCTAGCACTCGCAGTACGAGGCGCACAGCCATCTCCAGTGCCCGGAGTATTCGTCGCGGATCCATTCCGCGTCCTCGGCGGTGCTGCACATGGATAGCGACTTGGAGAACGAGCGCAGCTCGGGCGACCCCGAGAGGCGGTACATCCCGTCCGACTCGTACACGATGTATCCTTCCTTGGACAAAGCCCGGAGGGTCTCCTTGAACTTGGGCACCACGGTGAGGAAGGCGCTGGATGCGGGCCCGTCGCAGAGGGTGTCGATGACGAAGGTCTTGCGCGCCTCCGCGTCGTCTTTCATCTCGGCCCACGCGGCGCTGACCTTCGCATGGCATTCGGGACAGAGTATCAGCGGGTCCGTTCCCATGCTGTTATAGCATTCCTCCGGGTCCACGGAGGTGCCGCAGCGGTCACACACCAGTCTATGCGCGGACTTACGGGCGGAAACGTCTACCATGCTTTTACTTCTCCGACCTTGTATAAAATCCTTAGCCGTAATGGAGGACCTGGTCAATTCGAATTCTGCCTCTGTGGCGTGTCATGGCGGTGCAGGCGGGATGCGGCTGGTTCGAGGTGGCGTCCGGTGATTATGTTTATCAATGACGCCGGCGATTCGCAATCGTCCATTCTGAGGGGCGGCGCAGGCGGCACGGCGTTCCGTCATGCGTCTGACGGGTTTTCGAGCAGATACGAGGATGTGCAGGCGAGAGGGCATATGCAGAACGATCGCGGCCGCAAGAGGACTCCCGAATCGGCGAAGGGGGAGGCGGATTCCTTCTACAGGCTTGGGAGGAACTACGAAAGCGGGAAGGGCGTGAAGCAGTCCTACGAATCCGCGGTGGAATGCTATGCCAAGGCTGCCGCCATGGGGCACAGCCGCGCCATCCACAGCCTGGGAAAATGCTATTTCAACGGCAACGGGGTCCCGAAATCCAGGGAGAACGCCGTCGCCTTGTATCTGAAGGCGGCGGAGCTGGGCAACTCCTACGCCATGCATAGCCTCGCCAAATGCTACGAGGGCGGGAAGGGCGTCGAGAGGTCGTACGAGAAGGCCGTAGAATGGTACAGGAAGGCGGCGGAGCTGGGCAACTCCTACGCGATGCACAGCCTCGGCGAGTGCTACGAGAAGGGGAAGGGCGTGAAGCAGTCCTACGACGAGGCTGTCAAATGGTACAGGAAGGCGGCCGACCTGGGGGACGCGAGGTCCGTCAGCAACATGGGCGACTGCTACTGCTTCGGGCACGGCGTCGAGAGGTCGTACGAGAAGGCGGTCGAATGGTACAGGAAGGGGATAAAGCTCGGCGACTCCTACTCCATAAACGGCCTGGCCTGGTGCTTCTACCACGGCAAGGGCGTGGAGCAGTCCTACGACCAGGCGCTGGCCTTGTACAGGGCCGCGGCCGACCTGGGAAACACCTATGCGATGCACAGCATAGGGAGCTGCTACTTCTACGGCCACGGGGTCCCCGTGTCCTTCGAGAAGGCAGCCGAGTGGTACGGCAAGGCGGCGGACCTCGGGAACGCGTACGCGATCCACAGCCTCGGCTGGTGCTACATCAACGGCAAGGGCGTCGAGAAATCCTATGAGAAGGCCGTGAAGCTCTATGAGAAGGCCGCGGAGATCGGGAACAGCTACGCCATGCATGGGTTGGGCTGGTGCTACGAGAACGGCAAGGGCGTCAAGAAGTCCTACGCGGAGGCCTTCAGATGGTACTATGATGCGGCCGAGATGGGGAACGTGTACGCCATGCACAGCCTCGGCGAGTGCTACGAGAAGGGGAAGGGCGTGGAGCAGTCGTACAAGAACGCCGTCGAATGGTACAGGAAGGCGGCCGACCTGGGCGACGTGAAGTCGATGAGCAACCTCGGCGAGAGCTACTACTACGGCCGCGGGGTCCCGCAGTCGTACGAGGACGCCATAGGGTGGTACACCCGCGGCATGGAGCAGGGCAACACGTTCTGCATGTACAGCCTCGGCTGGTGTTACTATTACGGCAAGGGCCTGGAGCAATCGTACGAGAAGGCGGCCGAGTGGTACAGGAAGGCGGCCGACCGTGGAAACGGGTACGCCATGTACGGCCTGGGCTGGTGCTACTATTACGGAAGGGGAATAGCCCAGTCCTACGAGAAGGCGGCCGAGTGGTACTCCAGGTCGGCGGAGCTCGGCAACTCGTACGCGATGTACAGCCTGGGATGGTGCTACGAGAACAGCAGGGGCGTGGAGCAATCGTACGAGAAGGCGGCCGAGTGGTACTCCAGGTCGGCGGAGCTCGGCAACTCGTACGCGATGTACAGCCTGGGCGAGTGCTACTATTACGGGCGCGGCGTGGGGCAGTCCGACGACATGGCGATCAAGTGGTACATCAAGGCTTCCGAGATGAGCGCGAGCCGCAACATGCTGAGGGACGAGGCTTACGACGCGGAGATGAAGGACGACCTCATCCGATCCGGTCGTGCCGGTTCCGGGAGGGAGTCGACGTACGACGCCCACGAGATCATGTCCTTGAACTCTATGGAGTCGCCTTCGTGCATGTTGAACAGGATCTTCTCGCATTCGACGAGTATCCTCTCCAGCTCGTTCTTTATGTCCTCGGGTATCTTCCCGGCCGTGTAAGCGGCTTCTATGCGGGGGCCCAGCGGGCCAATCTCCTCCCCTCCGAACTTCTTGAGGTACAGCTCCATCTTCGAGCGTATCTGCGTGGCGGTGGCGATGGCCTTGAAACTAGTGCACGGGACCAGCATGATGGCGTGAGCGAGCGTCATTCTACTTTAAGTTTGGGTCTTGCGCCATGACGGCGCCCGATGCCCGCTTTCCGTTCTGACATTCGCATTGCGAGGCTATTATCTATGATGGACGTTACTTCCAACGTCCTATGAAATCCGTATCATTGCTTTACTTGGCAACTTCCAATCAGATCGACATGATGGGCCGCTCCGCCTCAAGGCATCCCGAGGTGGAGGTCAGCTCGTACAACCTCGCCCGCATGGCCGTGTCGGAGATACCGGCGGAGGGGGATCCGCCCGACATCGTCCTGGTCATGCTCCCGGTGGTGGCCTCTCTCGACGACATGAAGGACTTCCTCCGCAGGCGGAATCCAGGCATGGTGGTGTCCGTCGGAAAGGATCCGCGGCTCTGGACGCTCAACACTGTTCCCAAGGAGAAGGCCCTGCGCGTGTACGAGTACCTGTCGAACAGCGGACAGGACAACTACGACGGCGCCTTGGACTACATTCTGTCCGAGTTCGCGGGATTCGACCTCGTCCCTTCGCCGCCCAGGGGGCTTCCCATGCACGGGCTGGTCGACCTCACCCGTCCAGGCGAGGTCTACGGCTCCCTGGAGGAGTACAAGTCCGGCCGCGGATGGGACGAGTCCAGCCCTTCGGTGTGCTTCTCGGTTTCAAGGGAGGCCTGGATGTCCGGCAACTTCGGCATGCGCAGGTTCCTTTTCGAATGCATGGAGGAGGCCGGCCTGAACGCGGTGGCGGTCATGTCGAAGCCGAGGGACGACCCCGCCTTGGGGGCGTGGGGCCTGACGACCACGATGTACAACCTCCTTACGGACCGCGGGGATCCCAAAGTGGACGCATTCATCGCTAACTCCTACATGCAGTATGACGTCATGGGGGCTGATGGGAAGGTCATGAGCGAGGCGGAGCTCGTGGCCAGGATGAACGTACCGGTGTTCTGTCCTATGGACCTCCGCTCCATGACCATGGAGGAATGGGAGGCCTCTCCCGGAATAGGGCAGATGTCCGCCTCCAGGATAGTCGTGCCGGAGCTCAAGGGGTTCATCGAGCCGATTCCGATGAGCGTGATGGAGGACCGCTCCCCCTTGGCCGACTACATACCGATCGAGGACAGGTGCCGCCGCATCGCATCCAGGATCCGGAGGCGCGCCATGCTTCGCCGGATCCCCAACGGGGACAGGACGGTCGTGTTCGTGCTGAACATCGGCGCCTGCTCCACCGTGGAGGCCACACTGGGGCTCGCCCACGGGCTGGATTCGATGGAGAGCGTCGTCCGCATAATGGCCGCGATGAAGGAGGACGGTTATCGCTTCGACGTCCCGGAATCCGGAGAGGCGCTGAGGGAGATGATAGTGTCCCGCCGCGCCTATCCGGAGTTCAGATGGACCTCGGTGTCTGAGACAGTCTCCAAGGGAGGCGTCCTTTATCGCATGGGGAGGGACGAGTACGCTTCGATGTTCGGCACCTTGGGGAGCAAGACCAGGGAGGGCGTCGTCAGGGTGTGGGGCGAGCCACCGGGCGAGGGCATGACGGACGGCAACGACCTGATCATCCCGGGCGTCCGTCTGGGGAACGCCTACGTGATCGTCCAGCCCAAGCGGGGATGCGTCGGCAGGGAGTGCAGCGGGAAGAAGTGCAAGGTCCTGACGGATCCGTGCTGCCCTCCGAACCACCACTACATAGCCACGTACCTCTACCTCGACCGCGTCATGAAGGCCGACATGATGATCGGCATGGGGTCGCACGGGACCTTGGAGCATCTTCCTGGCAAGTCCAACGGCCTGAGCGGCGACTGCTATCCGGACGTCTGCGTCGGGTCGCTTCCCAATTTCTATGTATTCAATGCCTGCGACTCGGCGCATGCCACGATAGCAAAGCGCAGGGCGTATGCGACCATGTTCGGCCACGCTCCCGCGAGGACCGCGCCCATGGAGCTGTCGCAGGACATGAGGGCCCTCATAGATCACGTGGGAAGCTTCGATCCGGACAACGAGGGCGAGGCATACCGCGCCTCCTTTTCCGAGAGGCTGGACGAGCTGGCATCGGCCGCCGGCATGGTCATCCCTGGGTCTCTGGGCGAGGCCTTGGACCGCAAGGTCGGAAGGGCCAGGGACCTTCTGGACTCCGCCGCGTCCTCCTTCGTGGAGCTCGGCGCCCACGTGTTCGGGGAGGCGCCCTCCGAGGAGGAGATGGCCGACGTCCTATACGCCTCGGAGGCCGACGGCGCCACCGACGGCCTGGAGGATGCGGTGAAGGCGGCGGTATCGGGAAGTGCGTCGTCCGATCTGGAGCGCAGGCTGCTTGCCCTGGCCGATTCCATGCGTGCAAGCGACGAGATGGGCTCCTTGATGAACGCCGCCTCGGGAGGCTTCACCGCGCCGGGGCCGGCCGGGAACCTCGTCAGGGGGAAGACGGCGATATACCCCACCGGTCGCAACCTGTACGGCTCCAACCCGGACATGTATCCGACCAGGACGTCGTATCTTGTCGGCTGCGATCTCGCCGACCGTCTGCTGGAAGCTTACCGCGAAGAGCACGGCCGCTTCCCGGAGGAGGTGGCGCTGTCATGGATGAGCAACGATCTGGCCATCGCCGGAGGCGAGATGATCGGACAGGTGATGTCGCTCATCGGAGTCGAGCCGACGTGGTCCTCCGACGGGAAGGCGGAGGGCTTCAGCATAATCCCCGCCGAGAGGCTGGCCCATCCGCGCATAGACGTCCTCATCCGTCCCGCCGGCACCGTCCTGTCCGTCTACAGGAGCCGTATCGACCTCTTGGACAGGGCCATCGCGGCGGTGGCGGATCTGGACGAGCCTCCCGACGTGAATTACGTCCATGCCCATGCGATGGATTCCGTCAGGGCGGGGGCATCCGCGGACGAGGCCTCCTCTAGGATATTCGGCGCGGGCGCCGGGATGTCCTCCGGGCTCTTCTATGCCATTATGGCTTCGGCATGGGAGAAGGACTCCGACCTGGCCGGGATCTTCATGAGCAACAATGGATACGCGTACGGCTCCGGGAAGGACGGGGTGCCCATGCACGGGCAGTTCGGATACCAGCTGTCGAAGGTCTCCGCGACGTTCAACAAGATATCCTCCGACGACAAGGACCTCCTTCTCAGCGGCGGCTTCTTCACGTCCCAGGGCGGGATGGCCATGGCCGCGGAGGACCTCACGGGAAGGAAGGTGTCCTCGTACTACGGCGATTCCAGGAGGTCCTCCAAGGTAGGCGTCCGCACGCTTTCCGAGGAGATCAGCCGCCTGTCGGCCGTGAAGATCCTCAACCCCCAGTGGATAGAGTCCAACATGGCCTCGGGATACGGGGGCGCCACCGCGATGATGGGGGCCGTCCAGAAGCTCTACGGGTGGCAGATAACGACCAAGGACGTCGACGGCCGCGTGTTCGACGGCGTGGTGGAGAGGTACGTCAAGGACGAGAGGGTGAGGGAATTCCTGATGAGGTCCAACCCCTACGCGCTGGAGGACCTGGAGCGCAGGATGCTGGAGCTGGACTCCAGGGGGCTGTGGGAGGCCGACCCTGACGCCCTGGCCGCCCTCAAGGACGACTATCTCCAGCTCGAGGGCGACATGGAGGACATCTCCGAGGGGGAGGGCTGTCAGAGGTTCGAGATCATAGTGGACAGGATGGACGGGAGCTACGACGTCGGCAGGAAGGTCGAGGACGCCCGCAAGGTGATAGGGGAGAGGCTCGGAAGGCGACCCTCGGAGGAATCTCCCGGTGGCGCTCTCCGGACATGACCTCACGTCCTCCGGAGTTCCGTTGACGACGATCCTTCCGCCCTCGTCCCCGCCCTTCGGACCCATGTCTATGACGTAGTCGGCGTTCCTGATCACGTCCAGGTCGTGCTCTATGACGATTACGGTGGCGCCCGATTCCACCAGGCGCTGGAATACGGACATCAGGACCTCGACATCCAAGGGGTGGAGACCTATGGTCGGCTCGTCGAACACGAAGACGGTCCCGGCCTGGCCGCGCCCCATCTCGCTCGCCAGCTTCAGGCGCTGGGCCTCCCCTCCGGAGAGCCCAGGAGTGGCCTCCCCGAGCGTGAGGTATCCCAGCCCGACGCCGCTGAGCGCCTCCAGCCTGCTCCTGACCGCCGGGATGTCCTTGCACGCCTCCATGGCCTCGTCGACGCTCATCTCCATGATCTCTGGAAGGGAGAAGCTCCTTCCGTCCTTGGACGCGCGGACGATCCTGGAAGCCTCCTTGCGGTAGCGGGAGCCTCCGCATTCCGGACAGGGGATCTCGACGTCCGGAAGGAACTGGATGTCGAGGCTCACGGTCCCGGTCCCGTCGCATGTGGGGCATCTCATCGAGCCCGTGTTGTAAGACAGGTCCCCGGCCTTCACTCCGGCCTCCTTTGCTCCAGGGGTCTTGGCGAACGCCTTGCGCAGCTCGTCGTGCACGTTGGCGTAGGTGGCGACGGTCGAGCGGACGTTGATCCCGATCGGCGTCGCGTCTATGAGCTTCACCTGGCTTATCCCGGCCGCGCCTATCGACAGGACGTGGTCGGGCAGGTCGGACTCCGATACCAGGGCCTCGAGCGCAGGGACCAGGCTGTCCAGGACCATGGTGGTCTTCCCGCTTCCCGACATCCCCGTCACGACCGTGAGGCGCCCTTTCGGAATCCTGACGTCAAGCGGCTTCACCGTATGGATGCCGGACGTGCGCATCTCTATCATCCCCAGCGAGAACAGCCCCTCCTTCGGAGCCCTGGAACGGAGTCCACGGCCCTCTCCTCCGAGGAAAGGACCTATCCTGGACGAGGGATCCCTCGAGAGGGCTTCCACCGTGCCTTGCGCGATGACCCTTCCGCCG
Source organism: Candidatus Methanomethylophilaceae archaeon (assembly GCA_017519045.1). GTDB lineage: Archaea > Thermoplasmatota > Thermoplasmata > Methanomassiliicoccales > Methanomethylophilaceae > Methanoprimaticola. Next base: position 48,590 of record JAFWTC010000041.1, read on the forward strand.
TCATCCCCCGCGCCGGGACCCAGCTCGACCACCCAGTCCGAACGCCTCAGGACCTGGGTGTCGTGATCCACCAGCACCACCGTGTTCCCGTCCTCGACCAGGTCGTCCATGACTCCTATAAGCCCTTCTATGTTCGACGGATGCAGCCCTATCGAAGGCTCGTCCAGCACGTACATGACCCCGGTGGTGCGGTTGCGTACCGACCTGGCCAGCTGGACGCGCTGCCTCTCCCCCGTGGAGAGAGTTGACGACGGGCGGTCCAGGGCCAGATATCCCAGCCCCAGGTCCAGAAGGCGCCTGGCCGTGTCGGAGAACGACTCGCAGATGCTCTCGGCCATCTGGGCCATCTCCCTCGGAAGCGTCTCCGGGACGCCCTTCACCCACTCCGACAGCTCCGACAGCGTCATCTGGCAGGCCTTGTCCAAGGAGATCCCCCTAACCAGAGGCTCCCGGGCCTTCTCCGACAGCCTGGTGCCGCGGCAGCAGGGGCAGACCCCCGTCTTGAGGAACCTCTCCACCCGCTTCATCCCCTTCTCGTCCTTCACCTTGGCCAGGGCGTTCTTGACCGTGTTGACGGCGCTGTAGTACATGAAGTCCATCTCGCCGGCGTTCCCCGACTTCTCGTTGTAATAAAGCAGATGCCTCTTCTCGGCCGGCCCGTGGAATACTATCTCCCTCTCCTTCTCGGTCAGCTCCCTGAACGGGACGTCGGTGCGGACGCCCATGTCCCTCGCTATGTCCTTCATCAGGGACCACATCAGCGTCTGCCACGGCGCGACCGCCCCCTCATCGATCGTCTTCGACTCGTCCGGGACCAGGGAGTCCTCGTCCACCTCGTATGCGATCCCGGTGCCGTCGCAGTTCCTGCATGCGCCGGTGCTGTTGAACGCCAGGTCCTCCGCGCTGGGAGGGGAGACCTCCGCGCCGCAGACGGGGCATCTCATCTCCATCATGGCGGCGAAGTCTATGCTTGGTTCCAGGTAGTGCCCGTTCGGGCATCTGTGGCTCGCCAGCCTGGAGAACATGAGTCTGACGCTGTTCAGAAGCTCGGTGGACGTTCCGAACGTGCTCCTTATCCCCGGGACCCCGGGACGCTGGTGCAGCGCCAGCGCGGCCGGGACGTGGCGGACGTCGTCAACGTCGGCGCGGGCCGCCTGGGTCATGCGTCTGCGCGTGTACGTCGACAGCGCCTCCAGGTAGCGTCTGGAGCCTTCGGCGTAGAGTATTCCCAAAGCCAGGGAGGATTTCCCGGATCCGGAGACTCCGGCTATCCCAACCACTCCGTGCAGCGGGACGTCCACGTCTATGCCCTTGAGGTTGTGGACCTTTGCTCCGCGGACTTCTATGCATTCAGGCGGCTTCATATCGCCACATGTCCAGCAGATGCCGGATGATAAGCCTTTTCAGCGTTTTTTATGGGCTCAGTACCATGTCCAGGGAGCGGCGTATCCCCCTTCCGCTCAGCTCCTCCAACGCGACGTAGTCGGCCTCCAGCAGCATCGCCAGTTCCATCGCCTTCCCGAAACGGAGGAGCCCCGTCTCCGTGTCGACGACGATCGTGCGGATGCGTCTGGAGCTTATGGCCCCGGCCGCCTTCCTGAGGGATTCCGGGCCGTCGTCCTTCGAGTTTCCGCGGCCGTCGGTGAGGACGACCATGACGGGTTCGGCCGTCTGGCCATGTGACCTGTCCAGCATCTCGATCCCTTTCAGGAGCCCCTTGAAGAGCGGGGTCCTTCCTCCTGTCGGCATCTCCTCCAGCCTGCGGTACGCCGCTAGGACGCTTCTCGTCAGTGGCAGGCACTCCTCGGCCGAATCCCCTCTGAATACCGCCATGCCTATGCGGTCCCTGCGGCGGTACGCGTCGTTCAGAAGCGAGAGCACCGCGCCTTTCACGGCGGTCATGCGCTGCTTGGCGCCCATCGATCCGGATCCGTCCACGACGAAGACGATGTCGGTGGATCTCCGTCTGATCTTGACGTTTTCCCGGAGGTCCTCGCCCTTCAGTACCACGGCCAGGCGGTCATGCTCCCTGAACGGCTGCTTGGGCGCCGCGGCGATGATTGATGCGGACAGCGCGAGGTTCTTGATCCTTTCCCTCGGTATGACGTACCCTACCGCATGCCCCGTGCCGTCGTCGGATATGGAGTAGTCCCTGCGCCCTCCTCTTCCCTTGGGATTCCTGGATACGGGTTCGGGGACGTAGTCCTTCACGTCGAACTCCTCCCCCACGGCGAAGACCCTGTCCCCCTGGGGCTTCCGGTCCTCCTGCCGTCCGGAGTCCTCGCCGTCGTCATCCGCTTCACGATTCCGGGTCTCCTCTCCCTGCCGCTCCTCCTCCGGAGGGTCCTCCGCCTCGTTCCGATTCTCTTCTTCCTGCGGCTCGCTGCGTTCCTGCGGCTCCCAAGGCGTTTCAGGCGGGTCTCTGCGACGATGGCGGAGGCACAGCCTGGCCGCCTTCGAGAGGTCCTTCATGCTCAGCGCATTCCTGCCGTCCAGCGATGACAGGGCGCATGCGGCGTTGAGCGTCGCGACGTCTCCGCGGTGCCCTTCGATGTTCATCTCGCGGCATATCTCGGCTATGTATCCGGGATACTCGCGAGGCACCGTGACCGCGGACGGGTCCGCGCACGAGACCTTGGAGCGAAGGGCGGAGACGCTCCCCTCCATGTTATCCAGATTGTGCGGATCCCTGTCGAACGCCAGGCGTCTCCTGACGATCTCCTTCCTTCCGTCCTCATCCTCGACCGGCTCCACGAAGACGCACATGTCGAACCTGTCCAGCACGTGGGAGTCGATCTCGCCCTCGTCCGGGTTTGCGGTGCATACGACTTTGACGTCCACCGCATACGGCGGTGAGGACTCCGGAGTGGCGATCCCCTCCTCCGCGGCATCCAGGATGCTCAGCAGAAGCTCCGGGCGCATGAGGTTCGCATCGTCTATGACCAGGATGTTCCCGTCGGCGCGGGAGAGGACGGAGTCGGAGCGCTCGGCCTTTCCCGAGCGTATGGCCGATTCCAGGTCCAGGGTTCCGAACGCCTGTCCAGAGTCCGAGGAGGCCGGCATGTTCACCACCTTGCGGAAGCCGGAAAGTTGTGACGTGGCGCGGGCGGCCACGCTCTTCCCGGTGCCGGGGCCCCCGACTATCAGGAGGCTGCGGAGATCGGGGGAGCATAGGAGCGCGGACGCGGCGTCGATGAAGTCGTCGTATCCCACCATCGCGGTCAGCGGGTACTCCCTCATTTTCCGGACACCAGCTCGGAGAGGCATTCCTGCAGCCCCTTTCCCTCCAGAGACGCCTCGTCGAACGGATTCCGCCTCATGCGGTGTGCGAGGACCATAGGGGCGACCCTGGCGACGTCGGAGGCCGTGGACTTCCCGCGTCCCTCCCATGCGGCCAGGGCGCATGCGGCGCGAATCATCGTCAGGTCCGCGCGGTGCCCGTCTATCCCCAGGCGCATCGATATCCTGACGGAGAGGTCGAGGGCGTCCTCGCCTATCTCCACTGTTCCCGCCCTTTTCCTGGCTTCCTTGATGCGTCTGCGGATCTCGTCGTCGGACTCGCGATAGGCCTCTGCGAACCCTTCGCGGTCCCTTTCGAAGGCGAGCCTCCTGAGGACTATCTCCTTGCGCGTCTCCTGGTCGGCCTCCCCGACGACGTCCACCATGAGCCCGAAGCGGTCCAGGAGCTGGGGGCGCAGGTCCCCCTCCTCGGGGTTCATGGTCCCTACCAGGATGAAGCTGGACGGATGCTGGAACGAGACCCCCTCCCTTTCCACGTAGTTGATCCCCATCGCGGCTGAATCCAGCAGAAGGTCGACGATGTGGTCGTCCAGGAGGTTCACCTCGTCGACGTAGAGGATGTTCCCGTTCGCCCTGGCCAGTATCCCGGGCTCGAACGTCTTCTTCCCTTCCGAGATGGCCTTCTCCAGGTCCAGCGTCCCGGACACCCGGTCCTCCGTGGAGTTCAGCGGAAGCTCCACCACCTCCATCGGGAGCGTGATCCCTTCCGGCTCGGCGTCGCGGTATCTCTCGGCGCATTCGGTGCAATAGTCGCGCTTCTCGGACAGCAGGCAGCCGCATCTGCATCCCTTCACGACGACACGATCCGGAAGCAGGCGCGCCAGGGCCCTCACCGCGGTGGACTTGGCGGTCCCCTTCTCTCCGCGTATGAGGACGCCCCCTATGTCGGGGCTGACGGTGTTCAGTATCAGAGCCAGCTTCATCTGCTCCTGTCCGACTATGGCTGAAAACGGGTAGACTGTCCTTCTAGTCATCTTACCGCCTGGTCCGTCGGTGAGTAGCATGGATGCCGTATTAATATTGGACGTATGGACCGACTGCATTCCTGTATCCAATTATCGCTTCCGCAAGAACGCGTCTCCGCCCGTCCTCCTTCCATACGGTTTGATGCGAACGGTTATATGCGCGTCCAATCTGGGCGTCAGCGATGCGACGGCCGGAAGCTGTCGACGAGGGGGCGGAGGCATTGGCAGGATATTCGGAGCTTGGTCGGGCCGTGGAGGAGGCCGTGAGGAAGGCTTCGGAGGGCAGACGCGTGGCGGTGGCCTTCTCCGGCGGCCTGGATTCCGGTCTGACGGCAGCCATGGCCTCGAAGTACGCAGAATCCGTCGTCTGCTACACCTGCGGGACGGACGGCTCCTTCGACGTCCGCGCCGGCAGGGAGCTCGCCGAGGCCCTGGGGCTCCCGTGGGTCCACTGCAGGATCTCCAAAGGCAATCTGGAGGGGATCATCCGCGAGCTGATATCGGCCACGGACGAGTCCGATCCGTTCACGATCTCCTACGAGCTCCAGCTCTTCTGCGTCTGCAAGCACGCTGAGGAGGACGTCATCCTCACTGGACAGGGCGCCGACGAGTACCTCGGCGGAAGCGCGAAGTTCGTCGGATGCTCCATGGACGACTACATCCTTCTCAGGGACGCCGGGATAGAGAGGCTCCTGGACGTCTCCGTGCCGTGCGAGATGAGGATCGCGTCATACTTTGGCAAGGAGCTCCGCCACCCGTATCTCGATCCCGGGGTCCAGGACGTCATATCCCGCATCCCCGCGGCGGACCATCTGCCTAGGGATATGGATTCCCGCAAATCCGTCCTTAAGGAGGCCGCCGCCGGCCTGGGATACCCCGGTCTGGCATTCAGGAAGAAGAAGTCCTCCCAGTACGGCTCCGGGACGACCGACCTCATACGCGCCCTCGCCAAGGAGAAGGGAAAGATGTACAACCAGTACCTGGCCGCCCTTTATGACGAGGTCGCCCTCGGGATTCCTGTCCGCGGCAGAGGCTCTGTCATAAACGCCAGGGTGGACCCGGTGGTAAGGGCCAAGGCCGAGCTGATCCTCCGCAGGGAGGGCCTGACCCCGTCCGAGGCCGTGGAGATGTTCTATCGCAAGGTCATAGAGGACGGCGGCGCGGAATCGGTCAGGCCTTCCCGGAGAAGTTGACGTTTCCGAGGATGTCCTCCATCCCCACGCATTTGCATATCCTCTCGACGCTGTCGGCCTTCTCCTCGATGTTGGACGCTATCCCGCCCTTCAGCATGTAAGGCACCAGCCCATGGTCGAAGGCGGCGTAGTAGGTGGATATGACGCAGTACTGGGCCACCAACCCAGCCAGGACCACGCCGGTGCATCCGTGCTTCTTGACGACCTCCTCCAGATCAGTTTCCCTGAAGGAGTTCATGTAGGACTTGTGCACGAACTCGTCCGTCTCGGACGTCCTGAGGCCGTCGACCAGCCCGTCGGGGTTCTCCCGTCCGGGGCTGTGGCTGTCTCCGTCGAAGAGGACCACCACTACGGGGTTCCCCGTTCTTCTGAACGCGTCCGCGGCCTCGTTTATGCGGTCCATCCGCTTCATGAGGGACTCCATGACCGGTCCTTCCGGATCCACGAACTTGTTCTGGACGTCGATGATAACCAGGGCGACCTTCCTGTCCGAGAATCCGTTCAGGGGGTCCTGCATGTGGCCGTCGCTTCCCATGCCGGGGCCACTGCGATAGGACGATAAATCCATTGTCACTTTCGGACACCTCTCTCGTGAACGTTCTTAAGCGCTCCCGAGGTGGAATCATCATGGAGCTCCTCTCCGAAGGGCTGATAGACGATGCGGTGGCCCGCATGGACACGTCGCTGGGGATACGCGGCGCGGCGGAGGCGATATCCGGACGTCCGGTACGCAAGGGATACAGGTCGGAGGATCTGGCATGCACGACCTACAGGATACTGATAAGGCCTTACATGGAGGCCTTCGGAAGGAGGTACGTCGGGGACAGCGCCTGCCTGGGGGAGTCAGGGACGATCCTTTGCTATGTGGCCATGAACCGTCCTTTGGATGACGCGTCTAGGAAGATGGTCGCCATAATGACGGACATGTCCGTCCCGTCGGGAGTGTCCACGGACGGGTTCAGGTGGGCATGCGCCTGCGGAGCCAGGCCGCGGATAGACAGGGTGTTCGACCTGCGCCCGTACTACATCGAGGCGTTGGACCGGCGCAGGTTCCGCGTAGCCGTGGCCGTGGACAGGGAGGAGCTTAGGGATTTTGAAAAGAGGATGAGGGATGTTGGATGAGTTTACTAACTCTTGTAAATGAAAAAATTACCAACAAATATAATATTGAAGCAGTGGATTCGGAGAGCATGGATTTCATAATGGAGTCCTGTCCCTACTGTGGCGGAGAGGTCTCGGAGGACGACTCCGGAAGGCTCTCGTGCCTCGGGTGCGGAAAGCCCTTGTATCCGGACCGGGCCGACACGTCGTCGTTCCTAGGCTTCGAGCCGGCGCCGGTTCCCGCCGAGGATGTCGACGGCGTCCTGCAGGACGCAGAGGCCCCGGCAGAGGAAGGGCCGGACAAGGGGCTGGAGTCCTATGAGAAGATAATGGAGTATGTCTCCACGAACAACGTCCCGCTTGCGACCGCGGCGGTTGCCGAAAGGGTCGAGGTGGGGGATGACAGCCTCATGCTTTATATGGTCCGCGCCGCGACGAACTCCCGCATGGGCGAGGATGGAAAGGCCCTCGCGGATTGGAAGGCCGGGCTGTCCCGCATGGAGGACGTCTCGGGGATAGACGCGTTCGTCTGTCTCATGGCCAAGACGACCGCCGACCTGATCCTGAACGACGAGCTGGAGTTCAAGGAGTTCGACTACATCGGCCACGTGGACCGCATGGCGGACATGCTGGACGAGAAGCTGGACTGCTCCTGCAAGGGGCATCTGTACGCCTCGGTCCTGGTCGATTACATGGATCTGTACGAGGCCTTGTCCGACGAGGGCAAGGAGACCTGCGCCGAGGCCGCGATCCGTCTCCTTCGGAGGGTGGCGGTGTACAGCAGGGACCTGGAAATGCTCAAGGTGCTGATAACCCGCGTCCTCGAAGCCATGGATTACAGGGACGAGAGTTATGTCCAGGACGACAACTTCGAGCTCCGCGTGTTCTACGTGATCAACGGGCGCATAGTGACGCACACCCCGGAACTCGGAATGTGCGACTTCCCGTCCGGATGGACCGATGCGGACATGAAGGCCAAGCTCGAGCCGTATCTCGACACGATCATGTCCTGCGAGGACGACTACATGGAGCTCATGTACAGGAAGCAGAAGGCCGATTCGGAGACGCAGATCCCCTATGAGGAGACCTTCGCGCCCCTGGACAAGTATCTGAAGCGCATGGGCATCGAAGGCTCGATGGAGTTCGGCGTGGCCTTGGACGACTACGTCCAGAGGTACATGCGCGTAATCGTATGATTCCGAGGCCTTCGAGGAGGATCTTCAGCCCTATGGCTATGAGGACGATTCCTCCCGCGGCCTCGGCCTTTCTTCCGAACCTGTCCCCGAATAGGCTCCCGATCTTGATCCCCGCCATGGATATGGCCATGGTCACGATTCCGATCACGGTCGCGGGAATGGCGATGCCGTCCCCTTCCATGGCCATGGATATCCCCACGGCCAGGGCGTCGATGCTCGTGGCAAGCGCGAGGAGGGCCATCGTCCCGACTCCCATGTCCCCGTCGACTTCTTCCTCCTCGTCCGACAGCGCCTCGCGGACCATGTTGGCGCCGATGAGGAACAGCAGCGCGGAAGCGATCCAATGATCGAACGACGAGACCAGCCCGTGGAACGAGGACCCCAAGGCGTAGCCTATCACGGGCATCAGGGCCTGGAACCCGCCGAACCAAACGCCGGCCAGGAGCATGGCTTTCAAGGAAGCCTTTTTGACGGCCATGCCTTTGCACAGGGATACGGCGAAGGCGTCCGTGGCCAGCCCCACCGCTATCAGAATCAATGCGACGGGGTCCATGAGTGGCGGAGAAATAGGCCGTTAATAAGCGTTGACATCGCAGGAAGTCGTCGATCCTGCGTGCTCCGCGGCCTTTCAGGTCGATGATCCTGTCACGGGGGGTGACGGAGCCCCAGAGCATCTCGGACTCGTCGGAGCACAGCCTGGTGCCTCTCCGGTCGGGCGCGGTGCGCGCGGCATAGCAGTAGACGCATCCGTGGGAGCACGTGTCGTATTCGCCGATGTCCACGCTCTTGACGCATCTACATCTCTCCCTGGAGCCTTTCCCGCCCGTCTCGAACGGTATTCCGAGCGACATCATCCAGGTCCTGTCCATGCATCCGCGGGGCTCTATGCCGAATTCCGAGAGGTCCCTGTCCGGGCAGCACATGCTCAGCGACAGCCCGTACTCGCCGGCGGTGCGGACGGCCATGTGTATGAACGCGTCCTGCTCCGACCTGGATACCGCGCGAAACGCCCCGGACCCGGAGACGCTCAGCAGCTTCCCGTACACGTCGACGAAGCTGAAGACGCATCTGTCGGTCCATTCCGCCGCGGATCTGCAAAGGAGGTCGAATTTGCGGGAATGGTATCCGATGTCCTTGGTCCCGGCGAAGATCACGGGATCGTATCTCCACACCATCCTGTCGCGCCCTATGCGTCCTGCGATCTCGATGCAGGCGTCGTTCACGTCGGCCTTCGGAGGGACCCCGGGCTCCAGGTCCTTACCATAAGGCGTCATGGTCACCTGGAATAGGGAGACGAGCCCCATGGAGCCGATCTCCTTAATGTGGGGCGCCATCGGCGCCGGGTTCTTGGTGGCGAACACTATGCAGTCGACGTCCTCCCTGGTGAGGCCCACGCGGTACACCACGTTGCGGGAGACGGGGTTCCTGACCAGGGCCTCCCCGGCGCGAAGGCGGTTCATCAGCCATCTGGAATGGAAGGCCGGTATGTCGGTGCGGCGGCTGGCGCAGATGATCACGGCCACGGGAAGCCGTCGGCGGATATATCGTATGCGTGTCTGGATTCATGGTTTTCATGCGAATTCGGACGGAACAAATATACGTCGAGGACTCTATCGGGGAACGTATGGGATACGGTTGCATCTTTTCCAGGGTGACGCTGATAGGCATGATCAGCATAAGCGAGGACGGAGACGGGAACCTCACCGGGGTATACCTTCCAAACTCCAACCTGCCGGAGATGGATGTTTCCGAGTCCGAGGTGATCGCGGAGGCGTTCGGCCAGATGGACGAATACCTGAGCGGCAAGAGGAAGGAGTTCGACCTTCCGTTGGATTACGGAGTCACCGGATTCCGCAGGTCGGTCCTCGAGGAGATCGAGAGGATCCCCTACGGGGAGACGCGCACCTACAAGGACATCGCCGTCGCCGTCGGCTCCCCGAGGGCGTACATGGCCGTGGGGGCAGCCTGCGGGGCCAACCCCCTGCCTATAATAATTCCGTGCCACAGGGTCCTCCCGGCGGGAGGAGGCATAGGCAACTACGCCGGGGGGGAGGCTCTCAAGAGGAGGCTTCTCGAGCATGAGAAGTCGATGCTGTGATCGCTTTTTCTTGCAAAGCTCCCTTATCAGCCTTTCGATTTCGTCGGCGTTTTCCGATCCGACCCTGGCGCCTTTGCGCTCGAGGAAGGTCCAGCCCCTCTTCTCGCACTCCTCCTTGAATTCGGGACACGTGACGGCTATGAGCTTTCCGTCGTCGATCTGGTCCGCCTCGAGGAACATGGCGAACATGTCCTTGGGGATGCAGAATATGACCTTGTCGAAGGGGCGGCAGAGGTAGGACGTCTGTTCCACGAAGTGATTGGCGGCGTTGACGAACTCGTACTCCTTCTTGTTGGACATGACCCGGGGATAGCTGTCTATGACGTAGTTCCCGGGAACGAACCCGTATCTGGTGGTGATGACGCCATAGGATACGTCGCAGAGCTTCCTCCCCTTCTCGTCCACCGCCGTGTCCAGACGGGCCACGAGGCTCTTGACCTCCGTGACCCTGCCTCCGAACATGTTGAACGCGCTGTCCACTCCCTTGCTCCTGAACACTGTGCCGTCGTTGGTCACCACCAGGATGCGGGTGGACGTCTTCATCTCCGTCATGAGTTTCGTTTCCATGGTCATAGCCTCTTGGATCCGAGCCTGTATGATATGCTGCAGTTGCCCTCGGCGGAGACCATGCACGGCCCCATGGGGTTGGACGGCTTGCAGACCTTCCCGAACATGGGGCACTGCTCGGACTTTATGAGCCCCCTCAGGACGTCGCCGCACCTGCATCCGTTGGCCTCCTCCTTCACCTCCGGGGCGAGGGCCAGGACGTCCTCGTGGACCTTGGTGGCGTCGTGCTCGGCGAACCGCGGCTTCAAGGACAGGGCGCTCTTCGGAATGACCGGGAACCCTCTCCAGGAGCGGTCCACGGGATCGAAGGTGTCCTTCATCAGGCGCAGGGCTATCGGATTCCCCTCGGGCTTCACCAGCCTGGTGTACTCGTTCTCCACCTCGGCGCGCCCCTCGCGAATCTGCTTGCAGAGCATGTAGCAGGACATGAGGATGTCCAGCGGCTCGAAGCCGGCCACCACCTGGGGAAGCCCGTGGACCTCTGAGATGGGACGGAACATGGACAGCCCGGTGATCACCGCCACGTGGCCCGGCTCTATGAACCCGTCGATGGTGGACTCTCCGAGGGAGAGGAGCATGTCTAGGACCGGGGGGCATATGCGGTGGCAGCTGTAGACGCTGAAGTTGTCCGGACAGTCGGGGCTGTGGAGGGGCACGCACGTGGAGGGGGCGGTGGTCTCGAATCCCACCCCGACGAAGACCAAGGGCTTCTCCTGGGCCCTGGCCATGGCCACCGCGTCGTCTATGGAGTAGACGATCCTCACGTCCGCCCCGTCGGCCTTGGCGTCGAAGAGCGAGCCTATGGTGGTCGGAACCCTCATCATGTCGCCGAAGGCGGTGACCGTGACGCCGTTGCGGGCGAGGGTTATGGCGTCCGCGACCTCGCGGCTGGTGGTGACGCAAACCGGGCATCCGGGGCCCTGCGCTATCTCCACGCCGGCGTCCCTGAGCATCTCCTCCAGGCCGAAGCGGACTATGGTGTCCTGGTGCGTCCCGCAGATGTGCATGAACTTGGCTTTGACCCCCATGTCGGCGATGCCTTTCAGAATCTTCTTAGCGGTCTCCTCGTCCCTGTATTTGAACATCGTTCCTCCTCCTCTATGTCCATGCTTCTGACGGCGCACGTTTGGCCCTTGACCACGGTGACCGGCCCTCCGCACTCGGGACAGGCGAGCACCGGAATGGCGTGACCGCCGAAGTCCGGGTCCGACAGGACCTTCGCCGGCCCCGTGTGTCCGCATGACTTGCATGACAGGACTATCGGCTCGTGCTCTATGATGAACTCGGAGCCTTCCAATATGGTCCCGCGGGTGACGATCTCGTATGCGAAGGTCATCTGCTCCTCGCCGAGGTTGGTGAGGTCCCCGATGACGGCGGTGACGCTGTTGACCTTGGTCACCTTGTACTTGGAAAGCTCGCCCAGCACCGCCGAGACGAGGCTGGACACGACCGACACCTCATGCATCGGACGGTAATGGGACGGTTGATTAAGAATAGTTCGGATGGCCCCGTCGGTCCCGGCCGGACTCCGTCCCGCGGCGGCAGAGGTCCCTGACGACGCACGACCCGCACCTGGGGCGGTTCGGAAGGCAGACGACCTGCCCATGGCGGACGAGGTATCTGTTGATGTCCGACCAGCGCTCCTCCGGCGTGATGCGCATGAGCTCGAACTCCGTCTCCTCCGGGGTCCTGGTGGAGACCAGCCCCATGAGGTTGGATATCCTGTGCACATGGGTGTCCACGCATACCGACGGGATCCCCATGGCGTATGACCTGACGCAGGCGGCGGTCTTCCTCCCGACCATGGGGAGGGTGGTGAGGACGTCCGTTTCCGACGGGACCTCGCCTCCGAAGTCCCGGAGAAGAATTCCGCAGCAGTCCACGATCGCCTTCGACTTCTGCTTGGGGAACCCCGCCGGGCGTATCAGGTCCGCGACCTCGTCCGGGTCGGCGGCGGCGATGGCCTCCATGGTCCCGAACCTGTTGAAGAGGTTGTCCGACGCCCTGCGGGTGTTGTCGTCCTTCGTCCGCTGCGAGAGTATGGTCGCCACGAGCACATGGAACGGGTCGGCGGGCCACTCCGGGTTGAGCCCCTCGGAGCTCCTTCCGGGATACGCCCCCTCGGTGTAGACCTCGGACAGTCTGTTCAGGATCTCGCATATTCTTCCTGCATCCATCTCAAAGCATCCTCTGCGGTACGGAAGGAGCCGGTGACGAGTATGTTCTCGTCCTCCCTGGACTCCATGGCCCTCTCTATGGCCTCCGCCACAGTGGCGCATACCTCGACGTCGCCATGGAATTCGCGCATGGCCTTCTCCATGACCTCGGGGTCGGCCGCCCTGGGGGAGTCCGGAGGCGCTATGAACACCTTCGACGCGATCCCGGCCAGGACCTCGGAAATCCCGCGGATGTTCTTGTCGGAGAGCAGGCCCATGACGACCACAACTTTTCCGTATATCTCCTCTACATCCTTGCAGAGGCATCTGGCTCCGTCGAGCGTGTGCGTGACGTCGATGATCAGCGGCAGCCCCATCAGCTTCTGCATCCTGCACGGCCACCACACCTCGGCCAGGCCCTGGGACAGGTGCCCCTCCAGGGCATCGGCGAACTCGGGGAGGAGGGACAGGGCCTCTATCGCCACGGCGGCGTTGCGGGCCTGCATCCTGCCGGGGAGCCCCACGGTGTACATCTCCCCCTTGTAGACCATGTCCACGCTGTCCACGCGGTTGGACAGTACCTCGATGTCGTCGGGATCCACCCGTATCAGGGGGCATCCGACCTCCTTGGCGTGGTATTCCAGGCAGGAGAACGCCTCGTCCCCGTTGATCGTCACGCAGGGGACGCCGGGCTTCATGACGCCGGCCTTGTGGGCGGCTATCTGCGGGATGCCGTCTCCGAGGACCCCCGTGTGCTCCTGGCTTATGTTGTTGATGACCACGACCTCCGGGACGATGACGTTGGTGCTGTCCAGCCTTCCGCCCATCCCGACCTCGATGACCGCGATGTCGGCCTCCACCATCGAGAAGTATTCGAACGCGACGGCGGTCAGCACCTCGAACTGGGTGCATTCCATGCCGTCCGCGGCCATGAGCTCGACGAACGGCCTTATCTTCGAGAGCACGCACTCCAGGTCCGCGTCCCCCACGGGCTCCCCGCATATGCGTATGCACTCGTTCATCTCCAGGACGTGGGGCGACGTGAATGCGCCCGTGCGGAGCCCTGACGCGTTCAATACCGATTCGATCATGGCGCAGACGGAGCCTTTGCCGTCGCTCCCGGCCACGTGGACGGTCCTGAGGCCCTTCTGCGGGTCCTCGAGGAGGCTCAGCAGCCTCCTTATGTTGTCTAATCCGGGCTTCACGCCGCGGTCGGCCAGGCCTTCTAGCCAGGCCATGTTCCCTTCTGGGTACAATACGATCTCCGCCGACGAATCGATGAACCAGATTATAAAGCTGTCATAGCCGCGTTCTGGAGGCTTCATCGCGGTTCATCTGCACGACCTCGTCCACCACGTGCTCGGCGTACATCCGGGCCACGTCGATCCCGGTGCATGACTCGAAAGCCTCGAAGAACGCGTTGGAGTTCACCTCGCAGACGAACATGTCCCCGTCGTCCGCGAACAGGAGGTCGATCCCGCAGTAGTCAAGGTCGAGGACGGCGGCGATCCTCTCGGCGTATGCGGCTGTTCTCGGGTCCAGCTCGAAGGCGGCGCCGGATCCGCCGAGGCCCACGTTGGACCTGAAGTCCGATTCCGATCTCCTCAGCATGGCCCCGACGGCCTTCCCTCCTATCACGACGACCCTCAGGTCCCTGCCGGAGCTGCCGGATATGAACTCCTGGAACAGGTGGGGGACGCATTTCACCTCCTCCATGATCCCGATGAGCTCGTCGCGGTCCCTGGCCAGGCGCACGCCCTTGCCCATGGAGCCGTAGCACTCCTTGACGACGGTCGGCAGGCCCAGGATCCCGATGATCCTTTCCGCGCATTCCTCCTTCACAGGCTCGTCAGGGTCGTAGCAGAGCATCCCGGGAAGGGTCTTCGGAATCCTGAACCCGTGCCCCGCCAGGGCCAGGAGCGTGGCCATCTTGTCGTCGCAGGCCTCTATGGCCGAGAAGCGGTTGAACACCGGGATCCCGGAGGATTCCAGGGCCTTGAGGACGTACTTGTCCTTGTCCAGATACACGCAGAAGTGGTAGTCATCGGCGTCGATGCGGACTTCCCCGTCCTCGACGCGGGCGAGGAACCCGTCGTTCCTGCGCACGTCGGCCTCGACGCCGATGGATTCGAACGCCTCCCTCAGCCTGGACGACTGCACTTCGAAGGCGCGCATCCTGGAGTAGGCGTTGACCAGTATCAGGCCCTTCATCGTCTCAGTCGAACAGTTCCCTGTAGATGGAGTCCACGAGCTCGTGGTAGGTCATGCCCTTGTCTGCGGCGATCTCCCTGACGAGGTCCATGGTTCCCGACCCGTACTGGGCGGCCTTCTTCCTCTTCTCCGCGATGAACGGGTATCCGAGGTTGCGCGCGACCTGCTTCAGGAGCATCTTCCTGGAGTCCGCGTCGGCAGGCTTCAGGTCTGCGATGTCCATCGCTCCGACCTGCATGGTGACTATGGGGTCTATGTAAGGGTACAGGATGGTCTTGCCGAAGTGGTTGGCCACCTTCGTCTCATGGGGGATGGTGGACGTGATGAGCTTGCCCATGTCCGACTTCATCGCCCTCACGAGCTCGTCGTCGGGCATGTTGACGTACTTGGTGTATCCGGCGAAGAGCTCGTCGGACCCCTGGCCTCCGATGATGTACCTCTCGTGCACGGTCCTGCACACGAAGAACAGCGGAAGCTCGAAGGAGAGCGTGAGGGGGCTGGAGGTCCCGGTGATGGATATCATCTCGCGGAGCCTGGACTCTATGTTGTCCTTGGTGATGGGTATGTGGAGCCACGGGAGGCCGAGCCTCTCGGACATGTCGCGCGCCATGACTACGTCGTAGGACTCGTCCTTTCCGGAGGTGTACAGCGTCACCGATCTGGCGTAATCCTTTGCGATGGCCGCCACGAGGCCGGAGTCCAGGCCTCCGGAGAATGCTACTGCCACGTCACGGTCCTCTACGCCGGTCCTCACCGCCGAAACGATGGCGTTCTCAAGGTTTTCGGAATTCATGGACATGGTGGCGTGAATCCGCAAGGACGGATAAAATGATATGCAGTGCATCCTCGCAGGCGCCTGGGCTGCGAACATCGATTGAAAAGTGTTATTACTCTTCGTCCGATTGCTACCGTCATGGAAGGGGTCACGCGCATTGGCGTATCTTTGGAGCCGGAGCTCCTCGAGAAGTTCGACAATTCCATCAGGAGCAAGGGCTATGTGAGCAGGTCGGAGGCCGTCCGCGACCTCATCCGCGACTCCTTGGCCGAGAACGAGTGGAAGAACGACGAGGAGTGGATGGTCGGAACCGTGGTCCTGATCTACGACCACACCCTCAATTCCGTCGGGGACAAGCTGACCGACATCCAGCACAGTCACATGGCCACCGTCAACACGTCCGTCCACGTCCATTTGGACAGCGACAAGTGCATGGAGATCCTCATCTGCGAGGGGAAGCTGAAGACGCTCAAGGCCTTCGCCGACGAGGTGTCGTCGATAAAAGGCGTCCTCAGGGGAAGGCTCACCATGGCCGCCCCGTCCACAGGGAACCTCCACCACATCGGGCACAGGCATCGAGGCCTGGACGCCGTCCACTCCGAGCACTATGGTCGAGACGCCTGTCGACTCCTCGACTCCGAACAGGCGGTTGATCAGATCGGCGGTGGTGACGGACGGGTAGAACACCCATGGGTCCAGGCCCCCGAACCCCTTCTTTCCCGGGAACGGGCTGGCGTTCATGACCATGCGCGGCTTGAGCGGGGTTATGGCGTCGGGGTACATGACGAAGTTCTCCGACAGCCAGATGGCGTTTCCCTTCCTCTTCCTGATGTAGCCGGCAAGGCCCTCAGGGACGTCATGGCCAAGAAGCTTCCCGTTCTCGTCCACTATCTCTATCGTTATCCTGTCCGGGCGGGGGAAGCGCGAGTCGCAAAAGACCGCAGCCGCGAAATCCTTGCAGATGCATTTTCCGAGACCCACGGGCTCCATGTCCATGGAACCGGAGAAGACCCTGACGGAGTCCTCCTCATTCATTATCTCAGTTATCATCTCAGGGCTCAAAGGTTCCGCGCGCAAGACGCCAGGCCTGGACCTGACCTCGCTCAGGAACGTTTCCGAACGCATATGGAAGTATAATCCAATATGAATAAAAATCCATCCCTCATGTTTTGATGACATCTCAACAAACGGGGGCTGGCGTCTTCCGGCACATGCGGCGAGGGCGCATCAGATCGCTTCGGAGCTGCTATGAAAAGCGACGTCCGTTCGATGATGGAAGCATTTGCGAAACGGCCCGACCGCTAACGCTTAATAATCCACTATAATTAAACTGGCCCGATGAGAAAGCTAATAATCACCGAGAAGGCGAACGCCGCAAGGAGGATATCCACCATCCTTTCGGACGGCAATTCGCACTCCGCGACCAGCGGGGGCGTCACGGTGATATCGTTCGAGGCCGGAGGGGACGAGTACAAGGTCGTCAGCCTTAGGGGCCACATCATGGAGCTCGATTATTCCAAGGAGTACAACGACTGGAGCGCCGTGTCGCCTGTGGACCTGGTCTATGCCGACCAGGTGAAGGCGGTCAAGGTGAAGTCCATTCTGAATGCCATCAAGGCCATCGTCGGCGAATCCGACGAGATCATCATAGCCACCGACTACGACAGGGAGGGGGAGCTGATCGGAATGGAGACCGTGAAGGCCGTCGGTGCCTACTCCGAGCAGGAATCGAACGGGACCGTCCTCTGCACCGTCGACGGAAGGATCCCGGTGAAGAGGGCGAAGTTCAGCGCCTTGACCAAAGGCGAGGTGGAGGCGGCCTTCGCGGACCTGGCCGACCCTGACGAGAAGCTCGCCGACGCGGCCGAGACCAGGCAGATCGTGGATCTGTCATGGGGGGCAGTGCTGACCCGTCTCATCTCCCTGTCGTCCGGGCAGGTGGGAAAGAACTTCATGTCCGTGGGGAGGGTCCAGAGCCCGACCCTGAAGCTTCTGGTCGACAGGCACGAGGAGATCGAGAGGTTCGTCCCGGTCCCCTTCTGGGACGTCGTGGGGAAGTTCGGGATGCTGGCGTTCAGAGGGGACCACGAGGGCAACCACTTCTGGGAGAAGGAGAAGGCGGACGCCGTGCTCGACAAGGTGTCGTCGGAGAAGGAGGGAATCGTCACGGAGTACGAGGTCTCCAAGAAGGAGGAGTACAAGCCCACGCCCTTCGACACGACCCAGATGCAGGTGGAGGCCAACAAGATAGGGATACCTCCGACCACCGCCATGAAGCTGGCCGAGGACCTTTACACGGGCGGGTACATATCCTATCCCCGTACGGAGAACACCGAGTATCCGAGGAGCCTGAACCTGAGGTCCGTCCTGGAGAAGCTCAAGGACTCCGATTTCGCCTCCGAGGCGGCGGAGGTGCTCGCCCAGGAGAAGATAATCCCTTCCAAGGGCAAGAGGAGGACCACGGACCATCCGCCCATATATCCGACCGCGGGGGCGTCCTCGGAGAAGATGAAGGGCGACAAATGGAAGCTGTACGAGCTGATAGTCAGGAGGTTCCTGGCCACCCTGGGGCCGAACGCGGAGGCCGAGATAACCAAGTGCGCGATCGAGGTCGCCGGGGAGAGGTTCAACGCCGAGGGCTACGTGCTGAAGAAGCAGGGCTGGAAGAAGTATTACAAGAAGTACCTCAAGGCCGCCCCGTCCAAGCTTCCCGCGCTTTCCGTCGGGGACAAGGTCGACGTCAGGTCGATGTCCGTCTCTGAGTCGGAGACCCAGCCGCCGTACAGGTACAACCAGGGGACGCTCATACAGGAGATGGATCGCCTTCAGCTGGGGACCAAGAGCACCAGGCACGACATCATAAGCAAGCTGTTCTCTAGGAATTACGTGCAAGGGAACTACATGATCCCCACCGCAAGCGGCATAGCCCTCACCAAGTCGCTGGAGAAGCACGGAGGCGGGATAACCGAGCCCGACATGACCTCCAGGCTGGAGTCCGACATGATGAGCATCGCGAGCGGCGAGCGCACCATGGAGGAGGTCGTGAAGGAGTCCCAGGACATGCTTCATGGAGTCGCCGTCAAGATATCCGAGGAGTCGGAGGCCATAGGCGATGAGATCAAGGCGGCCCTTCATTCCCAGCAGCATGTGGGGGTCTGCCCCAAGTGCGGGAACAGCATGGTGATAAAGAGGTCCAAGAACGGGAACTTCATCGGATGCAACGGCTACCCTGATTGCACCAGCGCCTATCCCTTGCCTAGAGGGGCGCTGATACAGACCACGGAGGCGGCCTGCGAGATATGCGGCCTGCCCAAGCTGAAGGTCATCAGGAAAGGGAACCCCCCCTCGATACAGTGCATCGACCCCAGGTGCCCCAGCAACGTCGAGAAGAACGATCTGGGCCCCTGTCCGACCTGCGGGAAGGGGCGCATAAGGGTCATGTTCTCTAAGCAGGGCAAGAGGTTCGCAGGATGCTCCGAGTGGCCCGCATGCACGCAGACGTACCCGCTTAGGCCCAGGGGGACCATCGTGTCCGCGAAGAAGCCCTGCGAGCTCTGCAAGGCTCCCATGATAGTCCTCGGAAGCATGGAGGAGTGCATCAACACGGACTGTCCCGGCAGGAAGAAGTCCTCTCGTGCCAAGAAGGGTTCGGATGGCGAGGAGAAGCCTGCCGCGAGGAAGAAGGCCGTGAAGAAGAAAGAGCCCGCATGACGGATTCTCAAACCTCTTTTTCTTATTTTTACAAAATCTGTTCTTCGACGATTCCGCCGTCGATGTCGGCGGTCCCTGCGAATATGGAGTTCAGCAGGTCTATCTCGCGTCCGATGCGCACGTTGCGGCATGTGCAGCATTCTAGGTTCTTTCCGAGGATGATCTTGGTCTCCATTTCGGCGCGGTCAAGGCTCACAATGCGCCCGCACGAGCAGTAGACGCTCATGCCGTCGGTCATGGGGTTCAACATCAGGAGTTTCCCCTCTGTGTGAATCCCGTCTTCGCCGTATTCCCCGACCCTCATCATATCCCTCGTGCGGCGCGCCCGGCATCAGCCGAACCGCTTCGGAATACGCATCGATGCCCGGGCATGACGCGTTTTTTCCGCAAACCGACCCTATGCAGACTGACGATATAAGCCTTGTCAACATCAGGGCAAATGTCCCTAAACATGTCCCTGATCTGACCGAATCCATTAGAGCCAGACGATCAGGGACATGGGAAGAAAAAGAGGCCGCGGGTGATTCCCGCAGACCGGATTCAAAGCTCGGATAGCTGTTTGACCTGAGATATGACGTAGTCGCGTATCTCAGAAGGCTCGCGGTCCGGCGAACACTTCCTCCCGTGGTCGAGGACCTTCTTCTCGATCATCTCCATCATGGAACCGCAGGCGCATTTCATGTCGTCGTCGGGCGACAGCGAGACATTCATCGAGAAGCAATGGGGGCAACGGTAGGCGTATTTCCTTCCGCCGAACTTTCCGCGCTTGGAGATGGGCTTGCCGTCCTTCTCCACGAGGTCCATGGACAGGTCCAGGGTAGGCGCGTTGCTAATCGACGTGCCGACTCCGAATCCTGCGACGCAGGTGTCGGCTATGGCGGATACGGAATCCTCGTCGAGGCCTCCGGACACTATTATGTCCACGTTCTTGTAGCCGTACATGTCGAGCTCCCAGCGAACCTCGTTGATCAGCTCCTTGAAGTTGCCTCTCCTCGATCCCGGGGTATCCAGCCTCACGCCCTTGAGGTCCTTGACGGAGCGGCACGCGTCGAGGGCGGCCGTCCTCTCGTCGGAGAAAGTGTCTATGAGCATTATGCGGGGGACTTCCGGCTCTATGATCTCGTCGAACGCCTTGAAGGCGGAGTCGTTGCTCCCCATCATCAGCATCAGGGCGTGGGGGACGGTACCGACCGGGACGGTGCCGGTGATGTCGCCCCCGATGTGGGAGGACACGGCATCGCAGCCGCCGATGTATGCGGAGCGGTCGATGACGCCGGAAATGGCGGGGTGCATCCTTCTGTTGCCGAAGGCGAAGACGGTCTTCCATTTCGCCGCGATCTTGGTGCGGGCGGCCGCGGTCGCGATCCCGGACGGCTGGCAGAGCATGCCGAGTATCGCCGTCTCCATTTCTCCGAAGCGGGTGTAGGCCCCGTTGATGTTCATCAGGGGGATCCTGACGGAGTTCTCCGTCCTGGGCCTGAAGATCGTCCCCTCCGGAATGGAGTAGACGGAGACGTCGATGCCCTCGAGCAGGTTCAGGACCTCTTGGAGGCCGCAGTAGACGGCCCACTTCCAGCCCCTGGGCAGGGAGCTTCCTGTGAACTCCGCCCATACGGGGACGTCTGCCTTGCCGCATGCCTCCAGTATGCGCTTGGTGCGGGCGAAGTACACGTCCATCGTGTAGCCTGAGCGGATGTCCTCCTCGGACGCCTGGAACAATTTCGCCATCCCGGTCCCTCATACGCGGAACTTCGACAGTCCGGGGAACCTTCCCTCGGACCCGAGCTCCTCCTCGATTCTCAGCAGGCGGTTGTACTTGGCCGTCCTCTCGCCGCGGGCGGGCGCCCCGGTCTTGATCTCCCCGGACCCCCATCCTACGGACAGGTCGGCTATGGTGACGTCCTCGGATTCTCCGGATCTGTGGGAGACGACTACGTTGTATCCGTGCTCGAAGCTCATCTTGGCTGCGTCCTCGGATTCCGTGACCGTTCCGATCTGGTTGACCTTGAGGAGCAGGGCGTTGGCGGCCCCTTCGGATATGCCCTTGGAAAGACGTCTGCTGTTGGTGACGAAAAGGTCGTCTCCGACTATCTGCACCTTGCTTCCGATCTTCCTGGTCAGCTCGGCCGTGGTCTCGAAGTCGTCCTCGAAGAAGGGGTCCTCTATGCTTACGAGGGGATGGGCCTTCGTGAGTTCCACGTAATGGTCCATGAGCTCTCCGGCGGAAAGCCTCATGCCGTCGACGTCGTATTTTCCGTCGGCGTAGAACTCGGAGGACGCCGCGTCTATGGCGAGGAACACGTCTTTGCCGGGCGAGTATCCCGCATCGGAAATCGCCGACACTATGGTGGAGAGCGCCTCGTCCACCGTGTCCAGGGGAGGAGCGAATCCGCCCTCGTCGCCGATGTTGACCGCGCTGAGGCCGTATTTGGATTTGAGTATGGACTTGAGGTGCATGTAGATCTCGGACGAGGCCCTGAGGCACTCGGAGAAGCTCTTCGCGCCTGCCGGAATGATCATGCACTCCTGGATTTTCAGGTTCCCGCCGGCATGCTTGCCGCCGTTGATGATGTTGAGCATCGGAACCGGGAGGGTGACGTGGTCGCCTCCGATGTGCTTGTACACGGGGATCCCCTCGCACATGGCGCCGGCCTTGGCGACAGCCAGAGACACGGCCACGGTGGCGTTTCCTCCGAGCCTGGATTTGTTGTTCGTGCCGTCCAGCCCTATCATGGCCTCATCCACCGCCCTCTGGTCGGAAGGGTCCATGCCGGTGATCCTCTTGGCGATTTCGCCACGGACGTTTTCTACGGCCTTCAAGACTCCCTTGCCTCCGTATCTGGAACTGCCGTCACGCAGTTCCAGGGCCTCCCATGACCCGGTCGATGCGCCGGACGGCGCTATGGCCGAAATCTTGTGTCCGCCAACGGTGACTTCGGCCTCGACGGTGGGGTTTCCCCTGGAGTCCAAGACCTCTCTTGCCCATACTTTCTCTATCTTCATTTGTCGACCTCGGTTTATCGGGGTAAATAGTTTCATGTCGTGTAGCAGAATGCCGAGATGATCGCTGATCTCCTTGTCCTCTTTCACCGATATAGCGATCGTACGGTCCTTCCCCTCGGTGTCGCGCAACAGGAGATGTATCATCCTCATCGAATCATTGATGCCGTTCGCCTTCACTATCGCGTTGAAGTCGTCGAAGACTATGACCGGGTTGTCATGGTCGTTCACGTAATCGCGGAGGAACGTCACAGTGCTTCCAAGGCCTGTGATGTCGAACATGCCGTCGGGGGGCTTGGCGCTCATGATCCTGACCTCGATGTTGCCGTATCCGAACCTTTCCTTGACGGCCTTCAGCGAGTCCGAGGTAATAATCATCAACGAGTAATCGCTTGGACTGAACAGCCCCGCGAACTTGTAGATCGAATCCTCATCGGCCTTGAGAACCACGTAAGACTCGCCGAAACGCGCGCCGGAGTCCTCGGGAGCGGCCGTGGGCATCTCTATCTTCGGTTCTTTTCTGCCGAATACCCTATCGCGCAACCGTTTGCGCGGTCTTGAAGGGCTCGAATGGGAGGATTTGGGAGAGGAGACCTTGTATAGGGCCCCTACGACCTCCGCGGTCTTGAAGGGCTTCATGATGTGTCCTCTGACCTCGGGAACGTCCGTGGGGACCTTGTCGTAAGGGGATGTGAGAAGAATGACGTTGAAAGTCAAGGCCGGGAAGGACTCCTTGGCGCGGGTTATGAGGGACAATCCGTCCACGTCCCCGACCCACATGTCCAGGAACACCACGTCCGGGTAGAATCCGGACATCTTCTCCAGCGCCTCGTCCACCGTGCTGGCCACGCGGGTCAGGCACCCTTCCGCCTCGGCTATGTCGCGGATGATGTCCTGGACATCGACGTTGTCATCGACGATTAGCGCCTTCATGTCTCACCCGCGATTCAATGCGTTTCTGGATATTTAACGAAAATCATGGCGGCCGAAGGGTAAGGACCTCCCGGACGAATCCGTCCAGGTAGATCCCTGCCGTAAACCGGCCGATTGCGGCCGTAAGGTCGATAGGATAGGGAAGACTCACTGCTTCCTGCTCTCTTTGGCTTTGGGCCTGAGGTTGCTGTATCCGCACTTCCTGCACTTGTCCGCCTTGGGAGGGTTGGTGGCGTAGCAGTTCATGCATACAGACTTGTCAAGGAGCCTGTGCTCAGCCTCTTTGAAACGTGCCATTTACATTCCTCTGGCAGTCGCATTATGGAGGTCATATAAAAACGGTTCTATAAATGACAAATCACGGGAGGAGGGACCTCTGCTTTATGAAGTCCTCCAGCGGCCCGGTCTCGGAACCGGGCATCTCATGGGTCACGTATTCCGGCTTGAGGATGTCTAGGATCTCGGCGCATCCCGGGTCGGAGAACGGCTTATGCTGGTCTATGCTGCCGACATGGGGGTAGAGCCCCCTGACAAAGTCGGAAATCGGCTCGTCGCCGAGCATCCTCTCCTCGAAGGAGTCCCTGTAATCCGATGAGGCGCTGTAATGGAAATGCACGGTCTCTATGCGGTCCAACGTGTCCTCGCCGTATCCGGAGACGATCCTTGTCACCGCCTCGATCCCGTCCGACTCCGTGCGGATTCCAGGCAGGCAGTTCATCAGATGGCCGACGTCCAGGCATATGCCCCAATTAGAGAACTCCAGACTCCTCTCGAGAAGCCTGAGGCCGGATTCGTCGACCATCCTGAGTCCGGGCCACCAGAGGTTCTCGAACAGGATCCGGAACGGCGGCTCCCCGTCCGTGAATCCCGAGGCAACCCTGTTCATGACCTCCGAAAACGCGGATATGACCTCTTGGTCGGTCCTCGGGAAGCGGCGGGTGCGCATGTAGGGGATGTCCGCATTGGCCAGGTGCATCACGCCGTAGGGCGGGGAAGCCTTCTCGGCCCGCCTTATCGCCAAGGATATGTTGGAGACGACCTCTTCGGGCGAGCGTCCGAACATGTAGTACTTCGAGGAATAGCCGTCCATCTCGTACGGCCTCCCCTCCCAGGCCGCCATCCAGTCCGTGGCGTATGGAAGATGGACCGAGACCGAGAGCGCGCAATGGGCGTCGGGCACCTCGTCGTAGGACGTGAGCATCTCCAGTCCGTCGCAGCCCATGCCCTTCAGTAGTGCCTCGGGCGTCCTGCCGAAGAACCCCATGTCCTGGTAGACGGAGTAGCTCAGCAGGTGCCTCATGTCAGAAGAGCTCCAAAGCCGCCGACACCGCCGCTTCCACGGCCCTGCACTGGCTGTCCGCGCCTCCGATAATGAGGACGTCGGCGGGGGTCATCCCGGTGACTTCGCGGATCTCCGCCGCCTTGGACGGATCCTTCTCGTCCATGTCCCAGTCCGGCGGGACCATGAGCTTCCCGTCGCGTATGATGATGGTGGTGCATCCCTCAGCTCCGACCTTTATGCCGACGTCCCTCTGCTCCATGCCGTTCTTGACCTTGTCCGCTACTCCGAGGACCAGCACGGCCTGCTGGAACTCGCCTTTGACGCTGTCGGGCACCTTGACGTCCACGGGCTTGATCGGGATCTGCTGTAGAAATGCCAGGCCGGCCTTGGTTATGGTTATCCCGGTCTGCTTTATCTGGATGAACTCCCACTCTTTGAGCGTGTCGATAATCCTGCGCATGCTCCCTTCGCCGACTCCCACTTCGCCGGCCAGCCTCTTCCTGCCCATGCATCTGCCGCTTGACAGCACGTAAAGGGACCAGTAGACGTTCGCGTCGTTGAACCTGAACATTGGGCCGAACTGGGGTTCGTCGATTATCTTCATGTTTTCCACCTGGCACATATAATCTACGTTGGGATTATAAAAATGTTGGACGGGATAATTCATAATATGATATAAAGTGGATTAATTCAAAGAGCGGAGGTTATGTCCATCTAATAGCCAGATAAGAAAAACGACTAAGAGGTTTGGTAAAAAGTTTGCGAATTCGGAATCAGAAGGTCCTGACCTTTCCATCGATGATCATGTCGGAGACCTTGTCGACGTTGTCGAGCCAGTATTCGGCGATGGACTCGGCGTCGGACCTCCATCCTGCGAGGTGCGGGTCCTTCTCGGCATCGGGGAGGACGATTTGGATGGATGCGTTGAGAGGCTGCGACACGGGCTTTCCTATCTGGGACAGGAGCCTGACCCTGATCTCGGCCTCGTTGGTGACCTTCTGGGCGACCTCCTCGGCTATGATCTTGGACATGACGTTGTAGATCTTTCCGATGTGGGTGATGGGGTTCTTTCCGGAGGTAGCCTCCATGGACATGGGCCTGTAGGGGGTGATCAGGCCGTTGCACCTGTTGCCCCTTCCGACGGATCCGTCGTCTCCCATCTCCTGGGAGAGTCCGGTGCAGGTGAGGTAGTAGACCCCGTTGTCGTAGTTGTCCCCGGTGTTGATCTCCAGCTTGTAGTCGACATTCTCGTCTCCGATGATCTTCAGGGCGTTGTCGGTCACCAGGTCGTACATCTGCTCGATGGCGGACCTGTAGTGGGACGGGTTGGGGATGTACTTGTCGACCATGGCGCAGGCTATGGTCATGGTGATCTTGTCATCGACCCTGGAGCACATGACCTTGACGTCCTGGCCGGTCTCGGGGAGCTTCTTCTTCATGGCGCCGTTGATGTACTCCTCGGTCTCGAGGGTGAGCCTGTCGGTTATGGAGTAAGGTGCGTATCCGACGCCGAAGGAGGTGTCGTTGGCGAGGACCCCGGAGGTCTTGTAGACGCCGGTGAGGTCGTCGGACCCCATTCCCAGCTTGGCGTCGAGGATGATGTCGGAGTCGACGTCCAGGTTGGGGAACGTCTTCCTCAGGTACTCGGTGGCCGCCTTGAGCGCGGTAGGCTTGCA
The DNA here is from genome assembly GCA_017519045.1 of Candidatus Methanomethylophilaceae archaeon. Lineage (GTDB taxonomy): Archaea > Thermoplasmatota > Thermoplasmata > Methanomassiliicoccales > Methanomethylophilaceae > Methanoprimaticola. The sequence continues at coordinate 74,754 of JAFWTC010000041.1, forward strand.
GGGGAGGGACTTCATGTCCTTGCCCTCGCCGACGTGGGTGGTGGCGCGGCCCACGAGGAGGATGTAGGTCGGGTCGACGACGGTTCCTCCTCCGAACCTGGGCCTGGCCTCCCCGGCCGCGATCTGGGTCTCGTCGGTGTTGTGGTGGAGGACGTGCCCGAACTCCTTCCTGTACATCCTGCAGAGGGCCTTGCTGACCTCCTCCGCAAGCGCGTCCGAGACGCTGTCGGGGTGGCCTATTCCTTTTCTCTCGACGATCTCCACTTTTCTCATAGGCGTGGGAATCTCGTTGAGACCCTCCACATAGATGTTCTTAGAAGTCATCAGAATCTTCTCCAAGCGTACGAAATAATATCACTACATAAACCATGCGCATGAAAATATTCATATATGAATAAAATTTCATTCTAGCATGCGTTTTCCCCCTTCTTCGGACATCCGCAGGATGCGCATGGCGCTCGACGTGACGCAGACGTGCCTCGCCGAGTAGTCGGGCGTCAGCCAGAGCACCATCGCGAAGATAGAGCGCGGAAGGATCTCCGCCAGCTACGATACCGTGGTGAAGCTGTTCGAGACGCTCGACGAGATGAAGCACAGGGGGAGCAAGGAGATCAAGGCGGCCGACGTGGCCTCCAGGGACGTGGTGACGGTCCAGAGCACGGACACGGTGCACCAGGCATCGGAGATGATGAGGTCCACCGGCTACTCCCAGCTCCCCGTCCTTCAGGGCGACGCGCCGGTGGGAAGCATCTCCGAAAGGGGTATCTTCGAGATGCTCCGCCAGGGCTACACTATGGAGCAGATGAAGGACATGCCGGTGTCCAAGGTGATGGGCGAGTCGTATCCTATAGTCTCGGACAGCACGCCGATGTCGTCGGTGACGATGCTCATGAGCGACAGCAACGCCGTCCTGGTGTTCAACAAGGGCAAGGTCGTGGGCCTGATAACCAACGCCGACATGCTGAAGCTCATCCGAGGTCCCGTGACGGCCTCTTGACGGATTTGGCGTTTATCTCGTACAGGTCGAAGTCCTCCGCCAGGTCGGAGTCCGGGAAGAACCTTCTGGCCTCTGCCAGGACCTCGTCGCGGGAATCGTCGTAGCGGTTGCTGACATGAGTCAGGATCAGAAGCCTGGCGCCCGCCTTCGCGGCGGTCCTCGCGGCCTGTCCGGCGGTCGAATGGAAATGGGAGTCGGCGAGGGCGGAGTCGGCGTCCACGTAGGTGGATTCGTGTATTATCACGTCCGCCCCTTCGGACTCTTCCTCAAGCTCCGGGGAGGGTCTTGTGTCCCCGGTGTAGACGGCGCGCACCCCTTTCACGGGAGGGCCGACCACCTGCTCCGGACTGACCCCCTTGACGGTCTCCCCGTTCTTGAGGCGGGACATGTCCGGTCCGTCCTCTATCCCTAGGGACAGGGCCTTTCCGCGGTCCAGCCTCCCCGGCTTGTCCGGCTCCGATACGGAATATCCCATCGACGGGATTCCGTGGTCGGTGCCGAACGCCCTTATCTTGAACGGCCCGGCCTCGAAGCCGTCGCCAGGCGCCGTGACATGGAATTCCAGCTCGTAAGGTATCTCTCCTCCTGTAGAAGCCGTGGAGGACCGGATGAACTCGTCCACCCCTTTCGGGCCGTAGACGTCCAGTCTCTCCTTCCTTCCGAGAAGGCCCATGGTCTGGAGGAGCCCAGGGAGCCCCAGGACGTGGTCGCCGTGGGCGTGGGTGATGAGGATCGCGCGTATCTTCATGAACGAGAACGGGGAGATCATCAGCTGGCGCTGGGACCCCTCGCCGCAATCCATGAGAAGGACGTCGGATCCGTAGCGGAGGGCTATGCAGGAGGTGGACCGGTCCCTCGACGGGACGCTGGCGCCGGTCCCGAGGAAGA
>JAFWTC010000042.1 GCA_017519045.1 Candidatus Methanomethylophilaceae archaeon
AGGTCGTGGAATATCCCGGCTATCTGCCTGAGACGCCTTCCGAGCGCATCCATCGTCGAAGGCGCCAGATGGCCCTCCTCCGACGGAAGGTACTCGTTCACGCACTCCGTGAAAGGATATCTCCCCATGATCAGTCCTCCTGACCATCTTCGCTGCTGTCATCAAAGACACTGGCGCCATATTCCTCGGGCAGAAGCCCGCGGAGCCTGAGCCACGCCATGTGCTCCCATTCGTCCATATAGACCATTTTTTTCATCTCCTGAGTTTCCTTAGAAAACTCACATTTCTAAGTAAACTCAAGCGAGTATTTAAATCATTCTTAGGTATATGAGAAAACTGAGAAAAATGATATTCCTCGGTTCTGTCAAACTCGACGCGTCCAAGAGGTTCACGATGATCAAGGACGCGGCGGAGATCCTCAACGTCGGGAAGGACGACAACATCATGTTCTACATCGACAACGGCGAGATAATCATCAGGAAGGTCCTCCCGGAGCAGGGCGACATGTACAAGAGCCAGAACGCCGAGTTCAACGAATGGGCCAGGAAGAGGAGGATGGAGATCGACCTCATGCCGGACGAGGACATAAAGCAGATGTGCCTCGAAGATCTCAACGAGAAAATCGAAAATCATAAGGACTTCGAAGAGGCAATGAAATCCTTCAATTCTGAGTGAGGAGAAAATCTCATGAGGGTGTATCTCGACAACTGCTGCTACGGACGCCCGTACGACGACCAGACCCAGCTCCGCATAAATCTGGAGACGCAGGCCAAGCTGTCCATCCAGCATAGCATAACCATGGGCAGGTTCGATCTCGTCTCCTCCCTGTTCATAGTATACGAGAACGGAAAGAAGAAGAACAGGATGGTGAAAGAGCAGGTCTCGGCATTCATCATGGGCTATTCCAAGGAGTACGTCGGCCGCGACGCCATCCCCGCCATGATGGGCGAGATATCGGCCATAGAGTCCGCAGGCGTCAAGCCTTTGGACGCGTCCCACATAGCCGCAGCGATATACGCAGGTTGCGAGTATTTTATTACCACAGACGATCGTATCCTCAAGTACGAGTCGGATAAGATTAAAATCGTCGACCCTGTTCAATTCATAAAGGAGACGGAGGCGAAGGAATGACGTACAGCTCAACGGAACTGATGAGCATAGGGATGGACCATCTGGTCCGCAAGCTGGGGCAGGTGGACGCGGAGCGCTTCATCTCCGCCGTGATCAGGGAGTCCTCCGACTACACCAAGTCCAGGAGGCTCCTGTTCGACGACATGTCCGTGGACCAGGTGCTGGAGGAGGCCGCCGAGTACGAGTCCGAGCATCCCTCCGAAGTTCCGAACCCCTGACTGGTTCGTAGGGACCTCGTATTGTTTTAATCGATTGGCAGGAGATGCGGGCGACAGCCTGCGTCCGACATCATCCCGGCTATTAGGCGATGTACGGATGATATCGACAAAACTAAATCCCCGTGTCCGCATTGTCCACCATGTCCAAGAAGCTATTCGGCGTGGCGATAGCTCTAGGGGCGGTTCTGTTCGGGATCTTCTGGATGTCCGTGGTTTCGAGCATAGGTGCGCCGTCGTTCTTCTCGATGTTCGGGATCGTCTTCATAATAGTCGCGATATTCATCCTTCTGAGGACGGTCTTCAGTCGCAGCGGGCGACGACGGATGTCGAGATGCGCGATCCCCCTGCCTGACTATCGGCCTCGAGTGCAGATGGTACATGGCAACGAGACCCGCGGCCGCCAAGGCGAGAACTCCCGAGGCAATGAGCATGCAATGGCCCATGGACAGTATGCCCACGCGCCTCATGAGGCTCACAATCAACCCGTAGGCTGCCAGCGTTGTCGCCAGGGCCTGGAACAGCCTGAAGGCGGGCCGGTAGGTCGGCCGCTTCACCGCCTCGTCGACCACGGTGATCCCTCCGAACTCGAAATCCCAAGTGACGTAGAACGAGTCGTCCCCGCAGAGGTCCAGATCCATCCTCTTTTCTCAGCCGTCCGAGCTGAACACCAGGGCGCGGCGGCCTTCGCCGTCCTTCAGGTAGAAGCCATCCGTCCCGTCCAGAGATGTGTGCATGACGGCCCTGTTATGGAACCAGGACCCGCCATGGTAGTAGAATGCGGTCAGCCTACCCATGGGGCTTGTAACGGCCCATACATGTATAACCGAGCCGTCTTCCGGCCAAGCCGGCGACCGCCCTCGCATGAGGGCGCATCGCCTCGGCCTGAACCTGAACACCGTCGCCGCCGCCACGGTGCCGGCCACGAAATACGCGGCCATCGTGGCGACCGCCGCGGCCGGAATCGGAACCGCCCTGGCGGTGAACATGGCCCCCTCCACGGGGACCTGGTACACCGTGGTCTCCCACATGAACCCGGACGTTATCGCCTTGGACGAGAACGCGAGGCTGGGCCACAGGTCTATCGTGACTGTCGTGGAGGACATCACCATGGGCAGCACGACCACCAGCAGGAACGACGCCACCGTCGAGACGCTGTTGGTGGGCGAGACGGAGCTTATGAACGCGACCGCGCCGGAGGCGGCTAGCGCATACAGGACCATCTCTCCCACGGCGGCCTGGTACGTAGGGGTGAGCACGCACATGGATGTCCCGTAAACTGTCATCGCTGCTATGTAGATCAGGGACACGGCCAGGGTGAGCGCCACGGCGGACAGGTGCTTACCGGCGAATATGCTCGTCCTGCCGACGGCGCGGGTGAACATTACGAACCCCGTGCTCTTGTCGAACTCTGTGGACAGGTCGGTCGACCCCAGGACTACCGCCGCGATGGACGCCGCAAGGACGAAGGAGTTCACCAGCGGGCGCATCGCGAGGTAAGCGTCCCCGTACTCGTCGTACTCCGCGCTCCCGGTGGCCATGGCTATGGCCGCTATCGCGAGGGCCAGCGCCACGGCTATTGGGAATCTCCATCCTATGATCTTGCGCCTGGTCTCGAAGGCGGCGACCGTGAGGGCCTGCGAAAGCGTCATTCCTCCGCCTCCGTGTTCTCGAAGAATGCCTTTTCGAACGCGTTGCCCTCCTCGATGCCGTAGGCGTCGATCCCCAG
>JAFWTC010000043.1 GCA_017519045.1 Candidatus Methanomethylophilaceae archaeon
GTGCCTGTCCGATAGCCAGCAGTCGGCAGGAAGATGCTCTTGTCCGTATATCCTTCCACAATACTGGTCACCCGGAAGCCATTGACACCGTTCAGGGTCTCCGAAGTCCAGGCTGTTCGCCGTATCCGGGGAGGTGCCGAGGGAGCACCATGCGGCCCTATACCTCGCCATGGCGGCCGTGGCCGCAGTCTGCGCCGTATGGGTCCCCATGGCCTACAGGACCCGCAGGTTCGCCTTCGACGAGAACATAGCCCTGCTGGTCACCGGGTCCTGCGACCGCACATCGAACTACATCCTCATGGACAAGATACAGTACGCCGACGTCAGGTCGACCCCTGTCCAGAGGAGGGCGGGGGCGGCCAGGTGCAGCCTCAGCCTGCTTTCCACCGCGGGGGCATCGACCGTCACGTCGGGGGTGTTCCCCGCCGAGGACCTGGAGGCCGTATCCGGCATAGTGATGTCCAGGATACGGGACGGAAGGTACGACTTCCGCAGGTTCCAGCGACGCGACGCTCGCATTTCGGCAGAGCTGGAGCGGACCGCGTCGCCGAATCCGGGCAGGCATCTCATTCTCGTCTCGCGACGCGCTCGAACGATACGGACACGTCTGTTTGTCTGAAGGCTATCCCGTACAGCATCACCTCTCCATGAAGGTCGGCGAAGTAGCGCCTCTCCTTGATCTGGAGTATGGCATCCTCGGCAGACTTGCTCAGGGATTCGCCGCCGGGCGCTCCTCTGGGCTTTTTCAGCTCCAGCACGGCCGATGGTCCCTTGCCGTCGCGTGGGATGACGGCTATGTCGGCGTATCCCTTTCCCGCCCCTCTTTCCGGCCTGATGAAGTGGGTCGCGCTCATGCAGTCTAGAAGCCCGAGCGTGAAGAGCCCGTAGTCGTACTCGTCCCTCAGCAGCGATACGTCGGCGGAGCGGTCCAGGGATTCCTGCAGGAACCTGCATAGGCCGTCCGGATCCCCGGAAAGGATCGCTTTGGAAACATCATTCATCTTTCCGCTGATCCTGGCCGCCGAGACCAGCTGCTCCATGAGCCCCTCTCTGACCTCTCTGTTGGGCAGGGAAAACGAGAAGCATTCACGTTGTGACGGAACGGCCTTGAGGTACCCGGATGCGACCATCAGGGACAGGAGGCCTTCAAGGGAGCCGAGGTCCGAGGACGTGAGGCGTTCCTTGACTTTCATGACGACCGTCTCGTCGTTGTAAATCTTGGCCAGGGCGGCTGTCGCTTCGGGCCCTAGATTTTTGATGCAGTCCAGGATCATCTCGGGGTTTCCTTCCCAGATCCAATAGGGGCTCATCCGGAAGCCTTTCTTGACGCAGTTGAGTATGCTCCATGGGTTGTACACGTCGCTGTTGCCGAACCTGTATCCGTCGTACCATTCTCTGATGTCCGCCATCATCTCGGGGCGTCCCGCTTCGGCTACGAGCCTCCTGACCTCGCTCTCTGTGAACCCGAACCGTTCTCCCATGTCCTCGCTGAACACGTTGTTGACATACAGGTTGTTCATCCCGGAGAACATGTCCTCCTTCGCGATCTGCATGACGCCTGTCACGATCCCGAACTCCAGGGAATCGTTGTCTTTCAGAGTCTCGGCCATGAACCTCCTCACGAATCCGATCGCCTCTTTCTGGACAGGTTCGCCGCGGCTGCTGTTCGCAGGGCTGTCGTATTCGTCGATGAGCACTATCGCCCTTCTCCCGTGATGCTCGGCCAGCATCCTTGTGAGGAGCTTGAACGAGCTTCCCAGGTCGGTAAGGTCAGCCTCTCCGGACCTGATTCTGCAGAATCTTTTCGTCAGAGGGGAGTCGTCTTCATGCGTACAGAGGTATCCGAATCTGCAGAACACGTCGGAGATCTTGTCCGCAAGGCTCCTTTCGAAGGATTCGGCATTTCTGAGATCCAGTCCTTTGAGGGACAAGGACGCCACAGGATATCTGTTGCGATGCGGGGCGCAGAGGGCGCTCTCGGACACTTCCAAGCCTTTGAACCACGTGTTCCCCTCGTACTCTATGTTGAAAAAGGCATCGATCATGCTTAGGCTGAGGCTCTTCCCGAACCTCCTAGGCCTGGTGAACAGGAAAGCCTCCACGTCCTTGTTGTCCAGGATGTCGATTATCAGCCCGGTCTTATCGACGTAGTAGCTGTCGTTCTCGCGCAGTTTCCTGAAATTGCTGGTCCCGATCGGCAGGCCCCTCATCATGTCCGCATCATGGCTGTCCATGATATCGTTTACGGGCTCGGCTCGTTTTCAAGGCCGATGCGTGCGTGCACGTAACCTGGGGTCGTATCGGCATAGGCGAGGCTCGTGGTCATCCCGATCGAGAGGATATCGCCGCTGCGCGGGCTGCGTCATCCTTTCACCCTATTCACTCTATGGCGTTGATCCGCCGAGGTCGTAATATGCGCTTTGTGCCTCTCTGTTTTGTTGATCCCAGTCCAAACAGGGCGATCGGGATTGTGCACGTCATCCAGTCTCACGCGAGCATCGTTCGATATCCCTTTAGGCAACAATGAGTGATATTTATATAGAAGAACAAACTTCAACCTCTCAGAATCCAAGTTAGGAACATTTGGAGGAAGAAAAATGGGAATGGGAAACACACCTGTCATCATTCTTAGGGAAGGAACCAAAAGGGAGAGGGGCAAGGACGCCCAGTTCAACAACATCACCGCCGCGAAGGCGATCTCCGACGCCGTCAGGAGCAGCCTCGGGCCCAGGGGCATGGACAAGATGCTCGTGGACTCCATGGGAGACGTCGTCATCACCAACGACGGCGTGACCATCCTCAAGGAGATGGACGTCCAGCACCCTGCCGCCAAGATGCTCGTCGAGGTCGCCAAGACCCAGGACGCCGAGGTCGGGGACGGCACCACCACCTCCGTCATCCTCGCCGGAGAGCTCCTCAAGAAGGCCACCGACCTGATCGACGCCAACGTGCACCCCACGATCATCGCCAACGGGTACAGGCTCGCCAACGACAAGGCCCAGGAAGTCCTCAAGAACATCGCCAAGAAGGTCAGCATCGACGACGAGGCGAACCTCAAGCTCATCGCCCAGACCGCCATGATCTCCAAGTCCGTCAGCGGATCCAGGGAGTACTTCGCGGACATGGTCGTCGACGCCGTGAAGACCGTCGCGGACAAGGGGGAGGACGGCAAGTACACCGTGGACCTCAAGAACATCCAGACCGTCAAGAAGGCCGGAGCCAAGATGGACGAGTCCTACATCGTCAAAGGGCTCATCATCGACAAGGAGCCTGTTCAGCCCACCATGCCCAAGGTCGTCGAGAAGGCCAAGATCGCCCTGGTCGACGCCGCCTTCGAGGTCAAGAAGACCGAGATCGACGCGAAGATCCAGATCACCGACCCCAACCAGATCGCCGCCTTCGTCGCCGAGGAGGAGAACATGCTCAGGGCCATGGTCGACAAGGTGAAGGCCTCCGGAGCCAACGTCGTGTTCTGCCAGAAGGGAATCGACGACCTCGCCCAGCACTTCTTCGCCAAGGCCGGAATCTACGCCTGCAGGCGCGTCAAGAAGTCCGACATGGAGAGGCTCGGAAGGTCCACCGGCGCCAACATCGTCAACAAGATCATGGAGATCGACGAGTCCGACCTCGGGTACGCCGACAAGGTGGAGCTCAAGAAGGTCGAGGACGAGGAGATGACGTTCATCATGGGAGTCAAGGACCCCAAGACCGTCTCCGTGCTCGTCAGGGGAGGCACCAACCACGTCGCCGACGAGGTCGAGAGGTCCCTGGTCGACGCCTGGTCCGTCGTGAAGGTCGCCATCGAGGACGGCATGATGGTCACCGGCGGAGGATCCACCGCCATGGAGATCGCCATGCAGCTCCGCGACTACGCCGCCTCCGTCGGAGGAAGGGCCCAGATCGCCATCGAGGCCTACGCCTCCGCCATGGAGGTCATACCCTCCACCCTCGCCGAGAATGCCGGACAGGACCCCATCGACATCGTCATCGAGATGAGGAAGCAGCACAAGGCCGGAAAGCTCTACGCCGGATTCAACCCCTACACCGGCAAGGTCGAGGACATGGCCGCGCTCAACGTCATCACA
>JAFWTC010000044.1 GCA_017519045.1 Candidatus Methanomethylophilaceae archaeon
ACAGTTCGATGCACGTTCCCGGGAATCGGGCGGCCATCCGCGCGCAGGTCTGGGCGGTGCTCAGGTACTCCGGCCGGAAATCCAGCCCCCACTGGGAGATGCAGTGGGCCTCGTCGAAGATGATGTATTCGAGACCGCCGTCCATCTCCATCCTCAGTTCAAGGGCGGTGCGGAAGCCCCGCGAGCGGAACCGTTCGGGCGTAACATAAAGCAGAGCAATCTCGCCGCCGGTCACCTTCCTGTAGATGCGGCTCGTCTCCGGGCGCGACTTGTCCGAATTCAGATACTCCACGTTGGTGAGGAAACCCAGGTCCTGAAGGTTGTTGACCTGGTCCTGCATCAGGGCCTTCAGGGGGGTGATGACGATGGAGAGACGGTTGGTGAACGCCGCACGATAGAGAGCCGGCCCCTGGAAGAGCACCGACTTGCCTCCACCGGTCGGGATGGCTATCAGGCTGTGTGACCGCCTGTGGAACACCTGCGGGAGCGCCTTCTCCTGGATGGGGTACCATGTAGCGGGAGGGGTGTCCGTCTTCGGATCAAGGAATACCTGCCGGATGGTGTCCTTCGCCTTCTCGAAATCGATGTCCAAGTCCTCCTCCCGTTTCGCTCCCGCAAAGAAATGCTGGGCGCTCTGGAGGCTCTCCTTGTACGCCTCCTCGTTCTCCCACAGCGTCACTTCCTGACGCGTCGCCAGGAAGCTCTTTTCCAGTTCGCGGTAATCGTCGAAACACGGATCGAGAAGAACCAGCTCGTTCTGGGGGTTCTGCCGGGCCATCTGCCGGTAATAGTACTTTACCATCGGCCAGACGGCGAGGACGCAGGACAGGGCGCTGGGGATTCCCTCCTCCTGTTCCTTCCTTTCGGCCTCGTATTTCGGTTCGTCTCCGAAAGGGAGGAGATGGCGCCACATCACCTGAAGGGAATCGGTGTCCAGGTTGTCCCATATGAGGCAGTACTGCTGCTCTATCCTCGACTCCCGGAGGACCTTGAATTCAGCCGGGCCGATGACCACCATCTTTTTTAGCGAAGAGCGGGCGGCGCAGAGTTCGATCCTTCGCTGGACCGGTATGTTCCCCGGCGGGGCGTAGAACCCCTGGGACTCCGCGTACGCCCGCACCGGTTCCACCTCGAGGGGATTTGACACGAAGAGGACCTTCACTGGAGACATGGACGCCCTGCAGAGCAGTGCGAACTGGTAGGTCCAGTACATCGAGCGGTACAGCGACGTGGGGTTCACCCTCTTCATCGCCGCGTTGAAGCGGGGGTTCCGCTTCGTGGCGACCACGGTGATCCGCGACTCCCTCGTGTCCGAAAACAGCCACTGGACCTGGTGCTGGACGATAGCCGGATAGCGGAAGGTCAAGGCGGAAAGGAACTCTGAGAAGTTTCTGTTGCAGTAAACCTGGAATAACCCTTTCTCGTCCTTGCGCATCCAGATGTTTTGGACGTCGGGCGGGAGCTCCGGAAGATGGAGGGCCACGCAGTCCTCCGTCCTTATGGGCACGAACGTGGCGCCGGACAGCTGCATCAGAAGCTTTGCCCCGAGGGGATTGTTCAGAAGGTCGGCCGCGCAGAACGGCTCGCCCAACGGCATGCTGTTCATCCGGCTCTCGATCTCGTATCCGGTCACATAGATGTCCGTGATCCCTAGGGCGCCCAGGTCGCCGAGGTCCTCAACGCCGAACGAATCCGTGCAGATGACCCCGTCGCCCAAACCCGAATCTACGGAGCATGAGACAAGCACGTCGTCCGGGAGAAGGACACGGGCGGCAGAAGAGAGCCTCGCGACAAGTGGATTGCACGGAGGTGCGGTGAACGTCCTCAGGACCGCCCTGCGGACGGGGTCCATGTCGGACTGCCCATTGACCGCCGATTCGGAGACGGACAGGTACTCGATGCCCTTCGCGGACGGGAAGACCGCCCTCACACGGGAGGCTATGGCGGGCCACAGCTCCGAAGGGGCCAGGATGAGGGACCGCCCGGAGATTCCGGCAAGCTTGTCCTCGAGGGTCTTGTCAAGCAGGGACTGCTGCCGGAAGAATACCGTATCGACTCCAGCCTTCTCCTTCAGGAAGGGATGATACTCCTTGTTCTGTATCCGGGCGAAGAAGCTCTTGACGGAATCGGGAAACAGTTCGAACACATGGCCCAGCCGACCCCAGCCGGGGCCGCTGGCGGCAAGCCTGTAAACCTGGTTCCAGAAAAGCTTCTCGCACAGACGGGCGTCGCCGACGGCCGTGTGCGGCCCTTCGAGCGCATAGGAGAACCGCGTCGGGTCGAGGATGAGCTCCATCTCGTAGGTGTCCCATATGAACTGGTCGTCCCTGACGACAAGGCCTTTCTTCCCGAGGATGGGAAGGTCCCACTCCTTGATGTTGTGCCCGATGATCATGTCCGCGGCCGCGATTGCCTTTATCACTTCGGGCAGTTCCGCCTGGGACTTCGCCTCCGACGTCTTGTCGCCGCAGACGGAGGCCGCCTCTGAGACATACTCATGGTCCGATTCGATGTCGATGCAAGCGTAGTCCAACCGGCTCGCCTTCTCCCAGAGCTTCCCAATGTAGAGCTTCGCCAGCGGGGTGTCCGGAAAAGACTCTACGACGATCTCCATGACCATGTTCTCCGGCAGAACATCCAGGATGAACAACCGCTCCTCCCTCGTCCATTCCGCATTCAGGATACTTGCCATGGAGTCCTTCCTAATGGTCCCGATAGGGAACGAACGGAACAGTTTCTCATACGGAAGGGCGGCCTCACCTCCGGCAGACTTCATTTTCACAATGAACGCCGCCAGTATGACTTCCGGGGTCGGTTTCACTTCCGTCCCGCTCTGAAGGATATCCAGAAGGAAATCGGCTCCGTCCTCCTCGACGGGGAAACTCCTGACGAGGGAGACCAGGGCGTTCCAGTCGTCGGATTTCTCGTTCAACTTCGTCAGGAAATCGCCGTACGTGTCGTCGAACCCGTTGAAGTAAACGTAACACTTCGCCGCCGTGGCAAGGTCCCCGTCCTCTATGGACATCTTCAGAAGGGTCGTGACCACGACACGGTACTCGGGCATGTACGAGTTCTCCTCCTGCATGAGCGAGGCCGCATAGTCCATGTTCAGGCAGCGTTTTTCGAAGACCTTGCGGACGCCGCAGGGAAACACCTTCCGCAGCATCTCCTCCATGATCTCCTCCGTCTCGGCCGAACGGAGCTTCCGGTAGAGAGTTTTCACCATGTTCAGCTCGTCCGCCTCCTTCGCATGCCTGAGGCATGTCTCGATGACGGGAACCGATATGCTCCCCTTCCTTCCGGTGACACGGTCGATCGTGTATTCGAATTCGATGTCTTTGTAGAAATCGACATGGCGGAGTATCATCCCCCAGGGGAGATTGGCGACATTCCTGATGGGAATCAGCTCCTCGACGTTCCTGCCCCTGGCCAAGAAGATGACCAGGTCGCCCCTGTCCAGCGACGCGCTCCCCCGCTTGACGGCCTTCTGGAAACGGTAGGTGCTGGCATGCCTGGCCTTGACGGCGATCATGCCGAACTCGTTCTTCATCGCGTCATAGAAGATTACGGCGCCCACCTGCCACTTCTTGGAAGGATCGATCTGATACATGCCGTTGGGAAGGACCGTCGTTGAGGATCCCTGGCGCTGCAGCTCCCTGTTCTCCTGCTTGATTTCAGGAAGTTCGATCTGCCCCACCACCTTCAGGCCGGGCGCAGATGACTCTCCCGTCCCGCTTTCGCCGTCATGGTCCGAAACGGAGGAGTTCTCCTTCGCTCCTCCCCGAATTCGCTCGCGTTTCTTGCCCTTTTTCGGGTCGAACTGAGTAAGGTCTACGTGTCCCACGACTCTGATTTCGGGTTGATCGGTGTTATCGTTCTGTGCCATTGGAGTTCCTATGAATCTACAAATGTAAGAAATTCCGCCGTAACAGCCTCTATGACAGCGACCATACCGATACCAAACAAGAATTGCGTCCTCTATCTTCGTCCGACAAATAGCCGCCTGCATTGGTAAGACGCCAGGACTAACATTAACTTTTCGTATCTTTAACTACACTTTTCTTTGATTATTTAGATATTATTCTTTTCTTTGTCGAAAATTACATTTTTCTTTTATGGTGAGGCTCAGCATATACAACGAGAAGGGCGGCGTCGGCAAGACGACGGTCACCGCCCTGCTCGCCTCCTACCTCGCCTACGTGCACGGCGAGTCCGTCTGCGTGGCGGACTTCGACTACCCCTCCTACCACTTCATGGAGCTGCGCCGCAGCGAGCTCGCCATCCTGGAGGACCCGAAGTCCCCCCTCGCGGGGTGGCTCCGCGCCAACCCGCGGGACGTCCCTCCCTACGACGTGCTCACCGTCCCGGCCGGGCCCTCCGGGGTCTACTACCCCACGACGGTGTTCCCCTTCCTGGAGAACGTCATGGCGGGCGGGTATTCCTACGTGCTCCTCGACTTCCCGGGACGTTTCACCTTCGACGAGCCGGTCTCCTACGTCGCCGCGAACGGATACCTGGACTACGTCGCCGTCCCGATGGACACCGACAGCCAGTCGCGCCGCAGCGCCCTCGTGGTCGCGGACGCGATGCGCCGCCAGGGCGTTCCCCTCGTCCTCTTCTGGAACAGGGTGTCCTTCTCGGAAGCGAAGGGGGACGGAAGCCGTTTCCGCCGCGGCGCGGAGCCGTTCCTCTCGCGCGGGCTCCCGGTCATGGACGAGGTCCTGAGGGACATCCGCAAGATCTCCCGCGACCCCTCCGAGATGGCCTTCGTCCGCTCGACCCTGTGCTTCCCCGTCCGTTACGTGAACAAGTGGAGCCCTGCCATCATCCCCTTCCTCGAGGCGCTGAAGGGCAGGATCGACTCCATCAAACCCGCATCGAGATGACCACGGGCCTCATCTGCATCGTCGCGGCCCTCTCCGCCGCGGCCGTGGTGTTCACGGTCCTCCTCCTGCTGCCCCAGCAGGGGAAGGAGACCTCCGGCGGGCGCGGCGCAGACGGAGGCGTCGCCGTGGAGACGCCGGGCGGGATCGTCACCGTCCGCAAGGTCGGACGGACCACCGCCGTGCTCATCCGCGACGACATACACGACCACTGGGAGGGGCCGGGAGCCATCGACCTTCCGCTGCTCCCCGTCGAGGTAACGCGGAGGGAGAGGCCGGAGCTCTACGCCGAGTACCTCTCCCCCGACACGTCCGCCATCCGGAAGTACGAGATCGCGGACGACCTCTATGCGGAGGGCTACACCCTGCCCTGGATCGGCGGGCTGCACGCCCAGTACAAGCGGGAGCTGAAGGAGGCCCTCGAGGCGGGCGGCGACTCCAGGACCATCCTCGAACGCACGCCCGTGGACCTGACGCCCCGCCCCGGCGGGGACGCACCCGCGACACTCCATATCGACGACAGCCTCCGGCACGTCCCCGTCCCCGACATGGACAGCGGGGACGGACGGACGGAAGAGAACCAGGAATAGACACATACCATGAAACGCATTCACATCATCCCCCTCATCCTCGCCGCAGGGCTCGCCCTCGGGGCGCTCCCCCTCGCGGCGCAGAACTTCCAGGGGCTGAACACCCTCCAGAACATCGCGTCGGAGGGCCAGAGCGCCGGGAAGTACATCATCAACATCGCCTTCATCTTCAGCGGCATCGTGGGCGCCATCTGCCTCATCCCCGCAGCGATCAAGGCGTTCAAGGGAGAGCCCCAGAGCAAGGACGCCATCACGTCCGTGGGGCTCGGCCTCATCGCCGTCTTCGTGATCCTCGCGATCATCAAGGCGGCCATGTCCTTCTCCTGACATGAGGCGCAGGGTATACAGGAGCCTCGACCGCCCGGCGGCCTTCTTCGGCATCAGGGGGCGGTTCATGTGGGTGATGGCCCTCGGCGCGGCGCTCGCGCTCGTGGTCGGGCTCGTCGCCGGCCGGGCCGTCGCCACGGTGGCGGGTTTCGGGGCGGGGCTGGTCGGGGCCGTCGCGGCCTACCTCCTCACCCTGTCCCTCCAGTCCAGGATCGACGAGAAGGACATCTGGAAGCGCATCGTACGGAAGGGTTACCCTTCCCTGTACAGGGTCCGCCCCAAGCACGTAAGGAACATATGGCGGGGCTTCAACCTCCCCCGCTCCACGACAGGAGGCCTCTGACATGAACGACAGGAAGACCATACACCTGGAGGACTGCATCCCCGTGGCGTGCGTCGCCGACGGGGTCCTCCTCGCGCGGGACGGCGCCGTCACCTTCGGCTGGGAGCTCTTCCCGCCGGAAGAGTACACCGTCACCCAGGAGGAGTACGACTCCATGACCACGATGATGGCCTCGGCCTTCCGGGGGCTCCCCGAATGGACGATGGTCCACCGCCAGGACATCTACAGGAGGCGGCTCTACCACGCCGAGCCCTCCGGACGGTTCCTCGACGACTGCTTCACGCGCCATTTCGAGGGACGCGCTTACCTGGAGCACAGGGCGTTCCTCTGGCTGACCTTCAACCCCGCCCTGGAGGGGCGGGCCGGAGCCATGAAGGGCGCCTTCCAGGGCGCCGCCTCCGGCATCCGCTACCGAAGCCCGGAAATAAAAGGGCTCGGCGAACGGCTCCGTCAGGCGGAGAGCCGCTTCTCGGAGTTCGTCTCGGTGTTCGCCTCGGCGGGCGGCTTCCGTTCCAGGAGGGTCACTACAGAGGAGCTCGAAGGCGTTCCCGGAGGGGACGACGGGCTCCTGGAGGAGTACCTCCGGTGGTTCGGCTCCCCCGTCGACGGGACGGACATCCTCCAGACCGACGGCACGTACCTGGACAGGGACGGCCGCCGCCTGTTCTCGCACAGCTTCTCCCGTACGGACGACCTCCCCGGCGAGGTGTCGAACACCATGAGGGTGCGGGCGCTCTCCTGCGAGGGCTGCGACGTCCTCCTGTCTTCGGCCTCCCCCGTCGGGTCGGGGCTCGCCCACGAGCACATCGTGAACGTCTACTGGCTCTACCCCAGCCAGCAGCACGCCCTCCGCGAACTGGACCGGAGGATGCGCAACATGACCTCGATGTCGAGGGGCAGCGCCGAGAACACCGTCAACGCCGAAGGCATCGCACGCTTCATCGACCTCATCCATTCAGAGAGCACGGCGGCCCTCTACACCCACATGAACATCCTCTCCTGGGGTCCCCGGGAGGAGGAGCTCGCCATGCGGGGCGCCGTGGGCGCCGCCCTCTCCTCCATGGGGCTCACCGGCAGGCTCAACACCACGGACACCCCGCAGCTCTGGTTCGCGGGGATCCCCGGCGGGGCCATGGAGATCGGGGAGGACAACCTGATGATCGCCGAGCTGGAGCAGGCGGTGTGCCTCTCCGTCGGGGAGTCGTTCGTCCGGGACTTCCCCGGCGGCAACCTCCGCATCACGGACCGCAGGCGCCACGTCCCCGTCGTCGTCGACACCCAGCGGGGGGCCTATGGGGCGAAGTGGATCGAGAACTACAACGCGTTCATCCTGGGACCGTCCGGCACGGGCAAGTCGTTCTTCACGAACTGGTACGTCCGCAGCTGCTTCGACCTCGGCCAGAGCGTCTTCATTATCGACAAGGGGGACTCGTACGAGGGCCTCTGCGCGGTCATCCGCGAGGAGACCGGAGGGCGGGACGGCGTGTACTACACCTGGGACGCGGACCATCCGTTCGCGTTCTCCCCGCTGGAGGGGTGCCGCCAGT
>JAFWTC010000045.1 GCA_017519045.1 Candidatus Methanomethylophilaceae archaeon
CACCTGCGCCAGGCTGTGCGGCGTCGGAGGCGGGGAGAGGGCCGAGGAGACGGCGGCGATGCTGGCGTCGGAGAACGTCGACGTGGCCGGGACGGAGACGGCGTCCGCGGCGTGCTTCATGTCCAAGGCTCTGGAGCGCCTGGGGGGAAGGAGCGACTACGACGTGGTCATGGCCCTCTGCTGCGACCTCGGGGCGGGATGCGCGGCGAAGGCGTCCGGAAGGCCCGTGATCAACCCCGTGGACACGCTCGGCGTCGGCTATCTCGACGAGGACGGGGCCCCTCGCCTGGTGCGCCGCGCCCGACGGCGCATGTATAAAATAGGTTCATATTCTACCGCGCGACGATATCAATGATACTGCACGACCTCCCCATGGACAGGGTCAAGCCCGAGAAGTTCACGGCCGTAATCGAGATTCCCAAGGGAAGCAAGGTGAAGTACGAGATAGACGAGGACACCGGCATGCTGGCCCTCGACAGGATCCTCTCCACCGCCACCGCCTACCCCTGGAACTACGGGTACATCCCCAGGACCTTCGCCTTCGACGGCGACCCCCTGGACATCGTCCTCATCTGCACCGAGACGCTCTATCCGAACACCCTCGTGGAGTGCAAGCCCATCGGCCTCCTGAAGATGATCGACGGCGGGGACCAGGACGACAAGGTCATCACCGTCGCCACCAAGGACCGCTACCTCAGGGACATAGAGAGCGTCGACCAGCTGCCCAAGCACATCGTCGACGAGCTCAAGCACTTCTTCTCCGTGTACAAGGCCCTCGAGGGCAAGGTGACCGAGACCAAGGAGATGCTCGGACCCGACGCGGCCAAGGACATGGTCTCCGTCTGCATGAAGAGATACCGCGAGAAGTTCCCCGACATGTGAGCGCGGCCAGGGGTCCATTTAAATATAATAGGCATATTGCCAACCAAGAGGATCACTCATGTACACTGAGATCACCGACGTTGAGAGGCTCGTCTGCATCCCGCCGGCGGAGCTGGGCGAGGACATCGACAGCATCGTCGAGAAGCTCACCTGGGAGACCTACGGGGGCAGGTTCGGGGCGGACAAGTCCTTCACCGTCCTCGTGAAGAACGTCAGGCCCGTCGGGCCCGGGCGCATCGTCCACGGGAACGGAGGCGTCCACCAGGCCGTGAAGTTCGACCAGGTGGTTTTCAGGCCCGAGAACGACGAGATCGTCGAGGGCAACGTCGTCGAGATAGTGAAGTTCGGAGCGTTCGTGAGGTTCGGGCCGCTGGACGGCCTGCTCCACGTGAGCCAGGTCATGGACGACCGCGTGGACATCGACGAGAACAACCAGAGGCTCGTAGGAAAGGAGAGCGGAAGGTACCTCGCCGTCGGAGACGTGGTCAGGGCCAGGGTCGTCAGCATCGACCTGAACGAGAAGAACCCGCAGGAGAGCAAGATCGGCCTCACCATGCGCCAGATCGGCCTCGGGAAGCTCCAGTGGCTGGACGAGGACAACAAGAAGAAATCGAAGGGTGAGTCTGATGAGTGACGTGAAGAACCTGCTGGCATGCAAGAACTGCAAGATGCTGGTCGACTCCGAGCAGCTCAAGGCCGACAAGGCCGACATACACACCTGCCCTTACTGCCGCGGACAGCTGACCAGGGAATGGCAGGGCTACCTCGCGGTGGTCGACTTCGAGAAGTCCGACATCGCCAAGGCCATGGGCATATCCAAGAACGGGAAATATGCCCTCAAGGTACGTTGACACTCATGTTCGAGAAGGACCTGGCGCTGCCCTCCCGTCTGAGGAGGAAGTTCAAGGAGCCTCTCGGTATTGAGCTGTACGATTCCGACCTGGAGTCGTTCAGTGAGGAAACGCCTTTAATAACGGTCGGGGACGTGGTATCCCTGACGTTCAGAAGACGCGGAATAAGGCCGGACCTGTCCATATACGACGGATCCACCGAACGCCGCGAGATGACCGAGTTCGCACAGCTCGTCCAGGACGAGCCTAAGGACGAGGCCGTCAACCCTGCGGGAACGATAACCGCCGAACTGGCGGACGCCGTCCGCAGAAGCATCGAAGGGACCGGAAGCGGACTGCTACTGGTACACGGGGAGGAGGACCTGGCTCTGCTGCCTTGCATCATCCTGTCGCCCCCCGGGACCAGGATCGTCTACGGATGGCCCGGAAAATGCATGATGCTCGTCACCACGGACGAGTCCATCCAAATGAAGGCCACCGAAATGGTCGCTAGAATGGAGGAGATCGAATGAAGATCGAAATCACGCAGAAGAGGGAGAACCCCCTCTTGAAGAGAACCGAAGTCCACTTCACCGTCGCCCACGACGGAGAGTCGACCCCTGGAAGGAACGCCGTCGCGGAGGAGATCGCGAAGATGACGAAGTCCAAGAGGAACTGCATCGTCATCGACCACATAGAGTCCGTCTACGGAAGGGGCAAATCCACCGGATACGCCAAGGTCTACGACAACATGGAGGCCGCCCTCGAGTACGACCGCGACCACCTTCTCAAGAGGAACGGAATCGAGGCCCCCAAGGCCGAGAAGCCCGCGGAGGAGTGATCCGGATGGCAGGAAAAGCAGCAGCAAAGAAGTCCTCCGTCAGCAAGAAGGACGCGTACAAGGTCGAAAGCGACAAGGTCGTCAGGGTAAAGCCCGTCTGCCCCAAGTGCGGCCCTGGCGTCTTCATGGCGGTCCACAAGGATCGCAAGGCCTGCGGACGCTGCGGTTACACCGAGTTCAACAAGGAGTGATCCCGCTCCGAACAAACCCCTTACTTCTTCCATAAGGACCCGTAGTGTAGCCTGGATAGGATGGGGGCCTCCGGAGCCTCGGACCCGGGTTCGAATCCCGGCGGGTCCGCTCGTCTATCTGTCCAGATCTTCGTTTTCAGAAGTCAATAGTTTTCGGCATTTCGAGGCCTGTTTCGACGCTTTCTGTATATTCTACATATGATGTATATCTATTATCAGTATGTTCTATGGAATCCCTATGGATTGTATCGTGATTTATTACGTTTTCAATAACGCGTTTTCGAACGTTATTAGGGTTCTACGAGGCCTTCCCGAGCCAGTTGGATGTATCCGCCAATATTTTCGGAAGTCGACATGGGCGGGATTTGAGGGCATTTTAACCCATGTTTATCAAAGAAACGACATCTTTTATATTGAAAATCGATTTGTTATAGACTGAATACAGATATTATTTCTAAAGTTATTACATAGTAAATAACATCCGTCCGATTGACGGGAGAACGCCCCCGCGGAGGGGGCGGAAGGGGTTTCAGGCGTCCCCGGGGCCGCCGCGGCGGACGTCTATGGCGGTCTCCCTCCAGGCGCCCTCCAGGCCCTTGCGCACGGCCTCCTCGCGGTTGATCCGGGCGTAGTACCTGCGGGTGGTCTCGGTGCTGGAGTGCCTCAGCTGGAACGACACCGCGTCGAGACGCCTGACGTCGTCGTTCACCGTGAGGGTGGCGAACGTGGACCTCATGTCCTTGATGCTGAAGCTCACCCCGCACAGGTCCTCGACCTTCTTCTTCACGAAGCGCATCGTCTTGTCGGTGTAGGGCAGCTCGGTGCCCGGGTTGACGAAGAGGTAGGGGGAGGCCACCCCCCTCTCCCCCATCATCCTGGCCCTCTCCTCGAGGAAGGCCTCGATGAGCGGGACGGCGTCCTCACGGACGATGGGGACCCACTGAGGCGTCCCCCAGGTGCCCTCGCCCTTGGGGTGGCGGACGAAGAACTCCCTGCGCTCCAGGTCGAGGTCCTCGCGCTGGGCGGAGAGCACCTCCTTGGGGCGGGCCGCGGTGGCGAACGACAGGGCCAGCATGCCCCTGAACACCTCCCCCGACCACCCCCTGAGGTCGTAGGTCGCGTCGATCACCGCCTGCAGCTCCTCCCGGCTCAGGGCCGATATCGGGGTGTCCCTGGGGGCCTTGGGGAACCTGTACTGCCACGGCTTCTTGCGCATCTCGTCGATCACCGGGTTGCCGAACAGGTTCAGCATGCGGTTCAGTATCTTCACGTAGCCCTCGGCGGTGGACTCCTTGAGCCCCTCGCTCCTCATCCAGATCAGGAACTCGTTCACCGTGGCCTCGTCCATGCGGCGGGGGTCGGTGGTGCCGCACACCCCGGACTCGGCCAGCCCCTCGAAGAAGGCCGCGAACCGCTTGAGCCTGCGGAGGTCCACCTTCATGGTGCTCTTGCTGAGCCTGCCTTCCTGGTAGGCCTCGTAGTACCTTATGCTCGCGACGAACGGCTTCCGGCCCAGGTGGACCTTCGACAGGTCCTCCCGGCGGAGGGCCTGGGCGGAGCCCTCGGCTCTGGCCATCGCGGACCTCCTCGGCGGGCGCGTTGAGCCGCCCGGGGCCGGGCTGGAGGGGCGTCCCCCCGTACTTCCTGATGTCCTTCTCGGTTCCGTACCTGTACAGGGCCCTCTGGAAGATGGACCACACGTCGCACCCCCCGAGATGGCTCTTGTTGCTGGAGTCCTGGTAGACCTTGAATCCGAATCCGCTGCGGGTCAGCATGTGGGTGACGGTGCGGGTTGAGATCCTGCGACCCGGGGGGAGCTCGCCGAGGAGTTCGAGTTCCTCCTGGTAGCGGGCCGCGAACTCGCGGGTGGTCAGCTCCTCCAGGGCCTCCGCTGGAGACAACAGGGGGAAGGTAGCCATTTTCTCCTCCATGAGCCCGACCATCGACCTGAAGAGGAGACCGAGCCCGCTCCCCATCTCATCGATCCTGACGGCCTCCTGGGCCTCGCCCATGGCCTCGACGATGGTAGGGGAGTTCCCGACGAGCCTCGAGACGGTGTATACCGTCCCCATGATGTCGCGGGTCCTGTTGGTGAAGACGTAGGCCCTCCCGCCAGCCTCTATCCCCCTCTCGTCCTGGAGCTCCTCGACGCACTCGCAGAAGGTCCTCTCGACCTCGCCCATGTCCTGCCCCGACGCCCACAGGCACCTGATGGCGTAGAGCTCGTTACGGATCTCCCTGAGCTTCTCGCGGTCGGGGCGCATGGGGACCCTCATGTGGGGGCAGTAGAGCATGGTCACCGTGATGGAGCGGTTGACCACCTCGTCGGGGAGCGGGTCGCCGTCGGCCTGGTTCCCCATCACGATCGGGGAGAAGATGCTATATGACCTCGGCACCATTCTCCCGCTACTCGTCTTCTCTGTCCGCTGGACGTTGTGGCCGCGGGTTATCCCGTTCTTCAGGATCTTCTTGATGTCGGCCTGGGCCGGCTTGCTGTAGTCCTGGAACTCGTCGAGGATCGCAGTAACCTGGCACTCGTCTATCACCCTGAAGAGGGACGCCTCCGTGGTGTCGGCGGCGAAGTTGGCGCGGTAGCAGAGCTCCCGGAGGACGTCCATCAGAGTGGACTTCCCCGAGTTCGTCACCCCGCTGATGAGAAGCCTCGGGGCGTACTCGAAGGCGGTGAACAAGTACGTGCTGACGATGAAGGCTATGACAAGCTCGACGTCGTTCTTCCCGCCGAACACGATGTGGCTGCCCAGGTAGGCCCTCATCTTCTCCGCGACGGCCTCTAGCCTGGCGGAGAGGGGCCCCTCGGCCGCCCCCACACCCTCGAGGCACAGGATATCCCCCGGGCGGTAGCCGGAGGGGTACTCCCAGTCCCCGGCGTGGGCGACGGCGAAGGCGCTGACCCTGTCGGCCTCCCCCTTCTCCAGGTTGCTGTAGAGGTCGTCGAGGGACATGACCTTGGCTGCCTGTATGTCCCTCATGACCGCTATCACCCCGACGTCCGCGCCGACGCGGACCGGCTCCCAGAGGTAGTCGTGGGCGGCGAAGTCCTGGTCCGTCCCCATGTGGGCGGGGACGTAGGGCTCCTCGGCGACCCCGGGCTCGTCGGGGCTCATCCGAGGCGCCTCCCGTCCTCGCCCCTGGAGGGACCCCTCATGAACCTCGAGAGCGCCTTTATATCCGGGTCAGGGCGGTAGTAGCAGTAATAGCACATCCAGCCCAGGGTCTCGAATCCCAGGATGTTGGAGGCCAGCTACACGTCGTCGGACACCCTTTCGGCTATGTGACGCTTGAACAGGTCCCTGAGGGGAGAGCTACGGATGATGTCGCCAATCGCCTTCCTAAGGGGGGCAAGGGCGTCGGCATCCAGCCCCCTCCCTTTTGGGTCGTAGCTTACTGCCCCGCCTTGCGGCTCGGCACGGCTTGGATCCGGCTATCGGTAAGGGGGCCTATCGGGAAGGGCAGGTAAACGCCCGTTTCCGCTATCGGGAAGGGTGTCTCCCCCGACATATCGGAAAGGGTGCCCTTACCGATGGCCGCGGCCCCTCTCCGATAGCTAAGACGCGTTCCGGGGCCTGTCCCCAAGGGGTGCTGTCCTTAAGGGTGGGGAAAAGGCGGGTTTGCCTGTCCTTTAGGGTGGGAGATCCGACGTGTCCTCAAGGGGACCCTTGGAGACAGGGGCTGACCCCTTGAAGACAAACTGCAGGAACGAACCAAACGATATCCCAGCATATATCTATGCGACAGGAAGAAATCGGTCCATCAGGTGCCGAGGCACGCCCGCGGGCATGGCGGCAAGGGCCAACCATTATCGTACCCGACAGCGAAGGCCCCGCCATGGCATTCGGATTCCTGCGCAGGAAGGACAAGGCTGCAGCCCCAGTCGTGAAAGAGAAGACGGCGTAGGCCCCGGCCCAGAAGGGCGCGGCGGTCGGCCGTTTAACAATCCGAGGCCAAGATTGACCGAGAACGCCAGGAGGTGCCGGGTGCGCAGGTCCCGTCCGAGGCGGGAGACGCGGATTACGCCACTCAGCGCGTCCGCGTTTTCGTTAGATGGCGGGATGCGGTGCGGCGGCCCCTTGCAGACGACGTCATTCCTCCCTCGTACAGCATTGGTTTTATCCTCTAACACCGTTACGATTCCCGATGTTCATTTTATCAGTCGAAAATTACCGCAGGGACCGGCCCGTCCGGGGGCTTTGCGCCTCCCGGCGGTCCTCGCTCCGCCCCGGCCTCTTCACCGCGGGGAGGGGGCTGTTCATGCTGGCCGCGGGGGTTTTGGCCGTCCTGTGCCTGGCCCTGCTGCCCGCGAGCGACGCCGATACGTTCGAGTACGACGGGCTGGTATACGAAATAGTACAGGTCGAGTCATGGGATGCCGCCATCGTCGTCGGATACACCTACTCCGGGGAGGAAGGGCCCTGGGACCTAGTGATACCCGAGGAGCTGTCGTACTCTGGCCACCAGGTCCCGGTCTCGTCAATCGGCGAACATGCGTTCGACGGATGCTCCTTCTTGAGGACCGTGAACATGCAGGACCTCGTAGTGTCCATCGGCGACTACGCGTTCTCCGGATGCACCTCCCTGGGGTCCGTTTCCATACCGGAAATCGTAGAGTCCATCGGCGACTACGCGTTCTCCGGATGCACCTCCCTGGAGTCCGTGTATACAGGTGAGTCCCTCATGTACATCGGCGACTACGCGTTCTCCGGATGCACCTCCCTGGAATATATGGATATGCCTGAAACGTTCTTGTCCATCGGCAGCCACGCGTTCTCCGGATGCACCTCCCTGGGGTCCGTGGAGATCTCCCGCGGGGTCCACTACATCGGCGACGGGGCGTTCTCCGGATGCACCTCCCTGGAGGTATTCGGTGGCGGAGACGGATTGTCCGGCGGCAGAGTTATGTTGGTCTTTAACGGCCGCCTGGTCGCGTTCGCGGCCGGGTCCGGGGCCACCGAGGTCATCATACCGAGATCGGTCACGTCCATCGGCGACGAGGCGTTCTTTGAATGCTCCTCCATCGAGCTGGTATCGATTCCCGACTCGGTCACGTCCATCGGCGATTGTGCGTTCTCCGGATGTTCCTCCCTCGAGACGGTCGCCGTCGGGAGCTCCGTCGAGTCCATCGGCGAGGGCGCGTTCGACCATGGTTTCTACAACGGGGGGACCCTCCTGACGAGCGCCTCGGACATAAGAGGGCACGTGTACGCCCTCATGGACGAGAGGTTCGTCAGGGTCAAGTCCGTCAGCGCCCCGTCGGCCGCGGGGAGCCTGACGTACACGGGCCAGCAGCAGACCGGGGTCCCGTCCGGCGAGGGGTACACCGTGACCGGCGGCGGCGCCACCGGCGCGGGGAGCTACACGGCAGTCCTCAGGCTGGAGAGCGGATACGTATGGTCCGACGGCACCGTGAGGGACAGGGAGGTCCCGTGGTCCATCGCCAAGGCCGTCCTGACCGCCTCGTACGCCGGCGAGACGGTGACGGAGGGCTCCGAGCCCGCCTACGAGGTCGTCGTCGAGGGATTCGTCGGCGGCGAGGACGCCTCCAACGCATCCGGCTACGTCGCGCCCGCAATCGCCAACTCCGACCTCTCCGTCGGGAACCACACGCTCACCCCCTCGGGAGGGTCCGCCGCCAACTATTCCTTCACGTACGTCCCCGGCGTCCTTGTCGTGGAGACCGTGCCGACCGTGCCCGGAGGCGACGAGTTCGCCGTAGGCGCCTTGGTCTACAGGGTGGCTTCTGCCGATCCGGCGGGGGTCTCCGTCGTCGGATGTGACGGGGATTCGCTGGAATCTGAGTTGGAGATCCCCCGGTCCGTTGGGTATGACGGTGCGGAGTACGCCGTGATCTCCATCGGCGACTTTGCGTTCTATGGCTGCGTTTCCTTGGAGTTCGTGTCCATCCCCGGCTCGGTCACGTCCATCGGTAGCGAGGCGTTCGCTTACTGTTGCGCCTTGGGATCCGTGTCCATCCCCGGCTCGGTCACGTCCATCGGGGACAGCGCATTTTGCGGGTGTATTTCTTTGGAATCCGTGTCCATCCCCGGCTCGGTCACGTCCATCGGTAGCGAGGTGTTCTGGGGATGCTACGCCTTGGAGTCCGTGTCCATCCCCGGCTCGGTCACGTCCATCGGCGAGCAAGCCTTCGACCACGACTTCTACGACGGCGACGTCCTCCTCGAGGACGCCTCAGACATAAGGGGCTACGCCTAC
>JAFWTC010000006.1 GCA_017519045.1 Candidatus Methanomethylophilaceae archaeon
ATCCTTATGTACGTCCAATCCAATGTATTGCATGCGACATCAGCTCCTTTTTCTTAGGCGATTAATGAACCGATGTCGCAATTCTAAATCCATCGGACCATCAACCGGGATGTCGCTGTTTTCTTTTGCTGGTCATTTCAATAATAATCAGCGGAGGCCGAACGCGCCCGTGATCGAGCCGAATACGAGCAGGAAGATGACTATGGATACGGCGGTGCCGACAGCCAGTCCTAGGGCCGCGCCCATGACGGAGCTCGGCACCAGTTCCTCGCCGCCCTTGTCTGCGATGTATATGCCGAACACAGCGACCACGGCGGCTACGAGGCCGGTGACCAGTCCCGGGACGGAGCCTATGAAGGACACCAGGAAGGAGATCCCGAAGGCCTGGTTCTTGCTGAGCCCCTTCCTTCTCTCCGTCACGGCCTCCTTCTCGAAAGAGGGGTCGACCTTCCATCCGCACGCCGGGCAGAATCCGGCCCCTTCAGGGATACGCACCCCGCATCCTCCGCAGAACATGCCATCGTCATTCGGTTCGATATTTAAAACGATGTCTAGACGGCCGTCGGCCCAGCATGGCAGTCCAGATTGTCCGGTTAAAGCCAATGATTAAGTAGTGTCCGATAATGTGGGGATGATGGCTGAGCCATGGCACTCTAGTATCGATGAAGAACTCGCCGATTGCGAAAGGCTGATGGCGGAATCTCTCGTATTCGGTAACAGAGAACTGACCGAGATGTGCCGCTACGTCGTGTCCTCAGGCGGCAAGAGGCTGAGGCCGGCTCTTTGCATTCTGTCTTACCGCGCATGCGGCGGCGAGGATCCCAGCATCCCGGTCAAGATAGGCTCGGCTTTCGAGATCGTCCACAGCGCCAGTCTCATCCATGACGACATCAACGACCAGGGCGAGATCCGCAGGGGACGCAAGACGCTCCACAAGGAGTACACGCTCACAAAGGCCATAGTCGCGGGCGACTGCATGTTCACCGTCGGCTTCCGCCTGCTGGCCAGCGTCAAGTCCAAGATAGTGGGGTACATCGTCGAGGCCTCTGGGGCCATGGGGGAGGGGGAGTTCGTCCAGAAGGACAACGAGCATTTCTCCAAGGTCACCGAGGAGGACTACATGCACATAATCTCGGGGAAGACCGCCAAGCTCTTCGAGGCCTGTGCGAAATCCGGGTCCTACATGGCAGGAGGAACCGAGGAGGAGGTAGAGACCATCGGCAGATTCGCCCATGACCTTGGCCTCGCGTTCCAGATCGTCGACGACGCCCTGGATGTGACCGGGGACCCCCACAACACCGGCAAGGCCGTCGGAACCGACCTCCTCGAGGGGAAGCCCACGCTTCCCGTGATATACGCCATGCAGGACGAGGTCCACGGCGCCGAGATTCGCGAGCTCTTCGAGAGGCCCTTCATCGAGCGCGAGGACGTCGTCAAGACGCTGAACCTGATATCCCGCACCGATTCGATCAAGAGGTGCATGGACAAGGCTCGCGAGCTCGTCGAGGGCGCATTGTCCTATCTGGGTCCGATTCCGGAGTCCAGGTACAAGGAATCCCTGAAGTCCCTCGCCCGCTTCGTGGTGGACCGCGACAGGTGACTCCCATGGCAGAGAAGGTAGATGTCCTGGTCGTAGGTTCCGGTCCTGCCGGAAGCACTGCGGCCATGTACGCCGCCAAGGCCGGCGCCGACGTCATGATGATAGAGAGGCGCTCCGCGGTCGGTTCTCCCGTGAGATGCGGCGAATACATGCCTTCCAACGGGGAGATCGTCAAGATGTTCCCCAATCTGACCGACGAGGACTCGCTCTTCGACGTCCCCAAGAGGCTGGTCTGCAAAGAGACCTTCGGAATCAAGCTGGTCGATCCCAAGGACAAGGTCACTCTTCTGGACATGCCCGGATACACCATTGACAGGGACGTCTTTGACGGATACCTCGCCGACCGCGCGGTCGAGGAGGGCGCCAGGCTGGTCACCGGATGCTCCTTCGACAAGATCGACGGCGGCATGGCCAGGACGTCCCAGGGGGACATAGCGTATAAGGTGATCATAGGCGCAGACGGACCCGGGTCCAGGGTCGCCAGAAGCCTGGGGCTGTCCAGGAACAGGAACCCGTATCCGGCGGTCACCGCCCAGGTGAAGGGGGATTTCGAACCTTACCTGTACATGTTCTTCGGCGACATCGCTCCCGGTGCATACAGCTGGATCATACCCAAGGACGGCCGCGCCAACGTCGGAGTGGGGTGCTCCCCCAGGTTCTCCAACGGCAAGGTGACCGAGTATTTCGACAGGTTCGCCGAGAAGCGCGGATTCCAGGAGCATTCCCGTGTCCAGGGAAAATACGTGCCCAGCGAGGGCCCGGTCCCCAGGACGATCTCAGGCGACGGGATGCTCGTGGGCGATTCGGCGGGACAGGTCATCTCCGTCAACGGAGGCGGAATCCCGCTGGCGATGATAGCCGGCCGCATAGGCGGCACCGTGGCCGCGACGAAGGCCGCCGGAACAGGCTCCCTCGAGGATTACGAGACCCAATGGAGGCGCATAATGGACAAGCCTCTGAGAACGGCCGCCTTCAACAAGAGGCTTGCCGACACGTTTGCGTTCAGGTCCGAGAGGAGCACCGCGTTCTGCATGTCGATCCTCGGCAAGCGCAGGCTCAACAAGCTGATCAGGTGCCAGAGCCTCTTCCCGTGATCGCTTCTTCATCTTGTAGGATTTCAGAGCGGATCCGCATATGGGGCAGTCGGGCATGTCGGTCTCGTACCTCTTCCCGCATCCGACGCACCTGTAGCCCCATTTCAGGACCTTCTTTATACCCTTCATCCCCACTGCGCGGAACCCGATCCCCATCGAGGAAGCCACGTTCTGGATCGAGTAATCGTCGGACCATATGGTGCCCTTGACGTCCAGCGCCAGCGCGAGGACGCTCTTGTCCACGGGCGACAGCCTTCCCGCGTCTCCCGTCTTGACGGACGCCTCCTCCACCGCGGCCAGCGACTCCTTGGAGCATTCCATGACGTTGATCATGCTCTCCCAGAGCGACAGGCGGGGGTCCTCGTACCTCTCCAGCTCCCGTATGACGCCGGGCGGGCAGACGTGGTCCTCCTCCGGCAGGGAGTCCATCGAGAAGAATGCGGAGCTGTCCAGGACTATCATCGGTCATCCCATGTTCTTCGCCTGGGACTCTATCCACTTGCGGATGTCGTCCTTGCGGGTGCTCCCGATGCCGAAATATTCCGAGAACTTCTTGGTGGTGGTGAGCTCCTTGGTCTGTCCGCTCTTCTTGGCGGACACGAATCCCATCTCTATCAGCTCGTGGACGTCGTCGTAGGTGCGGGGCCCCCTGGTCTTGAAGAGCTCCGACTGCAGGACGGGCTGGTTGTACGCTATGGTGCTCAGGGTGCGCATCATCCCCGGGGTCATCTCCGCCTTGGAGAAGGTTCCGGCGCACTCGGTGTACTCCGTGCGGAGCATCATCCTGTACTCGCCGCCGATCTTGGCTATCATTATCGCCGACTCCCTGACGTCGTAGTCCCTGCGCAGGTCCACCAGGGCGGTGCGGACCTCCTCCTCGGTAAGCCCGGTCTTCTCGGCCATCTCCGATATGCGGAGGTTGTCCGCCGCCGAGAACAGGGCGGCCTCCACGGCTGCTTTGGCGTTCATTGGGTGCCTCCCGCATCCACGACGGTTCCCGACGCGGAGTCGTTCTTGATCTCCAGGTGGATCGGGCCGCCGGGGAGCTTTTCCTGCCATACGTCTATGAGGCCGTCCCTCACCAGGTGAAGGAGGGCTATGAAGACCGTCAGGTTGTCGTTCCTGTCCGGCCCGTAAAGCTCCTCTATGTCCAGCTGTCCGGCCCCCATCTTCCTGATCCTGTTCCAGACGGCCTCCACGGCCCTCTCGTCGTCCTCCTCGTGGGCCTTGTTGTCGAACTTCTTGGAGGGCTCCTTGGCGCGGATGGCCTCGCGGACGCGCTCGCGCTCCTTGTAGATCTCCATCTCCCTCCTGGCGTCCTCGAACGCGCGGAACATAATAATACTGTACACGGAATGGCAAAGAACGTTTTGACACTTACATCCGAAGAAGCACTTGACTTCTTCATGAAGTCAGAGCAGTTTCATGGA
>JAFWTC010000046.1 GCA_017519045.1 Candidatus Methanomethylophilaceae archaeon
GAAGCCTACCTGCGGCCTTCTGGGCCGGATCCGCAGGACCGTGCCGACCGGCGGGGCGATTCGGCCCTCGGACGGGGCCGGGGTCGCGAGCCGACCCCCGTTCCAGTATGTTCATGGCGGCGTTAACGTCCCGGTCGATCCTGAGGCCGCAGCGCGGGCACTCGTGCCGCCTGACCGACAGGCCCTTCTCAACGTAGAGCCCGCAGCGGGAGCACAGCTGCGACGTGCCCCGGGGATCCACCAGGACCACGCTGCGGCCGGCACTCTGAGCCTTGTCCGCTATCCTGGCGCGGATCATACCCAGGGAGGCGTCGGCGTACAGCCGGCTCATCCGCCTGGACATCGATATGGAGCGCAGCTGTTGGACGGAGAGGTCCTCCATCACGATGCCGCCGTGAAGGAAGACGGCATCGTGGGACACCTGCTCCACCATCTGCTTGCGCTTGTTCGTCAGCCTCTCATATGCATGGGCCAGCCTGGATCTGGCCTTGTCGTACGCCCTGGTTCCGGGCAGGGTCTCCGAGAGCCTCCTGTGGAGCCTCTCGAACCTCTTCAGGTCTCTGGAGAAGCCCTTCGGGTTGTCGTACACGCCGCCGTCGGAGAACGCGGCCACATGGCTCACCCCAAGGTCTATCCCCACGGGCGACGAGACGTCCCTCTCGGGCCACTCCTCGCCCCTCCCGTAGCCCGCTCCCATGTCGAACGTGACGCACGCGTAGTAGTCGTAGTGCGTGCCCATGTCCTTGCGGACGACGGTGCACGTCCGGGGGTCGCCGGGGAGGGGCTCCTGCCGGCTCCCCCTGACCCGTCCGACCTTCCCGAGCCTGAGGCGGATGCGCCCGCCCTTCCGTTCCAGGCGGAAGTCCTGCGGCTTGGGGTACCCGTAGGACCTCGCGGCGCGCACGGACTTGAACCTGGGCCTCCCCCGGCCCCTCTCGATGCACGCCCTGTAGGCGGTCAGCGCCCTGCGGGCGGCGTCGTGCATGGAGTTGTTGTACATGCCGCGGATGGACGGGAGCCTCTTCCAGATCAGCGTGGAGAAGCGGCACAGCTCCGCGAACGACGGGAGGCGCCCGAAGTCGCGGAGGCTGAACGAGCAGTAGAGGACCATGTAGTTGTACGCGCGGCGGTACCCCTCGATGCAGGCGGCTATCGCCCTCTCCTGCTCCGAATCGGGGTAGATCTTGGCCTTCAGCGTCAGCACCGTCCTCTCGCCGTCCCCGCCCATCCATCGTCACCATGAGCGGAGCCGCGCTCTGGGTATTTGTTGATTTCCCGCGGCTGTCGGCGGCCTGGGGCAGGCCGCCCATCGGTTATACCACAATGGCGGTATAACTGTCCCGACGTTGATCGGGACATGGCCAGACATACGGGCACCTGGAGAAAGAGCATCAATCGAGGGATGTATACCATCAAAATCGGGAGTTAGAGTTTTAATAATACTCGTCCAGACGACGCTGCACCTTCCACTCCTTGATGAGCTCCGACCTCTTCTTCCATTCGTCATGGTTTATGTCCATGTAAGCGTCGATATGGGGCCAGAGGCCTTCCAAGGTGTCGGATTCTATAGGATCGTACAGGAGGGCTGCCCTGCAGTTCTCCCTGATGTTCCACACGCCGAGAGGGATGTTATATCCAGGGTGGATCTCCCTCATGACGATGACTCCCGCACACCGGCGCTCCTTCTCCAGCCTCTCGGCTATGGCGAGCCTGGCTGCGTAGTAGCTTCCGCCCATGACGGCGTAAGTGGTCCTGCCGTCGTACTCCTCGCTGTCCACCTCGAAATCGATGTGCGAATCGGAGATGTTCCAGCTGGACTGGGGGTACCAGGCCTCCATCATCTCGAACCGCCAGGAGCAGGGCATCATGACGATCGCCCACCTGTTGTCCAGCTGGTTCCAGAAGTAGACGCGGTACTTGTCGATGGTCTCCATATGCTTCACCTTGCTGACGAGCTCCTTAGAGATGATGTCGTCCACTGCGGTGATGCTCCATCTGGTCGGGACGAAGCGCCTCTTCTTGTCCACGCCCATGGTTCCGACGGAGAACGCCTTCTCGATCTCGGTGACACGGGTGCCTGAACGGTACGAGGCCACCACGGCGTCCGTTGCTCTCATGTCGATGTCGTAGAAGCTCTTCTCGAGGCTCCTCTCGAACCTCCCGTTGCCCACGGTCAGCGTCTCCATGCGTCCAGAGGGGCCGAAAGGCTGCACGGCGTCGTCCAGCACCACCCTCCCCTTGGGCTTCGAGGCGAAGACGGTCTCCACGTCAACAGGCTTCTCGGTGAGCGCCAGCTCCTGGACGTTGTCCACTATCCTCCCGGCCTTCTTGAAGTCCGTAGCGTCGATCCTGTGCTTCCCGCGGACGAGCCTGAAACGCATGTCCACTATGGCGGACTGGCTGCGCCCCACCCATCTCTCCGGAAGGTCCAGAAGCGACGTGTCCCCGAACTCCTGCGGAAGCAGCGGACCTATATCCACCTTGGGATAGCCGAAGCGGCCCACGAACACCGACGGAGGGCTGCAGCCGGCGATGTCCTTGGAATCGATCTGGGGCAGACTCCTCTGGTCTGAGTAGAATTTGGCCATCAGAGGGCAACGCGACTTTCCGCACAGGTTGCGAGAGCCTTTGCACACGACGCAGAGGCCGTTCTTGACCACGGAGTCGTCGGATTTGAAGGCTGCATCGAAAACAGTGTCAGACTCCATGCCCATCCGTTGCCTCGTCGAATGAAAAAAGGGTAAGAGCAGGCGACATTTGGGCGTTAACCCATGCAAGGGGATGTCTCCTGCTTTGATTCGCCTAACCTCATACCAAGTTAAATAATTTGGGATGAAGACCCTCATTATAGCCATTCAACGGCAAAATCAATAGGAAAATGCGCCTGCGTTTCCTGCCCGAAAAAGAACAGAAAGATGTAACAAAAACCCGAAATGATGGCTTTATGGACCTATCAACATCGATTTCGCCCGATTCGCGAGAATATTTGAAAGATATCGGCAAGATACAGGTGAAACGGCGTTTAGACGCCGAAACTCATTGGGATCACAGAAAAAGCGGTCGGCGCGAATCCTGAGAAGGCCGGACCACCTGGGGGGCCAGCTCGAGACGGGACCCGAAGAGCCTCTGGAAGTCCCCTTTGATCTTGTCCATGC
>JAFWTC010000047.1 GCA_017519045.1 Candidatus Methanomethylophilaceae archaeon
AACATAGGTGAATAAATGCACATAATGGAAGGCTATCTAGAGCCGGTCTGGTGTGCCGTGTGGTTCGCGATCATGATTCCGTTCTTCGTAGTCGGCGTCATGAAACTCCGCAAGATCCTCAGGGAGCACCCCGACCAGAAGATGACGGTCGCTCTGTCGGGCGCGTTCATCTTCCTCATATCCTCGCTCAAGCTGCCGTCCGTCACCGGTTCCAGCGCTCATCCGACCGGAACCGGAATCGCGGTCGTCTTCTACGGCGTAGGTGTCTGCGCAGTCCTGTCTACCATCGTCCTGGTGTTCCAGGCGCTTCTTCTCGCCCACGGCGGATTCACCACCCTCGGAGCCAACTGCGTCTCCATGGGTATAATCGGTCCGTTCATCGGACTTATATGCTGGAAGGCTCTTCGCGCAGCCAAGGCGGGAGTGTTCGTGAGCATGTTCGTCGCCGCGGCCATCGCCGATCTGATGACCTACGTCGTCACCGCCATACAGATGACCCTCAACGTCGTCACCGCCAACGGGGCCGACTTCGTCAGCAGCTTCGTGGACTTCATGTCCGTGTACGCCGTCACCCAGATTCCCCTGGCCATCATCGAGGGTATCGTCCTGGCCATGTTCGCCCAGTACCTCTCCACCGCCAAGCCCGAGATCTTCGCCATCGCGGACTCCAACTCCCTGAACCCCTTTAAGAAGGACGACTTCTCTTCCAAGGAGGCCTGAGAATGGCACTCAGCAAGAACGCCAAGATTTACATCGCCGGCTTCGCCGTGATTTCGATAATGATCATCGCCACGTTCCTCCTGGTCCCGGGAGAGTACGGGGGCTCTGACGACGCCGGAGGATCCGCCGCAGAGGACATAGGGTACGAGCCCTGGACCGACAACTGGATGGCCGACCTCGGGTTCGAGCTTCCCGGTGAGACCGAATCCATGCTCTTCGCTGTCCAGGCCGCCATCGGCGCCCTGATCATAGGGTACTTCATTGGCACCAGTTCGGCGAAGAAGAAGTCGGAATGATTATTCACGGGAGGCGATAGGTTGTCCGAACAGGTCGAGATGGATGAGCTGGCATACAGCTCTCGCATGGTAGGATGGTCGCCTCTCGGCAAACTACTTCTGGTGATGGCCCTGCTTATAGTGGGGCTTATCACCCAAAGCATACTGGTGCCCTTGGTGACTTTCTCAATAGGATTGGCCCTGATGGCCTATTCCACGAACATGAGGGTGCCGCTCATACTTTCCCTGGCGATCCTCGAGGCGATCGCCATCATGATTCTGGGAAGCGGGATGATATCCATCATGGGAGACAAATCCGACCCTGCCCTATGGGAGGGAAATATCCTATGGTTCGGCATACACATGACCGTCGACAGCTTCAACAAGGCGTGGCTGATATTCTTCCGCGCCATCGCCGGAGTGACGTTGATGCTTTCTTTCGCGAGCTCGACGCCCATACCTCATCTCGCCCAGGCCCTGAGGAGTCTTCACTGCCCTGTGGAGATCACGGAGCTCATCGTCTTGATTTACAGATATGCGTTCCTGCTCTTGGAGAAGTTCCTCGTGATGCTCGAGGCCGCGCAGTGCCGCCTCGGCTACAACGGCTCCATGACCGCGATAAAGTCGTACGCAGGCGCCATGACGGGGACTTTCATATTCTCGATGGAGCTGGCCGACAAGTCCGAGGCCGCGCTAGCCTGCCGTAATTACGACGGCGTCTTCCCGGTGTTTCATCCGCCGAAGAAGATGTCCGTGAAATGGGTCGTGGTGTCCATCGGCCTGGCAGCTGCGCTTTATGTGATCGGGCTCTGGACCGTCGGATGGATAGACATGGCGGAGCTGTTCGCGCCGCTTTTCGGATGGGTGATGCGATGGCGCTGTTCGAGCTAGACGATGTTACTTTTAGCCACAACCCTACCCTGCCGCCGGTCATGGAAGGGTTCAGCCTCTCGGTGAACGAGGGGCTTCGCACGGCGATACTCGGCGCCAACGGGGCCGGGAAGACGACCTTCTTCTACACGCTCACCGGCGTCAACAAGCCGCAGAAGGGGCAGGTCCTGTACAAGGGCGCCCCGGTCGAATACACCAAGGAGGGATTGAGGAATCTGAGGTCGGAGGTGGCCGTGGTCCTTCAGAATCCCGACGAGCAGATATTCTGCTCTCTAGTGGAGGAGGACGTGGCATTCGGCCCTCTCAATCTGGGCATGAGCGCCGAGGACGTCGAGGTCAGGGTTGCCAAGGCGCTTTCGGACGTGAGGCTCACGGGATTGGAGAGGCGTCCGCTCCAGCAGCTGTCCGGAGGACAGAGGAAGAG
This sequence comes from Candidatus Methanomethylophilaceae archaeon, assembly GCA_017519045.1. Lineage (GTDB taxonomy): Archaea > Thermoplasmatota > Thermoplasmata > Methanomassiliicoccales > Methanomethylophilaceae > Methanoprimaticola. Next base: position 2,311 of record JAFWTC010000047.1, read on the forward strand.
GGTCGCGATAGCTGGGGCCTTGGCGATGGATCCCCGCGTGATGATAATGGACGAGCCCACCGCGGGGCTGGACCCCCAGGCGTCCATGGAGGTCATGGAGATCGCGGAGAAGCTCGCATTGAGAGGGGTCACCGTCCTCATCTCGACGCACGACGTCGATCTGGCATACAGGTGGGCCGAGGTTTCCGACGTCCTCTGCAAGGGAAGCGTCGAGCATTCGGGCAACGCCGAGGAGTTCTACTCCGATGCGGAGAGGGTATATGCGTGCGGCCTTCTGGCTCCCAGCGTATTCTCTATCAACCGCGAGGTCTCGGCCATGCACGGGAAGGATCCGAAGCCGTATCCCCGCTGCCCTTGCGAGCTGTTGGCCAAGTTCGGCGGGTCCAAGCGCTCTGGAAGGGTCAGGTTGGTCCCTGCCGGACCTGAAGAGGCCGTGAACGCCATGGGGTCCGCTATGAAGGACATGAAGGACGCATGCTCTTGCATCTACGGCCCTGATGTCAGGCGCGTCCTGGGAGGGTCCGCGGACGTCGCGTTCGACGGAATGGACGTGTGCTTCTCCCGCGCCGTCGAAGGGAAGGACTCGGTTCTTGCATACGATCCCGTGTACGAGCCGTTCGTCCGGGGGCAGATCGACAGGCTCAAGGAATTCGGATTCGACGTGGAGGCGGTCTGATGGCAGATACGATATTGGAGGCGCGGGACGTAGTCTATTCGTATAGCAGGAAGGGGCCGAAGGTCCTGGACGGCATGTGCATCAAGATAGACAAAGGGGTGAAGACGGCCGTCCTCGGGTCCAACGGGGCGGGGAAGTCCACCCTCTTCAGCGTCCTAAACGCGTTGTACAAGCCTCAGAGCGGCACGGTCCTGTACAAGGGGGAGCCGCTGTCCTACAGGCACAAGGGCGTCATCAAGATGCGCTCCGAGGTGTCCATACTGTTCCAGAACCCCAACGACATGATGTTCAAGCCCTATGTGGAGCAGGACGTGGCCTACGGTCCGGAGAATATGAAGCTCCCCAAGGACGAGGTGGACAAGAGGGTCGAGGAGGCCTTGTTCACCGTCGGGATGGAGGAGTACCGTAAGTCCCCGATAATGAAGCTGTCATACGGGCAGAGGAAGAGGGTCACGTTGGCAGGCGTCCTCGCTATGAGGCCCAGCGTCCTGATCATGGACGAGCCGACGGCGGGGCTGGATCCGCAGATGGCTTACGAGGTCATGGAGATAGCCGAGCAGCTGCATTCCTCCGGCGTGACGGTGGTCATGTCCTCCCATGATACCGACCTGGTGTATTCGTGGGCCGACGAGATCCGCGTCCTCGGCGGCGGAAGATGCGTATATTCCGGGCCTCCCGAGGATTTCTACGGAGACCGCGCGGAGGTTCAAAGGGCGGGGCTTATGCCCCCGTCGGTGTTCTCCATAAACGAGGCGCTGTCCAGATCCGGGGCCTTCCCGTTGGAGCCTCTTCCCAGGACCAGGGCGCAGCTATCGGTCAAGATTTCGGGAAAGGGCGACGCGTACGGGAGAATGCACGTGATCCTGGCGGACCCGGAGACCGACGTGCCCGGTTTGATAGCATCCTCAGGCCTGAAGGGCATCAGCACGGGCGTGTGCGGCATATCAGCTAGGATGGCCGCAGAGTCGTCCGGGTTCAAGGCGGACTTCCCATACAACGGGCCGGAGAACTGCGTGTCCAAGTGCATGACGGGCCAAGACTCCGTCCTGATATGCGACCCGGCTATGCTGGGCGTGGCGGAGTCGTCCGTGAGGTTCATAGAGGCCAACGGATACGGTTCGATAGAGACTGACGTGGTGAATCCAGGCCTTTCGGACCGAGGTCTGTCTCGGCGACGGACAGGACGCGTCATTAAGGCCGTCTGTCCGATCGCCGCTTTTCGAATCGCTTCCGGACGTCCACGGGTCGGAATGCGGAAACGATTCAGACGCGTATTGCAGCGGCGCAAGCCGGAGCGGTTTGCGACAAGTTGGTTGAAACGCGTTTATGTTTTGTCATAAATGACCGAGAGATTCTCGAATCGCGTTCATTATAGACAGATCATGGCCCTATCGCCCGGTTCCTTGTTGCAAGTTCGGAGGATCAGGGCGGTCAGCCACGATTAGTTTAATTAACTGGTGAATCAGTCGTGAAACCGGTGTTCGTGAGCGCGTCGGTCCGAACAGCACGGAGGACTATCAGATGAGGCCGGTTGCTGCATTGGCGGTGGCATTGATCGCGTTGCTGTCGTCGTCATTCATTTCAATCGCCGACACGGGTTTGGCTGATTCGGCACATGAAAACGACGAGGTGCCGTTCTACGAGGGGATGGAGGAGCATGTCCTTTCGTCCATCGATGTGATCACCGAAGTGATATCCAAGCGCAGCGACAATCTGCCGTTGCCCTCAGGCATGGTTTCCATGTTGGAGGCTGTCGTCGAAGACGATGCCGAAGATTCTCAAGCGGCGCAGGTCGCCGGCCATGTCCGTTATGCCGAGGACGTCGAAATCGAGGCGCTGCGCATCCTAGGCGGCGCCGAGGTCGTGGTCGAGGACGGCGTGACCGTCACGGTCCATAGGCTTTCCATCGAATCCGGCGGGAAGGCAATCTCGTTCTCCACGATCGGGCAGGGCCGCATCGTCATCGGCTCGCTGGCGATGGAGGGCCTGGTCATGCCACTGCCCAAGATCACGGTGCGGGCTGACGACGCGTCCATCGAATCCGTCTATCAACGCGACGGCGAGGAGAGGTCCTTCTTGCTGGACGTTTCGTACACTCATGATTTGGCGGTGACCATCGGCGATTACACGACGGTATACTCGTCGGAGGACCAGGCGGACATCCGCATGTCGATAAGCCTCGACCTCACGGATTTCAAGGGCCATGTCAACGCGCCGGGCCCCCAGTCCACCATCGACAGGCTGCTGAGGTACATCGGCTCCCTGGACCTCATCCGGCTGGATCTGGAGATAGACGTCGGGGGGAGCTACGGAGTCGCCGACTATCCTACCCCGTTCCAAGTCACCGACATGGGGCTGGCGATAGATTCCCACAAGGATCAGGACGCTCCGTACTACAGCGTGGAGCTGTCCATCGGGAATGTGCGCATCTATCCCGTGGACAATTCGAACATGCGCATATACATGGAGCTGCCTGCCACGAAGATGAAGGACGGAAGCAGGCCGACGATGGACAGGTCGGAGGAGTTCAGGCTTACGGCGGACTCCATCAAGGTGGACCGCGTCGAGCCGGACGAGCCTCTGGACGTGCATGTGGAGGATCTCGATATCGAGATGGCCTCCGGCTCCGACTCCTTCGTGTCCCTGTCGATGAAGAAGATGGCGTTCAAAGGAATCGAATACGATGAGAAGGGCGCATTCAGGGTCGACACGACCGTCACGGATTTCAAGACTAGGTTCGACGGCACGGCGTCTGAAATCCTGGACGACATGAACGGGTTGATGAAGAAGATTCTTTCTCTCGACGTCGTGGAAGGGGTCGTCACCTTGGGGAAGACTGAATACTGCAGGTATGACGCGGACGGAAACACGTTCCAGAAGGTGACAGTCAACGGCCTGGACATGAAGGTCAGGTTCGCCATCCCCCAGTTCCGCATCCATTTCCATCTGGACTCCTATGAATACGTCGATCCCGGCAGGGACCTGTCGTCCGGTCCGATAGATTTCGAGCTGTGGGCGGGCATAGACACTGGATTCGACATCTGGGGCATCGACAGCATCAAGGACCTGCTGAGGATCCTGAGCATGAGGTCCGTCGCAGAGGTGAGCCTCGAAGGCGACCATGGCTACAGCTACGTTCTGGGCAAGGGGGAGGCGTTCTTGATAGCCCTCGCCACCGAAGGGCTGGTGCTCAAGTGCGGGGACGACACCGTGAGCTTCGACAAGGCGTCCGTCATGGGCCTCTCGCTGAAGGACGGCATCGAGATCAGATACCTCAGGATGACGGACGGGGATGCCGCCCATAAGATTCCCAGCAGCCTGCGCGGCAAGCTCACCGATGAGACGATCATAGAGCTGTCCAACTCGCTCGGGCTGCAGAAGCTGTCTGGAAATGCGAGCATATCGGTCAATACGGACATCGACAAGAGGGAGGCGGGCCTGTACCGCATAGACGTCTACAGGAACAATCTGGAACTGACGCAGCACACCGTCGGCGACGGATGCATCGTCTTCAAGACGGACAGCATGGGCACGTACGCCGTGTCCGGCCCGTTGAACGAGCCCGAGAAGACGGCGACGGCCGTGGCGCTTCTGGCGTTGGCCGTGGCGCTCGGGGCGGCGACCGTGCTGATAGGCAGACGCCGTTTCGCCAATCGGAAGGGGTGAGAGGATGGACTGGGAGAAGACCAGGGCAAGGACGAAGAAAGCCTTCGACATCCTCTCATTGCTGGTAGGGGCGATACTGGGCCTGGTGATGATCGGCCAGGGGCTCCAAAGGGTCTCCATGGGATTCGACGGCGATGCGAGCATCCTGTATTACCTCGGCAATTCGATAATGATCCTGGGCGGGGCGTCCGTCGTCATTTTGAGCATCAGGGACAGGGTGAGGATGACCGGGCGAGAAGTACGGATTGTGTGATATACACCATCTCCAGTAGATAATCCAAAAGTTTGTAAAACTTCGCTTTGAGCAGAAAATACAGTTTGACTTAGTCAGTTTGATTTTACAATCGATGCGATAAAAGAAGCGAGAGAAATGTGACTTGAAATTATAGCAGCAGAATTGACAGAAAATTCAGTTTCTCTGTGAGAGTATGTTTGTAAGTCTGAAAATTGAATTGCTGTAATC
>JAFWTC010000048.1 GCA_017519045.1 Candidatus Methanomethylophilaceae archaeon
CTCCTGATGGCCGCCTCTGCGGTCTCTCTGGCCCTGCCCAAGCGCAGGAAGAACGACGGGCGCGCGGCCCCGTGAAAACGCCGCGCATCCAAACAGGTTGAGAAAATGTCTTTCGCAAACAGAATCATGGCAGCCGCAGCGCTCGCCGTGGTCTTCATAATGGCCCTCTCCGCCGTCCCCGCTTCGGACGCGATAGGGGAGGACCTCTCCGGGACCTACGGGTCCCCCACGAACATCGACATAGCGCCCGGCTACCAGTGGCGCTACACCGCTGAGTTCCCCAGCGACCTGACCGAGCACGTCACCGTGTCGCTGAAGGTCAACGACGGGAACATAGGCTCCGTGTCCGGCAAGTCCGTGACAGTCACCATACCCAAGACCGCGACCGTCGGCACCGTCTACAACGTCGTCATCCAGGCGTCCATGACCCAGCCGGTCTCCCAGACCAGCTACCAGTACGTCACCTTCACCGTCGTCGCCGGCCTGAGCGTCTCCGGTACCATCAACGACATCATCAAGGGATCCGCGATCAACTTCACCCCCACCGGCAGCTCCAGCATGGGCTCCGTCGTCTGGTCCGTGACCTCCGGCCACACCCTTCCCGCCGGATTGACACTCAGCGGCGGCAAGGTCACCGGGACCCCCACCAACCTCGGCCTCCAGACCGTGTACCTCACCGCGACGGCCAACGGGCAGTCGGCCACCCTCGAGGTCTCCTTCACCGTCTACAGCAAGATCGTCGGCGGATCCGCCCAGACCATCTCTTCATACGGCACCACGGTCTCCTCGGACGCCATCGAGAACGCCAGCGACATCGCCGTCACCTGGAAGGTCACCTCCGGGACCATGCCCTCCGGGTTCTCCCTGAACAAGAACACCGGGGTCGTCTCCGGATCCTCCACCGAGGTCAAATCGACCACCCTCACCCTCACCGGAACGGCTGGAGAGGGGCCCTCCCAGACCGCGACCAAGAAGGTCACCATCAAGTCCGAGCCCGCACTCACCCTGACCGCATCCGCCAGCAAGATCCTTACCTACAAGGGCAACGCTACCGAGAAGACCGTCTCCTTCACCGCCCCCACCACCAGCTCCAAGACCTGGACCGTAACCTCCCTCAGCGGCGTTACCGTCGAGGACGGGGTCCTCAAGGTGAAGAGCCCCACCAAGACGGGGATGAGCCAGTCGGTCACCGTCACCTGCAAGACAGCGTACGGGCAGACCGCCACCAAGAAGATCACCCTCGCCGTCGAGGACACCCTCTCCGCCACCGGCGACTCCAAGCTCTCCGTCACCGCAGGGACCGAGGGAAGCACCTCCGCGTTCACCGTGTCCGGAGGATCTGACAACTCCCTGAGCGCCTCCACCACCGCGTCCGGCCTCACCGTCAGGATGGCCGACGGCAAGCTCTACGCCAAGGGCAACGCCGCGGCGAAGGACCTTCCCGTGGTCGTCACTATTACCTCCGCCGCCGGCCAGACCGTGACCAAGAACGTGACGGTCGACGTCTACAGCAAGCTCGTCTTCACCTCGCTGCCCACCGGAGGGGCGATCATCTACGCGGTGTGATGCCATGACGCCCAAGTCGTTCGCGCTCCTCGCGGCCACGATCATGTGCGCCTGCGCCTGGTGCGCGTGCATCACGAACGAGTCGGAGGCGGCGGTCCAGCACGGATCGTCCACCTCTCCACTCTGGTCGCTGAGCCTCTCGGCCTACGAACTCCAGACGGACTCGAACAAGACTTATCACGTCTACGTCGGGGCGGCCGTCACGATCCTCTCCGAGGGCGACGAGGGAGGCAACGACGAGTTCGCCTACAACGTGGACTCGGTCACCTCCGGATACGGCCTCACGTACGACTCCAGCTACGGCGACTACGCCTACCACGGCAAGGTCTCCGGGACCGTCTCCAAGGCGGGGACGATCCAGGTCGGCTACAGCGGGTACAACGGCCCCAGCTTCAGCGGAAGCGCCGTCATCAAGGCCTACGCCGCCAGCTACGGGACCGCCTCTGCTCCCCTGTCCTCCCTGGACGTCGACGCCTACGACCTCCACAACCGCCCCGCCAAGGAGTACTACGTGTACGTCGGGTCGCCCGTGAGCATCGTCTCAGTGGGCGACGAGGGAGGGTTCGAGGAGTTCGCATACAACGTTGACTCCGTCACATCCGGCTACGGGCTGGCCTACGACTCCAGCTACGGAGGCGAGACCTACAGCGGGAAGGTCTCAGGGACGATCTCGAAGGCCGGGGACATATCGATCCACATCAGCGGCTACAACGGCCCCTCGTTCTCCGAGACGGTCACCGTCCACGCCATCGCCAAGAGCACCGCGGTCACAGGCGTGACCCTTGACAGGACCTCCGCCACCCTCGCGGTCGGGAGCACCCTGAAGCTCACGCCCACGGTCTCCCCCTCGGGGGCCTCCGACAAGACCGTCACCTGGAAGTCCAGCAACAAGAACGTCGCCACGGTCAGCTCCGCAGGGGTCGTCACCGCCAAGGCTGCTGGCACGACCACCATCACCGTCACCACCAACGACGGAGGCAAGACGGCCACCTGCCAGGTCACCGTGACCTCGGCATCCGTTCCAGTCACGGGAGTGACCCTGGACCAGTCGCAGATCAGCGTCAACGTCGGCGGCAGCTACGCATTCGTCGCCACGGTCTCCCCGTCCAACGCCACCAACAAGGCCGTAACATGGAGCACCAGCGACTCCTCGATCGTGTCCATAACCACCGGCGGGGTCGCCAGAGGGGTCTCCCCCGGGACGGCCGCGATCACAGCCACCACCTCCGACGGTGGCAAGACGGCCACCTGCCAGGTGACAGTCCTCAGCCCGACCTACAAGGTCACCGTGAAGGTCGGGGCGTACGACTGCTTCAAGATGTACTCCCCCAGCTCCGCATCCGGAACCTACCGCCAGGACACCACCTTCGACGTGGCCGCGGGCGAGAAGGTCGACGTCGACTGGATCAAGGACCCCGTCACGACCGAGTACCCCACCTACACCGTCACCACCACCTACAAGAAGTGCGGCTCCGAGAAGGCGGGCACCGACGTCTGGAACGACGGCGGCTACCCCACCTCGAACTGCACCGTCACCCCCGCCACAGCCACCCCAGCCGTAGAGTCCTCGACGACATCCTACAGGTTCACCCTGACCTACGACGGCAACGGCTCCACCTCGGGGACCGTTCCCTCGCAGCAGACGGCCACCGACTCCTCGCAGACGCACTCGTTCACCCTGGCGTCCAAGGGGACGATGGCCAGGTCCGGCTACAAGTTCCTCGGCTGGTCCGAGTCCAAGACCACGACCACCGCGAGCTACAAGGCCGGTGCCAGCTACAGCATGACGGCCGGCGAGAAGACCCTCTACGCCGTCTGGCAGAAGAACGCGCTCGTCGTCAGCGGCACCCCCGAGCCCTACGGAGTGGTCGGCACAGCCTGGAGCTACAAGCCCACCGTCAACGTCACCTCGTACTCGATGACGGTCTCCGGGGCCTCCTGGCTGGTCGCCAGCTCGGGCATGGTGTCGGGAACCCCCGACGCCCCCGGCGAGTACGACGTGACCCTGACCTTCAAGAGGTCCGGGTACACCAGCGCCACCCAGTCGTTCAAGGTCACCGTCCTCTCGGCGCTGACCTTCGACTCCAACCCTAGAGGAGGGGCGATCATCTATGCAGTCTGACAAGCTTTTCATGACATTGGCAGCGGCCGCGGCCATGATCGCGGCCCTTGGCCTGGTCTCGTCCGACGCGGACGCGTTCCAGGACTACACGAGGGACTACGGGGACTTCTACTCGTACACCCTCCAGTTCGTATTCGACGGCTCCGACGCCCAGTCCATCGAGTGGGACTTCGGGGACGGCACCGCTAAATCAACCGAGTGGAACCCCAGGCACGTCTACGCGGCCAAGGGCACCTACTACGTGACCCAGACCACACAGAACACCAACGGCGAGACCGTCGAGATATACAAGGTGAACGTCCTCGGCTTCCCCGTCGTCTCCTTCGAGAGCAACGGGGGATCCCCAGTCTCTTCGATCCAGATGGACGCCTACTCTGTCCCGATCTCCAGGCCCGCCGACCCGACCAGGGAGGGCTACACCTTCGCCGGATGGTTCCTCGACGAGGCCCTGGAGCAGGAGTTCGACTTCGGCTCCGAGGTCGTCAGGACCATGACCCTCTACGCCAAGTGGACGGCGGCATCCCAGCCCTCCGACCCCGACCCTCCTACTCCGACAGTGGAGGAGTTCGAGGTCATGTTCGACTCCGACGGCGGCTCCTACGTCCAGACCCAGACCGTCAAGAAGGGCGCAAAGGCCATCAGGCCCTCCGACCCGACGAAGAACGGCTTCCGCTTCGACGGATGGTACAGGCAGGGGGCGCTCTACGACTTCTCCTCGCCCGTGTCCAGCGACATGACCCTCAGGGCCTCCTGGACCCAGAGCGAGCCCGGCTCCGCCTGGTGCATCGTCACCTTCGACGTGGACGGCGGTTCAGTCGCCGTCGTCCAGCAGAAGATGACCGCCGGCTCCCTGCTCGTCTTCCCCGCCTACGACGGCGTGAAGGAGGGCTTCGAGTTCTCCGGCTGGCTCTGCGGCGGCTACACCTACCAGCCCGGCCAGTCCACCGCGATCGTCACCGACACCGTCGTGAAGGTCGTCTGGCAGGAGTCCGGCTCCGGCGACGGGGACGACGGAAAGATCTCATTCTTCGAGGACCCCGTCGGATGGTTCAAGGGGTTCGTCAAGGAGCCCTACGGCATCGCGATCCTGATCGCCCTGCTGATCCTGCTGCTCCTCCTGGCATACAGGGAGTACAGTAAGAGGAGGGGGTGCTGAGCATGCCCGGCTGGAGCGGCATAGCCAACGCCCTCCGCGGGCTCTTCCGCTCCGGAGGCTCCACGGCGACGTGGACCAAGACCTGGACCGCCAACGGCGTGAAGAACGTCCAGACCGTCACGACCGCGGCCGGCAGCGCCTTGAGCTCCGCCGGCTCCACGGTCCTCACCTGGGGGAACGCGGCGAAGGTCGCGATAGTGGGAGCGTTCTCCTACCTGTTCCTCACCGGGGGAGCCTCCAACGTCGTCTCGCACGCGCTGGGGATCTCCCCCGAGGCCGCCCAGATCCTGATAATCTTCGGGTTCGTGGTCATCATGATTCTCGCCACCCGCTATGTGGTCAACTGGATGGTCGCGAGGTACGGCCTCGACAGGGAGAACCTCGACAAGCCTATCATCCGCAGGATAGGCAACGTCTTCTGGGACGAGGACAGCGGCAGATGGGTCAGGAGGAGGAGCCGATGTACTGGGTACCTCTGCTGGCGGGAATACTGAACGCCGCCTTCATCCTCGACCTGGTGTCGACCCTCACCACGGGCGAGTCCCTGGGGTCCCTCATCGGAGGGGCCTCGGGCAACTCCGTGGCATCTGCGATAGTCAGCGCAATCCCGACCGACCCCCTGGTGTTCTGGACGGCCGCGGGCTTCATCCTGCTGTTCGTCTGCGCCATGGAGTGCCTGGTGATCTACGTAGCGCTGTACTCCGGAGCCGACAGGTGCTCCTGCGAGAGGGAGGCGACGCAATGAGCGGAATACACCGCATAGTCCTAGGCCTCCTGCTCTTCGTGCTGGCCGCATGGATGTCCCCTTTCATGGCCGACGTCCTGGACGTTGATGACACTATAGTCTATCTGACGTTCGGAGGCACTCTCTCTTTCGTCGCCGGCATGCTGTTCTACTCGGGGGTGAGGACGTGGAACCGATCCCTGTGAACCGCCGCATGGCCTCCGAGATCACGTCGCTCGGAGGAGGGCCAGACTACCAGGACGACGGAAAAGTTACACTATAGTTCGCCCTCATCCCAGCGGACGAGCTCCCGGACGATCCCGACGAGTATCCCGAAGGGATGAGCAAGGAGGACTACATGGAGGACTACATCGAGATCGACGGCGAGGACTACGTACCCGTCTTCCTCGGGGAGGCGTGCAGATGAATATCGCCGTCCCCATCCTGATGCTCGTCGTGGCGATCTGGTTCTTCCGCAGGGCCTTCCTCAGGACCAAGGACAGGATGGACACGGAGGTCAGGGATGTCGTCTGAGAACGCCGGGCGCACCCCGGACCCTCCCGAGATCGACGAGGAGGAGGAGCTCCAGCCCCTCCCGCAGGACTACTACCCCGACCCGGCCCCCCGCAGGAGCATCTGGGAGACCATACGCAGATGGCTGCTCCCCGCGTCCCTCTGCGTCACCGCCGTCTCCGTGAGCTGCCTGGCCTTCGGGACGGACGCCGTGGTGGCGTTCCTGCAGGAGTGCTGGCCGGTGGCCCTCGCCCCCTTCGCCGGATGGCTACTGGGAATCTGGGCGGCGAAGACCCTCTACGTCCCCACGGGGAGGATCGTCGCCACGATAGACCCCGAGAGCCATCTGTTTCGCGCGGTCTTCATCCCCGACGCGATGTTCAGGCTCTTCGAGCAGTCCGGGAACAACGTGCTCTACCACACCCCCTCGGGGATGCCGGTGTACCTCGCAGAGGACATCGACACCGAGAGGGGCACCATCGCCTACAGCTGGATCCACGAGCTAGGCGCCTTCGAGGTCATGACCAGGGAGGAGGCCTTCGTGAACTGGAGGCAGACCCTCGAGGAGGTCCTCAGGGAGAACCTGCAGCTCATGGACCACCCCCACGTCATCGGCCTCGGCTTCGCCAGGAGGTGCCTCAGGGACCAGCTCGACTCGATCGCGGAGGCCCTCGGCCTGACCGGGACCAACTTCTGGAGGGACAGGACGCCCGAGTCCCCGGGCATCCCCGACCTCCAGACGCCGCATTTCGCGGAGGATCCGAAGGATGAGCAGGGCCGTCGAGTACGTCTCCGAGATGGAGCACGGCCTCGTCATAGCCGTGGGGTCGGGGAAGCAGGGCAAGTCCTGCTCCCTGCACTCGCTCATCGCCATGTGCTGGCCCGGGAGGCCGGTCTACATGCTGGACCCGATGGAGTACGACGTCTCCGTGTTCCCCGGCTACCGCCGGGTCGCGGAGGCGAAGGACATCCCCGTCGGAGCCGTGGCTGTCATCGAAGATGTCAACCGCATCTTCCACTCCCGCGGGTCGTCGAAGAACACCGACATCCAGGGATGGCTGTCGATCATCTCCCACAGGAGCAACGTCGTGTGCCTCACGACGCAGAACATGGCCGACACCGACATCGCCTTCGTCCGCAGCCAGGACGTGGTCGTCATGAACAAGCGCATGCACGAGGAGGAC
>JAFWTC010000049.1 GCA_017519045.1 Candidatus Methanomethylophilaceae archaeon
CTCCCATCTCACGTCTGACCCATACGTAGCCCCTGAGCCGGACCATGCCTCATCATTCCTCCTGGGCCTGATGGGCGGGGCCCTGCTGGACCGTCACCTTAGGAAGCGCAAGCAGTCGGACGACGGTTTTCTCTGGCAGGAGAAGATCCGCCGTGACATGCATGAAGATGGATTCACGGACTGGTAGCGTCGACAACCGGGACTCGATTCCCAATGAAAGAGACATGATATGACAGAAACGAAGTACCCCTGCGAGAACTGCAAGCTCCGCGCCCACTACGACCGCAATCCCCGGTCGCCGCTCGGCCGACTCTGGCGGTGGCACATCAACTTCTGCCCCGGCTTCAAGGCTTTCTTCACCCACCAGGATGAAGTGACCAAGGCGGAGCTGAGGGGCAAGTACAACTTCCACAAATACGAGTAGCCGATGAGACGCGCACTGCTGTATGTCGCAGCCCTGGCCATGCTGGCGGGCTGCAACGGGGTCAAGATCACCAAGACGATGCTGAAGATGCTGGTCTCGTCGTATGCGAAGCCCTCGTCGGAGCTTTTCTATGCCGATTCCTGCAGGAACAGGGTCGGTCTCCCCTACGTCGAGAACGGCGACCCCGCCCAGGTTCTGGACGTCTACTATGCGGATGAGTCCGTACGCAAGGATGCCGTCCTCGTCGACATCCACGGCGGTTTCTACATCGCCGGGGACCGCAGGAACAACCGCGCTTTCGCCTCCGTCTTCCTGAAGGAGGGATACGATGTCGTCCTGTTGGAATACCGTCTGAACGACGGGAAGCGTGATGTCTACGACGAGCTCAGCGACTGCGCCGCCGGTCTCGATTACCTGACGGTCCATGCCGGAGAGCTCGGGCTCAACAAGGACCGGATGTTTCTCACGGGCGATTCCGCCGGAGGACACCTGGCATTGTATATGGCGGAAGGGACGCGGAACTGGACGCTTCCGGTGCGCCCGAAGGAATTCAAGACGGCTGGCGTGCTGCTCAACTGCCCCGCCTACGACTTCGCTACGTTCGGCGAGTCGGAATCCTTCGCGAAGAGCGCCCTGGAGTGGTTCATCGGTCCCCGGTACCAGGACAAGGAATGGATGACGTCCATGTCCCCCAGGACCCATATCGGGAGCTACTTCGGCCCGCTGCTTGTCTCCACGTGCACGAACGACTTCATCCGTTCGCAGTCCCTCATACTGAAGGCCGACTGCGACTCGCTGGGGCGTTCACTGGATTTCGTGGACATAGCCTCGGATGACAAGAAGGTGGCACACGTCCACAACGTCACCGACCTCAGCCTTCCGGAATCCCGGGAGGTCAACGCCAGGATGGTTTCTTTCATGGACAAATGCTTGAAGGAGATACAGTGATGACCTTCCTGATCGAATCCCTCGTTGCCTGCGCGGCCTTCGCGCTGTTCGTGTTCCTGATGTCCAGAGACCCGGTGAAGACCATCTTCAACTATCCCCCGGCCATCATCGAGCGATGCAAGTCCCTCGGTCTCGTGGATGACAGCAACCGTCCCGGCGGTCCCGGCTTCTATGCGAAGAAGATCGTCGCCCTGATTATCTTCGGTGTGCTGCTCGGCCTGCTGGTCAAGTATGTCAACGGCTGTACGACCTTCTGGGGCGGCGCGCTCACGGCCTATGCCCTCTGGTGCGTGGTGGACTGGTTCGACGCCATCGTGCTGGACTGCCTGTGGTTCTGCCACGACAAGCATTTCGTGATCGAGGGAACCGAGGACATGACGAAGGACTACCACGACTACTGGTTCCATATCAAGGGCTCCCTCATCGGCATGGTGCTGGCCATCCCGGCCGCGCTCATCGCCGGGCTCGTCGTAATCCTCTAGCGCCATGGTCGATACGGAGAACAGACTCTACTGGATCGTCGACATCCTGCCGGAGCAGGTACCGGCGGACTCTTCCGGCCGTTACTTCACGGTCGAGAAGTATTTCCTGTCACGCCTGGACGACATCATCAGGAAGTTCGCCTCCGTCCTGGTCAAGCTCAACTGTTACTACGGGCTTCAAGTGTGCCTTGACGGGGAAACGTGGACCGGAGATTTCGCTCCGGAAGAGCTGGAGCGTTTCCTCATGGGGACGAATGCCTCCCCCTATCCTCTCTACGTCCGCGTCGAACCGTCGGATGCCTTGTTCGCGTTCTCCGGGGACGAGCACTACCTGACGCTCTACGAGCCGGATCCCGGCCTGCTGGAGCTGGTCCGGCAGCTGGCGGCCGCCGAGGGCCTGTTCGTCTGGCGTCCCGATCAGGCATAAGAAGCGATATTATGATACTTTGATACTTTTGCAGGACAAAACCTCTATTCCATGGCACCGAAAACAGATAGCATACTTGAGTTGAACCTGATGGCCCAGACCAGGAACGAGCTGCAGGAGGCCGCCGAATTCTTCGGGGTCCTTGTCCGTCCCTCGGACAGGAAGGCCGTCCTGGTCGGGAAGCTCCTCGCGGCTCTCAGGACCGACACGCTCCGTTGCCTGAAATGTCTTCCTGTGTACGAGCTGCGCAACCTCCGGCTCCTTGTCTCCCAGGGCAAGGGAAGCCGGATGCTGGTCCCCGAGCCGCTGCCTCCGTTCTTCACCCTCCTTTTCGGGCTTTTGGAGGATGTCTATGACTGGGACGAGGACGATGATGACTGGGGAGGCCTGATGGAGCTCCAGCTCGACGACGAGATGTTCGACCTCTTCGCCCCGCACATCGATACGGCCATCCGGGAGGTCGAGGAGTCCGGCCGTGTGGAGTACGAGCGCTTCCTGTGGGGTTGCCTCACCATCTACGGCTACCTGTCCGTCGGTGAGTTCGTGCGCCTCTGGCGCGGGTGTTACCCCGGGGAGCCGTTGCAGTCCATCTACGACTTCATGGACGTCTACGCGCCCTTCCCCTACCTGACCGACGACAA
>JAFWTC010000050.1 GCA_017519045.1 Candidatus Methanomethylophilaceae archaeon
ACGGCACGATCGCGGTCGTGCCGGACGGATGTATCCTTCTAGACAAGGGCACGGGAACCTTCCCAAAGCCCATAGCCAGAGGATAATTCGACGTTTACCCGCATGGATGGAGAACATCGAATCTACAACCACGGGCAGGACGTGCTAGCCATATGCTGTGGGGAAGGGGTCAGGGCCACCGCGATTCTGGCGAGGATCTCAGGGACATTAGGGGACGGGCTCATGCGGGCAATCGGCGGAGGCGACGTCACCGCGAGGTTCTGGCTCGAGTGGGGGGAGCGAAGGCAGAGATCCGCCCGTCAGTCCTACTCCGTCTATTCCCAGCTCGAGTGTTGTTTTTTGTTGTAACAAAAGGCTCGGAATCGGCACGTCATTTGCCGGAATCCTCGCGCTCGCGGTTTTTGGCATGCAGCGATCCTACGCTCTGTGAGAGGCTCCTCTCTGGGAACGGAGGCACGCCCACTCTGTTTTGCGACCTTGTCCGGCCTTTCTTCGAATATATAAAGGGATTGTTTTAAATCCGATGGTCCGATAACAACGGCCGTGGTAAATGGTTCGATATCACCTGAACAAAGAATGAAGTCCGCCGCGTCCTTGGATGCGGAGACGGTGGTTAAGCTTCTGGGAAGCAACAACGATGGCCTGTACAACGAAGAGGTGACCACTTCCCGTATCCAGTACGGAAGGAACGAGGTCACGAACCATAACAAGCATCAGATCCTCAAGAGGCTCTATCACTCATTCGTCAACATATTCATAATCGCGCTGGCTGTGATCGACATCCTCTGGATGGTCCTCGATCCGGACATAATATACTTCGTCATCCTGACCACCCTCATTCTGGTCAGCGGCACCATGACCTTCATCCAGGAGACCAGGAGCAGCAAGGCCGCCTCCAAGCTCGTCAGCATGGTCACCACGATCATCACCGTGCGCCGCGAAGGCGTCGAGGTCGAGATGGACTCCAAGGAGCTCGTCGTCGGCGACATAATCATACTCGACACCGGGGACGTGATCCCCGCGGACGTAAGGATACTCAAGTCAAACCACCTGCAGGTGGACCAGTCCTCCCTCACCGGAGAGTCCGGGCCCGTCACCAAGGTCTCCGACCCTTCCGCGTCCTCAGGGAACATCCTCGGATGCAACAACATGGCGTTCATGGGCACCAACGTCACCGGCGGCTCCGCCGAAGCGATAGTCGTGGCCGTCGGGGACGACACGATATTCGGATCCATGGCCGAGAAGCTCTCGATGAAGAAGACCGCAACCACCTACGACAAGGGGAGCAACGCCATCGCGGGCGTCCTCATCAAGATCATGCTGTACATGGTGCCCCCGGTCTTCGTGATAATGCTCGCGAAGAGCTACTTCAACGAGGGGGCGTTCACCTTCGACGGCGTGATGGAGGCGGTCATATTCTCGCTGACATTGGCCATAGGGCTCATGCCGGAGATGCTGGCGACCATAGTCTCCACGAACCTCGCGAAGGGCGCCATAGACATGTCCAAGAACAAGGTCATCGTCAAGGACGTCACCGCCATCCAGAACTTCGGCGCCATGGACGTCCTCTGCTCGGACAAGACCGGCACCCTGACCCAGAACAGGATATCCCTGCAGTCCTGCAACGACGTGTACGGCAACCCCAGCCACACGATAGAGCTCTACGCCTGCCTCAACAGCAGGAACCTGACCTCGTCCACCAACCAGATCGACTGGGCTATCGACGAGTACGCGGAGGAGGAGGGCCTCGCCGAGGAGATGGACTTGTACAGGTTCGTGGCCGACGTCCCCTTCGACTTCATCAGGAGGAGGGCCACGGTCGTGGTCGAGAAGAACGACGACGTCGACATGATGATAACCAAAGGCGCCGTCGCCGAGATACTCGGCATCTCCACCGGCTACATAGACGAGAACAGGGACATCCAGGTCCTAGACGAGACCATCGTCAACGACGTCATGGGGCTCGTGGAGTGGTACAGCAGCAAGGGCATGCGCGTCCTCGCCGTAGCCCACAAGTTCATCCCAGACGGCACCGGGATCACCGCCGCCGACGAGTGCGACCTGATCTTCGACGGGTTCGTCGTGTTCATAGACCCCGTCAAGCCCACCGCCAAGTCCGCCATCAAGGACATGGCCGAGTACGGCATATCGGTGAAGGTCCTTACCGGGGACAACGAGTACGTGTCCGGATACGTGTGCGACGAGATCGGCATAGAGGGATCCACTATCCTAGTCGGGGACCAGATCGACGCCATGTCGGACGAGGAGCTCAAGAAGGCCGTGGAGGCCTGCAACGTATTCGCGAGGCTCACCCCTGAGAACAAGTCGCGCATCGTTACCTCGCTTCGCGACAACGGCCATACCGTCGGCCTGATGGGTGACGGGATAAACGACGTCGTCGCCATGAGGAACGCGGACGTCAGCATATCGGTCGACACCGGCAGCGACATCGCGAAGGAGACCGCCAGCATGATCCTCCTCGAGAAGGACCTGGGCATCCTCAAGAACGGGGCCATCGAAGGCAGGAAGGTCTACGTCAACAGCATAAAGTACGTCAAGATGATCGGATCGATCAACTTCGGCTACATGTTCTCGCTGATCCTGGCAACCATCCTGTTCAACTTCGAGCCGATGGGCGCGATCATGATCCTGATATTCAACCTG
>JAFWTC010000051.1 GCA_017519045.1 Candidatus Methanomethylophilaceae archaeon
ATGGATAAATGCGCCGCCGAATCCCTGCTGCTTCAGCTCGAGGAGCATGCGGTCGATGTCATCGGTGGTCACGTCGGTGTTCCACACCCATAGCGGCGCAGGGCGGTATTCGGCAGACGGTGTCTGGAACTGGGAGCGAATCTGTTGGAAACTCGTCTCGATGGTCTCGGTTGTCTGGCAGGCGCTGAACAGGAGCAGGGCCAGGGGGAGTATGAATGACTTTTTCATCTTCGGGCTCCTGAGACGTTGTGCCACACGCTGAAGATCGCTCCGGGAACCGTGGCCAGCGGAAGCGCCGGGAAAGAGGAGGCGGCCAGCGAGGTGGCTAGGCCGGAGTTCTGCATCCCCACCTCTATGGACAGCGTCCTTCTCCTGTTCCGTTCCATTCCGGCTATGCGACCGACGACGTATCCCGCAGCATATCCGGCCAGGTTGTGAAGTACAACCACCGCGATGACCGTCAGGCCGCACTCTTCCAAAAGGCCGACCGAGCGGGATACGACGCACATCACTATCAGCACGATGGCGGCCAAGGACACCACGGGGAGCGCCCCGGAGGCCTTCTCCGTGGCCGACGGGAGGAAATGAGTCACGAGGAACCCTGCGGCCAGCGGGAGGACGACCACCTTGGCCATGGACAGGAACATCCCGGCCGCATCCACGTCTATAGACTGCCCGATAGCTAAAAGGACGATGAGCGGGGTGACCAGCGGGGCCAGGAGGGTGTTGACGGCGGTCATCCCGACCGAGAACGGGACGTCCCCCTTGGCGAAGTAGGTGATCACGTTGCTGGCGGTTCCCCCGGGACAGGCCCCCACGAGGATCACGCCGGCGGTCAGGCCTGCTTCCAGACCGAAGACGGAGCATAAGGCGTAAGCGGCCAGGGGCATGATGGTGAACTGCGCCGCGCATCCGATGGCGACATCCCTGGGGCGGACGAACACGGCCTTGAAGTCGGCCGGCCTTATCGTCAGCCCCATGCCGAACATTATGGCCATCAGCAGCCAGTCGATCCATCCCGTGCTTATCCACAGTCCCGTCGCCGGCGCCAGGAAAGCGAGGACGGCCGCCGCTAGGACCACCGCGGCCATGAAGCGCCCGACCGCCTCAGATGCGTTCATGCGACGCCCAGGACGAGGACGGTGTTATAGCTTGCCTTGAATCTGCACATGAGCCCGCTCTATGATGCACTCAAGGGGCGTTAACAGATATATCCGATGCAGTAGCATACGGAATACATCACGAAGACGGGCGGCCGATGGATATGCGGAACGTACTCGAGACTATTTTGGAAAGGGCGGAGTCCACGCCGGACAAGACGGCCATCTGGACTGACAAAGGGGCTTTCACATACAAGGAGCTGCGCGACTACTCGTACCGCACGGCGGCGGCCATGAAGAAGGACGGGCTGCGCAAGGGCGGGGGGATCACCATAGAGCTCCCCAGATGCAAGGAGTACATGGGATTCATGCTGGGCGCATGGATGCTGGGAGGATTCTTCGTCCCCTCCGACGACGCATATCCGAAGGACAGGAAGGACTACATCGCGGAGGACTGCAAGGCCAGGATACGCATCACGCCCGATTATCTGGAAAAGGTAGGCTCCAAGACGCTGGACTGCGACCCCGAGTTCTCCGCTCCCGAAGACGTGGCGTTCATAATCTACACGTCCGGCTCCACCGGAAGGCCGAAGGGGGTCGTCCATTCCCATCGCTCGATCTCCGCCCTCGTGGACAGGATCGGCGACCTCGTCAAGATCGAGGAGGACGACAAGTTCGCGAATCCCGCCTCGTTCACCTTCATCGTCGGGACCACCAACAACATCTTCCTCCTGGCCCTGGGGTGCCCGGACTACATCGTGCCCGCCGAAGCCCGCATGAACCTCAACAAGCTCTCCGAATTCAACTCGGACCACGGGATAACCTACACGTTCATGGCCCCCGCCATGCTCCCGTATTACCGCCAGAAGAGCAAGACCCTCCGCATGGTCATCATCGGAGGGGAGCGCGCAGTCAAGGTCTGGTCCGACGACTTCACCATAGTCAACGGGTACGGGTCGTCGGAGACCTGCAGCATGGCCACATGCTTCTTCCTCGACAAGGCCTACGAGAAGACCCCTCTGGGGAAGCCCCTCAAAGGGGTGAACGCCTACATACTGGACGAGGACGGCGAAGAGGCGGAGGAGGGCGAGATATGCTTCACAGGGCACTTCTCTGAAGGATACCTGAACCTCCCGGAGGCCACCGCGAAGACGTTCGTCCCGAATCCGTTCAAGGACCGCGACGGACATGACATGATGATCCGCACCGGGGACATCGGGAGGCGCCTGGAGGACGGCAACCTCCTCTACCTGGAGCGCAAGGACTGGATGGTGAACATCAACGGCCAGCGCGTCGAGCCGGGAGAGATATCCGGGGTCATGATGACCATCCCCGGAATCGTACAAGCAGCGGTCAAGGACTTCCAGGGCGCCGACGACCAGACGTTCCTGTGCGCATATTACGCGGCCGCCGTCGACATCCCCGAGGACGCCGTCCGCGACTATCTCAAGAGCAAGCTGCCCGGATACATGGTGCCCGCGTATCTGATGCGCATGGACAGGCTCCCGCTGAACCCCAGCGGAAAGATAGACAGGCATTCCCTCCCGGACCCCACCGCGCCCGGAAGCGGCTCCGCGGTCACCGCCGGACCCACGGACTTCGAGGAGAACGCGGTCACCAAGGGCGTGAGGGAGATACTGAAGGGCCTGACCGGAAGGGACGACTTCCGCTACGACGAGAATCTGGTCTACTGCGGACTGAGCTCGCTCACGGCCATCAAATTCGCATCGGAGGTCATGGGAAAGTTCGGCGTGGACATAGACGTGGCCTCGATGCTGGGAGGATGCTCCATAGCCTCCGTGTCCGACGAGATAATCTCGAAGCTCGTGGAGAAGGCGACGTCGGCTCCGGTCGATAGGAAGGCCCTCAGGGACAGATACCCGCTCACGAAGACGCAGATGGGCGTCTACCAGGCGTGCTACGCCGACCCCGAGACCGTGATGTACAACATCCCGATGCAGGCCAGGTTCACGAAGGAGCAGCTGGCCGGGAGAAGCCTCGAGGACGCCTTCAGAAGCGCCGTCGAAGCCCATCCCGGGCTGAAATGCACCATAGAGCCCGACGGCAAGGGCGAGATGTGCATGGTCCCGCACCCGGACGCGGAGGTCAGGATCGAGCACATGGAAGGCTCCGAGTCCGACCTGGAGGCGTACCGCGGATCCTTCGTGAGGCCGTTCGACATGTCCGAGGGGCTGTACAGGGCGGTAATCTTCGACACCGGCGAGGCGGAGACGCTTCTCCTGGACTTCAGCCACATAATGTTCGACGGCTCGTCCAGCCTCATCCTCATGGACGACCTGAAGACCGCCCTGTCCGGAAAACGGCCAGCGGCGGAGACTTTCACCATGTTCGACCTCTCAGACGAGGAATCCGGGCGCATTGGATCCGGAGACTACGCCCGCTCCGAGAAGTACTATTCGGAGTTGCTCTCGGACGCGGACGGCGTCTCGCTCATACAGAGGGACGTCTACGGGGACGGGAGGGTCAAAGGACATCTGAGATCCAAGCTGGACCTCCCTCCCGGGAAGCTGAAGGCGTTCGTCGAGTCCATAGGGACGAGCGAGAACGCGTTCTTCCAGTCGGCGATGGGATTCGCGCTGTCCAGGTTCAACTGCACCGACGACGCCTGCCATGCAACCGTATACGCGGGAAGGAGCGGGGGAAGGACGGCCCGCCTCGTGGGGATGCTGGTCAAGACCCTCCCGGTCGTGTTCAGGTTCGATCCGGACGAGAGCCCCGGGGCGCTCATAAGACGCACGGGGGACCAGATGATATCCTCGATGCAGAACGACGCGTTCCCGTTCTCGGAGATCAGCGCCCGCTTCGGAGTGACCTCGGACGTCCTGTTCGCATATCAGGGGATATTGGAGGACGAGGGCGCCCTGGACTCCCAGATGGAGATAAGGGACGTCAAGAACCCCCTGACGGTGCAGGTGTACCCCATGACGGACGGGTTCCTCATGGACGTCGAATACGACGCGTCCATGTACTCGGAAGGAATCATGAAGAGCTTCCTGTCCACGATGGAGAGATGCTCCCTCGGATTCCTGGACGCCCCGACGCTCAGGGACGTGGCGGTGGCCGGGGACGAGGACGTCGCCCTGGCGAAGAAGGTCAACTCCACCGACAGGGAGTACGACAAGAGTAAGACTATAGTCGATATGTACAGGGCCAGAGCGGCGGAACGCCCTGACGACGACGCCGTGATATTTGGTAAGACTATAGTCTCATATTCGGAGCTGGACAGGATCTCGGACCATATAGCATCGTATATCTCTTCAAAAGGAATAGGCAAGGAGCAGTTCGTCTCCATACTGGTTCCGAGGTCCGCGACCATGGCAGTGGCCGCCATGGGAGTCGTGAAGTCGGGAGCCGCCTATCAGCCCCTGGACCCCACGTATCCCGAGGAGCGCCTGCTGTTCATGATGCAGGACTCCGGGGTCAGGCTGCTGATAGCGGACAGGTCGCTGGTGGACCGGGTGCGCGGATACGAGTGTGACATCCTCTATACAGACGAGTTCGACCGGCTGTTCGCGGGAGAGGCTCCGAACGTGAAGGCGCTGGCCCCCTCGCCCGAGGACGCGTTCGTCATCCTTTACACGTCCGGGACCACAGGAACTCCCAAGGGCTGCGTGCTGGAGAACAGGAACATAGCGGCATTCGCGGACTGGTACGGCAAGAAGACGGAGCTGGGGCCGGGATCCAGATACGCCACATACGCCAGCTTCGGGTTCGACGCCTGCATGATGGACATCATGGTCCCCCTCTCCTACGGCGCCTGCATAGCCGTCATCCCCGACGAGATCCGCAGCGACCTGAACGCCTTGGACGAATTCTACTCCGAGAACAGGATCACCCACGGGTTCATGACCACCCAGATGGGAAGGATGTTCATCGAGAACACCAAGTGCAAGACCTTGAGGCACTTCTCCACCGGAGGCGAAGCGTTGGTTCCGGTCAAGCCGCCGGAGTGGCTGGAGTTCCACAACATCTACGGCCCCACGGAGACCACCGTGAGCGTTACCTCCTTCCTGGTGAAGAACGACTACCCCCTTCTGCCCATAGGGGTGCCGAACACCAACGTGAGAGTTTACGTGCTGGACAAGGACCGCAGGATCGTCCCCACGGGCGCGTGCGGAGAGCTGTGCATAAGCGGACCCCAAGTGTTCAGGGGATACCTGAACAATCCGGAGAAGACCGCCGCCGCGCTTGTGGACAACCCGTACTCCGACGGCCCGGACCACGACCGCATGTATCGGACTGGGGACATAGTCCGCCTGCTCCCTGACGGCAACGTGGACTACATCGGACGCCGCGACGGAATGGTAAAGGTCCGCGGGTTCAGGATAGAGCTCACCGAAGTGGAGAGGGCGATACGCGCGTTCAAGGGAATCAAGGACGCGACCGTCCAGGCGTTCGACTCCCCGTCCGGAGGAAAGCAGATCGCCGCGTACGTCGTATCCGACGAGAAGGTGGACGTCAGGGCATTGGAGAGTTTCATACTCAGGACCAAGCCGCCGTACATGGTCCCGGCCGTGACGATGCAGCTCGACAGCATCCCGCTGACCGTGAACAGCAAGGTGGACAGAAGGAAACTTCCCGTTCCGACCATCGACCTGGGCGCGTCCACGCCGCCTAAAACTGACGTCCAGAAGCGCATTTTCAAGATTGCCTCGGAGGTCCTGGGCACCGACAGGTTCGGAATAGACACCGATCTTTTCCAGGCGGGCCTGACGTCCATAAGCAGCATCCGCTTCAACGTGCTCCTCTCGGAGGAGTTCGGCATACCGTTCAAGTCCAAGGACGTCAAGGAGAATAGCACTATAGTGAAACTCGAGAAGCTCATCGAGAGTTCCGCCCCCGCCGAGACGTTCGAGGTCCAGGACGACTATCCGCTCACCAAGTCCCAGGAGGGGGTGTTCGTGGAATGCATGGCCAGGCCGGACAGCACCACATACAACATCCCCCTGCTGATAAGATACGACGGCTCGTTGGACGAATCGAGGCTGAGGTCGGCCATCGCAGAGGCCGTCAACGCCCACCCGTACATGATGACCACCCTGGCCATGAACGACTCAGGGGACATCCGCCTCGTCAGGAAGGGCATACAGACGTTCAGCCCGGACGAGATAGAAGATGTCTCGACGGACTCCATCGGCTCCATCCTGCCGACGCTGGCCAAGCCGTTCCAGCTGATGGGTTCGAGGCTGTTCCGCATCAAGCTCATCCATGCCGACGGGAAGTACCTGTTCCTGGAGATGCACCACATCATCAGCGACGGGACGTCCATGAAGGTCCTGATCGACGACATCTCCAGAGCGTACGCGGGCGAGAGGCTGGAGCCTGAGAGGTTCAGCGGATTCGAGGCGTCGCTCAAGGAGGCGGAGGAGAGGACCCCGGAGGCCCTCGCCGGCGCCAGGAAGTACTACGAGGACCTCCTGGCCGGCTACGACAGGGAGTTCCTCCCCAGGGGCGACAGATACCATCCGGACCCGGGATCCGAAGGAACCTTCCTGATGAGGAGCGGAAACGGGCTGGGCAGGATTCTGGCCGAGCGCTGCGAGAGGGCAGGAATCACCATGAACGGCCTCATGTGCGCCGCGTTCGGATACGTCCTCGCGAAGTACAACGGCAGCGGCCACTCGGTATTCACCACGATATACAACGGAAGGAGCGACTCCAGGACCATGGGCTCGGTGTCGATGTACGTCAAGACCCTCCCGGTCCTCTGCGACGTCTCGGACGACTCCATGTCCCCTCTGCGCCTGTCCGAGAAGATCGGCGCCCAGATCCTGGACAGCATGGCCAACGACATCTACTCCTTCTCGGAGGTCAGCCGCGAGCTCGAGGTCAAGGCCGACGTCATGTTCGTCTACCAGGGCGACGGATTCAAGTTCGACGTCTTCTGCGGAAAGCCCTCCGAATCCGTCCAGGTCAGCCTGTCCGGCGAGAAGGAGCCCATACTGTTCCAGGTGGCCATGGACGGCGACGAGCTGGCGTATCTCGTGGAGTTCGACAGGGACAGGTTCACCAAGGAGTTCATCAGGTTCTTCACGAAGTCGTTCGACAAGGCCGTGTCGGAGTTCCCGGTCTGCACCACGCTGAGGGAGGTCGACCTGGCCGACGCCGACACCATGGCGGCCGTGAAGAGGATGAACGACACCGACGCCCCGTTCGACGGATCCATCACGGTGGTGGACATGTTCAGGAGGAACGCCAGGGAGCATCCAGACAATCTGGCGGTGGTCCATCTGGACGACAGCCTGACCTACGGGGAGCTGGACGAGAGGACGGACTACATCGCCGGCTACATCCGCTCCAAGGGGATCGGGAAGGACGAGTACGTCGCCGTGCTTGTCCCAAGGTCCATGGACATGGTCGTCGCCGCGGAAGGCGTGATAAAGTCTGGAGCGGCCTACCAGCCCCTAGACCCCACGTATCCCGAGGAGCGCCTGCTGTTCATGATGCAGGACTCCGGGACGAGGCTCCTGATAGCCGACAGGTCCCTCCGCGGGCTTGTGTCCGGTTATAGCGGGGACGTCCTGTACACTGACGAGATCGACGGATTGTGCAACGGAAGACGCCCGGACGTCACGCAATTCGCTCCAGCGCCCGAGGACGCCTTCATAATCCTGTACACGTCCGGAACCACCGGCACGCCCAAGGGATGCGTCCTGGAGCACAGGAACATAGCCAGCTTCCTCAACTGGATGATCCCGGAGGTCAAGCTCGACAGCAAGTCCAGATACGCCTCCTATGCGAGCTACGGGTTCGACGCGTGCATGATGGACATCCACTCCTCCCTCTCCGCCGGGGCCGCCGTCCATATAATTCCAGAGGACATGCGCAAGGACTTGGCCGAGATAGACCGGTACTTCATCAGCAACGGGATCACCCACGGGTTCATGACCACTCAGATGGGCAGGATGTTCATGGAGAACACGGAATGCAGGTCCCTCAAGGCGTTCATGACCGGAGGGGAGAGGCTGGTTCCGCTGAGCCCTCCCAAGTGGGTCGACTTCTACAACATCTACGGCCCGACTGAATGCACCGTGAACGTCACCACCTTCATCGTCAGAGACGACAGCCCCCTGCTCCCGATAGGGAGGCCGAACACCAACGTGAGGCTGTACGTCCTGGACGGAAGCGACAGGATCGTCCCGGTGGGATGCTGCGGGGAGCTCTGCATCAGCAGCCCCCAGGTGTTCAGGGAGTACCTCAACAACCCCGAGAAGACCGCCAAGACCGTCACCAGGAGCCCGTTCTCCGACGAGCCCGGATTCGACCGCCTCTACAGAACCGGGGACGTGGTCCGCATGCTCCCCGACGGGAACATAGACTACATCGGCCGCCGCGACGGGATGGTCAAGGTCCGCGGGTTCAGGATAGAGCTCGGAGAGGTCGAAGGCGCCGTGCGCGGATACCCGGGCATAAAGGACGCCACCGTGAAGGCCTTCGACGACCCCGCCGGAGGGAAGTCGATCACCGCCTACGTCGTCTCCGACGCCCCCGTCGACTTCAAGGGCCTCGCCGACTTCATCAGGAGCACCAAGCCGCCGTACATGGTCCCCGCCCACTTCATCCAGCTGGACTCCATCCCCATGACCGTCAACGGGAAGGTGGACAAGAGGAAGCTTCCAGAGCCCTCGTCCGAGCCCAGGAGGGCGGGAAGGGAGCCGTCCGGACCCGTGGAGACAAAGCTGTGCGAGATATTCGCCGGGGTCCTGGGCCTGGAGAAGGTGTACGCGGACGACGACTTCTTCGAGATCGGAGGGACGTCCATATCCGCGTCCAAGCTCGTGCTAAGCTGCATGAACTCGGGCTTCCCGATAGTATACAAGAACGTCTTCGACAACCCCTCCCCGGAGGCGCTGGCCAGGTTCATGGACACCCTCGGGAAGACCTCAGGAGAGGAGAAGAGGGCCGCCATAGACGAGAGCCCGCTGGCGGCCAACGTCGAGGAGAGCCTGGACTCCATAGGGTCGCACATCCCCCGCAGGATCCTCCTGACGGGAGCCACCGGATACCTGGGCGCCCACGTCCTCCAGGAGCTTCTCAGAAGGAACGCGAAGCACGTCTGCTGCCTCGTGAGGAGCGGAAGGGGACAGACGTCCGAGGAGAGGCTGAAGACCGTCTTCATGTACTACTTCGGCGGGATGGCCTCCGAGGACTCCCTGAAAGACGTCTCCATAGTGGACGGCGACATCACCGACCAAAACCTTCTGGAGAAGCTGGAGGGATGCGAGTTCGACACGATAATCAACTGCGCCGCGGTGGTCAAGCACTTCGCTGCCGACGACTCCATCGAAAAGGTCAACGTCGGAGGCGTCAAGAACCTCATAGACGTGGCCGAGAGGACCGGGTCCATGCTGGTCCAGATCTCCACGGAGAGCGTCGCCGGGGAGTCCGTCAACGGGAGCATCCCCGCGGACAGGAGGCTGAGGGAGAACGAGCTCGACTTCGGGCAGAACCTGGACAACAAGTACGCCCGCTCCAAGTTCATGGCCGAGGAGGAGATAATAA
Organism: Candidatus Methanomethylophilaceae archaeon; assembly: GCA_017519045.1. Lineage (GTDB taxonomy): Archaea > Thermoplasmatota > Thermoplasmata > Methanomassiliicoccales > Methanomethylophilaceae > Methanoprimaticola. The sequence continues at coordinate 9,624 of JAFWTC010000051.1, forward strand.
AGGCGATCCCGGGAGGCCTGAAGGCGAAGATCATCCGCGTGGGGAACCTCATGAGCCGCGACAGCGACGGGGAGTTCCAGATCAACTTCAACACCAACGCGTTCATGAAGCAGATGAGGTCCTACGTGAAGCTGGGATTCTTCCCCGTCACCGACATGGACGCGGAGGTGGAGTTCTCGCCGATAGACATGGTCGCCAAGGCCGTCGTGATCCTCGCCGGCACCCCCGACCGGTTCACCGTGTTCCACGTGAACAACTGCCACAAGGTCCACATGGCGAACGTCCTGAAGGTCATGAGGGACAACGGCATGCCCGTGGAGGTCGTCTCCAAGAAGGAGTTCGACAGAAGGTTCTTCGAGGCCATGAAGGACGAGGCCAACGAGGAGTACGTGTCCGGGCTGATAAGCTACCTCGGGAACGCCGGGGAGACCCGCAGGTTCATCGCGGCCGACGACTCCTACACGGTGAAGGCGCTGTACAGGCTGGGATTCTCATGGCCCATAATCTCCGACGGATACATGGACAAGGCGTTCAAGACGCTGAAGTCCCTGAGGTTCTTCAGGCGAGGCCGCTTCTGGAGGATGAGCGATGAACGCATCGACGGGCCGTACCATCGTATCGCGTATTAAGAGGAAGATGTCCAAGGACGATCCCTCCGACGACATACTGGACGAGATAGTGGCCTACAGGGACAGCCGCGCGGACAGAACGGTCGGGATCATAATAGTGGCGGTCCTCGTCATGAATTTCGTGTGGATCTACATAGGCGAGATCGGCACGAACGGGAGACCGAATTACGTTGAGTACGTGTATATGTCGATGGCGCTGATGGCCGTCTGCGCCGGGACGTGCTTCGCGATAGGAAGCCGCTGGTGGACGAAATACGCGCTGATCGGATCCCTGTTCTTCAATTCGTTCGCGATAGTGGCCGGCGTTGACTACACCATGATGCTGCTGCTCGTCCTGCCGGTGGTATCCTGCAGCATCTACTACCGCAGCGGATTGACCAAGGCGGCGATAATCCTCGGAGCGCTCCTGATGCCGATAGCACTGATCATAAACGACTACATCTCGCCGATCTTCTTCGGATTCTACTACGGGATGACGATGGTAGATAGGGCCCTGGCCGTCTTGAAGTCGTACTACGTCGTCAACCTGCTCGTCTATCTGCTGATATGCGTGCCCTGCTACTACGCCACGAAGAACGGCATAGACGACGTCAGAAGGCAATCCGACCTCAGGAAGGACCAGATAGGCGTGGAGAAGGAGATGTCCAACGCCAGGAGGATACAGCAGGGCCTGCTGATGACGGACTTCCCGTGCAAGCCGTACTGCAGGATATCCTCGTCCATGTCCGCCGCGAAGGAGGTCGGAGGGGACTTCTACGACTGCTTCAGCGTGGGCGACGACCGCTTGGCCGTTGTGATCGCGGACGTCTCAGGCAAAGGGCTTCCCGCGTCTCTGTTCATGGCCGCCTCCATGACGCTGATAAGGTCCAACGTCCAGGCCGGAGGGGACCTCGACAAGGCCATGGAGAAGGCAAACAGGGAGCTGTTCGCCACCAACTCGATGAAGTACTTCGTCACGGTCTGGATAGGGGTGATAAACCTCAGGACGGGACAGGTCTCCTATGTAAACGCGGGACACAACCCCCCGTTCGTGAGCCGCGATGGAAGATACGAGATGCTCAAGTCCCAGCCGGACTTCGTGTTCGGAAGGAAGAAGAGGACCACCTACAACAGGCACCAGATGAGGCTGGACGTGGGCGACGGCCTTTTCCTGTATACCGACGGCATAACCGAGGCGACCAGGTCGGACGGGACCATGTTCGGCGAAGAGCGCCTCTTGGAATCCCTGTCCTCCACGGGGAGGAGCCCCCCCGGCGAAGTCCTTGCCAAGGTGGGATCCGACGTGTCCGCCTTCGTCGGAGAAGCCGACCAGTACGACGACATGACCATGATGAAGGTGGATTACATCCACGCGTACGACATCCGGCCGGACGAGGGGATCAGGGTCCGCGCCGACCACCAGGGATACACCCAGGTCATGGGACGTATCAGGCAGAGGATGATCGAAGCGGGATGTCCGTCCAGGACGATAACCGAGATGGAGACCGCCTGCTCCGAGATATACGCGAACATCGACTCATACGCCTATTCCGACAGGGAGGAGAAGGGGGAAGTCCTCGTGACCACGGACATTGTCAACGGGGCGGTCCGCGTCACGTTCATGGACTGGGGGGTCCCGTTCAACCCGCTTGACCGCGAGGACCCCGACCCGATCGCCAGCTTCAAGGAGCGCAGGCGCGGGGGCCTGGGCATCATGCTCGTAAAGAAGATATGCGACGAGGTGACGTATTCGCGGGAAGGTGACTGCAACATATTGAAGTTGGAAAAGGAGATGTGAAGAGCATGGAGATCGGAATAGAGAGGAAGGACGGGGTGACGACGATATCGCCCAAAGGGAACATCGACTACGTCACGGCTCCGGAGCTGGACGAGGCCGTCGAAAGGGAGTCGGCCACGGCGGCCTCGCTGGTGTTCGACATGTCCGAGGTCTCGTACATATCGTCGGCCGGGCTCAGGTCCCTGCTGAACGCGGACGAGATCATGGAGGACAAGAACGGGATCAAGCTGGTGAACGTCAACAAGGAGGTCAAGGCCGTCCTGGACATGACCAACTTCTCCGGCCTGCTTAAAATCGAGTGACCGGCGCCGAGATGCTTCGGACCTTTCGAAACATCCGGACGAACAGGATTAATAAAGGTCCGATCTCGATTCCGGCATGCTCGAAAGCTGCCTTTATCGTGACGCGCCCATAGGGAGCCGCGAGGACGACCTGCTCGGGCGCGCCCCCATGGCAGACCGCCTGGCCTCCCTGATCGCGGAGGACCCGGGAAGCGGCCGCTGCTCCATAGGGATCGTCGGACCGAGGGGAAGCGGGAAGACGTCCGTCATCAACATGGTCCGCGAGAGGCTCCGGGAGGCCGAGAACGTGTTCGTCCTGGAGTTCGACCCGTTGTTGTACAGGTCCGGCTCCGACGCCATGGCGCTATCGTTCTTCAGGTCTATAACCGCGGACCTCAGATCCATGAGCAAGGAGTCCCCGGACCTGAAGGACCGGAAGCCGAAATACGGCAGGATAGCCGGAGACACCCTCAAGGTCGTCGACAGGACGGTCAAGATGAGGGTAGTGGGCGAGCTCTCGGCCCTGTCCGGGTCCATCGTGGCCACGAGCGACGAGCCGATCATGACGGTGAGGGAGAAGATCTCGGAGCAGCTTAGAAAAACCGGATACAAGCTCGTCATAGTGGTCGACAGCCTGGACCTGCTCACTCCCAAGGAGCTCACCCAGTTCTTCCGTCTAATCGACGCCACCGCCGGGTTCGACAACACGTTCTACATCCTCGGATACGACGAGAGGTCGTTCCTCAAGATAAGCACGCACGACGTCGTCTCGTTGAACCTTAAGAAGGCCGTCCAGCTGGAGGTCCGTCTCCCGGAGCCCGACGGACGCATGGTGAAGAAGGCGCTCCGCAACGAGCTTCCAAGGGTCATGGAAAGGTTCGATCAGAAGCCTGACGGATACACGGACCAGGCGTGCGATTCGATAAGCCCCGGGAATCTCAGGGACGTATACCGGATCCTCAACGGTTTGGCGTTCAAGCTTTCCGTTCATCCCGGACTGTGCTGCGGAGACCTCCTCGCGCTCACCTATCTGGATCTGGAATTCCCTGCCGTGTACGATTGGATCCTCAAGAATCGCAAGGAGCTATGCGACGTCGGAGCGAACCCCGGGATCGTTGAGGAATTCAAGAAGATCGGAGTCGACGAGAGGATCCTCAAGGCGATCGGGTTCCTGTATCCGTCCCTGACTGGGTCTGGAATCGTCTTCAAGGACTACGACGGGGACGATGGACATGTGCGCTCGGCATCCTCGTGCGATGCGTACTTCCACCTGTCGTGAAGCACGGGACGACCGAGAGAGGCCGATAAGAAAGGACGCCCCGCCCTCCACAGGACGGGGGTCCCGGGACTCACTCCCCTCCGAGGCAGGAGATGCTCATCGTCCCGGTGGCCTTGCCGAAGAAGATGTTGTTGGAAATATAAATCGAAGCGCTGCTGGTCAGCTCGCTGCCGCTTCCGCTGCCCTTCTCGCCGGCGTCGTTCTCCCAGCTGCCGCCATAGGCGATGGTGTGCCTCTGTCCGTCGAGCGTGGTCGCGGTCAGAGTCGCGTCGCCCGTAAACGTGACGACGTCCTTGTCCTTGATCTCCTTGTCTCCCCAGACGACTTTCAGCTTCGTCTCGTCGATGGTGAAGGTCAGCTCTATCGGAGAGTGCCCGTTGGTCTGGCCGTCGCGGTGATCGTCGCCACCATAGACGAACGTGAGGGCGAGTATCACGACGATAACGGCCGCGACTACGGCGATTATCGATAAATTCTTCCCGTTCATAATGCCGTTATCGTCAAAGAGAATGAAAAACGTATGCCATGCCGGGACGGAGCCCTGCAACCCGCATCCGCTTCAACTGTCTGACGGACGTCCCACGACGACCGCTACCCCTTCCGGAACCCAACCCATCCATTCGATCTTGTCCCCTTCGACGTATACCGTCCTGAGGCTTTCGCAGCCGACGAACGCATCATCGGACACGTGATAGACCTCGGGCGGAATGTTGATGCTTTCCAGGCTGCTGCAACGCTGGAAGGCCTTCTCCCATATCGCCACGACAGTGCTGGGAAGCCTTATCGTCCTGATGTTCGGACAATCGAGGAAAGCGGAGTTGTTGACGTCGCGGATCCCCTCCGATATGGAGACGCTGACGAGGGATTCGCATCCTCCGACGACCGCGTAGTCCAGCTGGTCGAACCCGGGAGGAAAGACGAACTCCTTCAGCTTGACGCAATTGGCGAAGGATTCCGCACCGAGGTAGTCGAGCCTGTCAGGAAGGACGACGTCTTCCAAGGAGTAGCAGCAGAAGAACGCGTACATCGGGATGCCGTCCACCGTCTGGGGGACCCTGATAGACATGAGGGCCTCGCACCATTCGAAGGCCCCGCTGCCGATGGTCCTGAGGCCTTCCGGCAGGACGATGCTCTTGAGGCCGGTGCAATAGGCGAAGGCGTCAGGAGCGATGTCCTCCACCGTGTCCGGCACCACGTACGAGTCCCCCGACTTGCACTGAGGATATTGGATCAGGGTCCTCATGTCCTTGGAGAACAGCACCCCGTCCACCGCACATAAGGAAGAATTGCCGGGATCTACGACGAACTCCTCCAGCTTCCCGTCGCTGCCGATGAAGAAGGAATCCTCTGCCATATCGGTCAGGGTCGAAGGAATCCGGAAGCGTCTTATCGAGAGGCAATCCTGGAAGACGAAACGGCCCACCGACTCCACGCCCTCGGGGATCGTCACCTCCTTCAGCCTGGAGCAGTTGTAAAAGGCGCCGTCCTCGATGCGCCTCACCTTCCCGCCCAGCTCCAACACCCTGATTTTACGGCCGTAGAACTCTCCGTTCCCGATGGTCTCCTTATTCACCTTCACGCTCCACGCATAACCGTGGCTTTATTTCAGTCTGACCTTGATGATAAATGAGATGAAAACGTCGGATCTGCACGAGGTCGAACTTGTAGACCTTGCGCTCCCTCTCGATCTTGTCCGGCTAGACGGCCGTGTACGTCCTCTTGACGAACAGGTAGACGTACTTCCCGCGCCATTATTGCTTTAAACAGGGTAAACGTCACAACCAGGTAAGAAAATGCCTCGTCCCGACGCCTTGTAAAAACAAGCATTACGATACTCTGTTTTACCGAATGGAATCAAAAAAAGGGATTATGACTCCCGAACTTCCAGTTGAAGACGTTTCGAATCCGAAAAATTGCTAAAATGTGGATGCGCCGATTCCGCCCTCGCATCTTCTTGAATCCTCTGAGCATCCATTCCCCGATGGACTTGAACCCGTACTTCAGGGTCCCCTTCATGTGGCGGCTCTGGCTGTGCGCCGTCGCCTTTCCCGCCATGACCGCCTCGACGACCTCCTGCCACGTCTCCAGGCCGTCCGGAATCTCCATGTAGCCCTCGCCTATGTGCGTCGGGGTGTGGGCGTCGCTCCCTGCGGTTATCGGCTTCCCGACCTTCCTGGCCAGGGCCTCCGACTTCCTGTTGGCCGACGGCACGGACCTGCCGTTCCTCGCCTCGATGCCGTCGAACGGATAGGCCAAGGTGTTCTTCTCGCCCAGGCCGGACCACCACCTGTACGGGTGGGCCGCGAAGGCGTACCCTCCCGCCTCGTGGATCAGGTCGATGGTCTCCTGGATGGGGAGCCCCCTGGGGATGAGCCTGTCTATCCCCAGGGCGACTATGTGCCCCTCCTTGGAGGAGACCTCCTCGGCAGGGATGATTATCACCCTGCCGTTGTCCTTCACCTGCTCGTAGGCGTCGAAGCTGTTGTGGTCGGTGACGGCCACGCACCCTATCCCGTTCATGACGGCGTATTCGACCAGCTCCTCGAGCGTGGTCCTGCCGTCTTTCGAAAAGAGCGTGTGGACGTGCAGATCGGCCTTCATACTACGTCCGCACCGTCCATGACCTCGGATTCCACGGTCATGACGCATCCCTTGCCGTCTCCCAGGGGGACGGCCTTGTCGCCGTCGATGACGGCCGCCACGACCTCGGGGGAGCCCTCAGGAAGCTCTATGTCCTTGCCGAGGAACTTCCCGTCCTTCACGCGGGCGACCTTTATCGTCGCCTTCTCGCAGTGCTTCACCTCTATGCGAGACGAGGAGCACTGCATGCCGCAGTTCACCGCAGTTCCGTTGGGAACGTCCTTCGACGGCTTCAGCAGGAGGATCGCGGATCCGCCCAGGGGCTCGTCGTCCGCCGCCATGAGCATCCCGGAGGACTGGACCCCGCGGAACTTGGCCGGCTTGAGGTTGGATATGACCAGGAGCTTCCTTTCAAGCATCTGCTCCCTGGAATACACGCTCTTCAGATTGGTGACTATCTGCCTTGGCTCCTCCTCCCCCAGATCGATCTTCAGGACGTAGAGTTTCTCCGCCTCGGGATGGTCGTCCACCGAGATCACCTCGCCCACGCGGATGTCCATCCTGCGGAAGTCGGCGAACGGCCCGTCCAGGACCGCCGCGGGAGCCTCCTTCTTCTGCTCCTTCGGCTTCTCCTCCTTCTTGACCTCGATCTTCCTGTACACGGGTATGGGCTCCTGAAGAGCCTGTCCGGCGGGGACGGGCTCCATGATCTTGTCGAATCCCATGTCCTCCGGGGTGCCGCAGTACCCCAGGTAGCTCCAGACCTTCTCGGACGACCTGGGCATGTAGGGCCAGGCCATCATGCAGAGGGCCTTCACGATGCGCAGGTTGTCGCCCATGACCCTCCCGCAGGCTTCTTTATCGTCCTTGACGAGGGCCCAGGGCTTCTTGGAGTCGAAGTACCTGTTCCCGAAGTGGGCCAGGTCCATCATGACCTTCAGGCCCTTCTTGAAGTCGCACCTGCCGACGCATTCGGAGTACTCCTTGAAGGCGTCCTCGATGGCCTTCCCGGCCTCGGGGTCGCCTCCGGCCTCCGGGACGGTCCCGAAGTTCTTCTTGGTGAAGCTGAGGCACCTGTGGTAGTAGTTCCCGAGGTCCGCGACCAGCTCGTTGTTGATCTTCGTGATGAAGTCGTCCCAGGAGAATTCGGAGTCGTGTGTGTCCGGCATTATCGCCGACAGGTAGTACCTTATCAGGTCCGCGTCGTACTCCTTCAGCACCGAAGGGATGTCTATCGCCCCTCCGCGGCTCTTGGAGAACTTCCCGCCGCCGATCATCAGGTACTCGTTGGCAGGGATGTCGTAGGGCAGGTCCATTCCGCCCACGCCCATCAGTATGGCGGGCCAGATTATCGAATGGAAGGGGATGTTGTCCTTCCCTATGAAGTAGTAATGCCTGCACTCGGGGTCCTTCCAGAACTCCTTCCAGTAGTCGGGCTTCCCGATCATCCTGGAGTACTCGACGGACGCGCTCAGGTATCCTATGACGGCGTCGAACCAGACGTAGATAACCTTGTCGTCCCATCCCTCCTCCGGGATCGGCACCCCCCAGGACATGTCCCTGGTTATCGCCCTGTCCTGGAGGCCGCCCTCCAGCCAGTTCTGGGTGAACGCCTTGACGTTGGACCTCCAGTCCTCCTTGGACTCGATGAACCTTATCAGGTCGTCGGTGAACGCGCTCAGCTTGAGGAAGAAGTGGCTGGTCGGCCTGACCTCGGGCCTCGAGCCGCACAAGGTGCAGTAGGGGTCTATGAGCATTCCCGCCTCGAACGTCGTGCCGCAGCTGTCGCACTGGTCGCTGCGGGTCTTCTCGGCCTTGCACACGGGGCACACGCCCTCCACGTAGCGGTCCGGGAGGAAGCGGGCGCATTTGGGGCAGTAGTACTGCTCCGTCTCCTTGACGTAGATGTAGCCCTTGGACTTCAGCTCCTCGAATATCTTCTGCACGACCTCGAAATGGGTGGGGCAATGGGTCTTGTTGTAGAGGGTGTACTCTATGCCCATGTCCTCGATCGCCTTCTTGTTGATCTCGTGATACTTGTCCGCGTACTGCTCCGGGGTCATCCCGTTCTTCTCCGCGGATACGGTGATGGGGGTCCCGTGCTGGTCGGACCCGCCCACCATCAGGACCTCGTCCCCCAGCAGGCGGTGGTACCTGCTGAAAATGTCCGGGGGCAGGAGGGAGCCGGCCAGATGGCCCAGGTGGATCGGCCCGTTGGCGTACGGCCAGGCGATGTTTATGCAGATCTTCGACATTTTAACCTGGCGACCCCAGTACGTTGGACCGTCTTATATCTTTCATATACGGAAGAGACGCTAGGAAGAGGAATACGCCTCGATTCAGATCCGATATGCTAAACCCTTTTATCGGATGAGCAAATCAAAGGCGCATGAGAATAGCCGCGGTCCTGGCCGACAGGTGTCAGCCCAAGAAGTGCAACAAGGAGTGCGAGCGCTTCTGCCCCTTGAACCGCACGGGGGCCCAGTGCGTCGTCTTCGGCGAGAAGGGAAAGCCCATCATCTCCGAGACCCTCTGCCAGGGATGCGGGATATGCACCAACAAGTGCCAGTTCAAGGCCGTCAAGATCATCGGCCTCGCCGACGAGCTCAAGGAGGACATCATCCACCGCTACGGGGAGAACGCCTTCCGTCTGTACCGCCTTCCCGTCCCGAAGAAGGGCCTGGTGACTGGAATCCTCGGCCCCAACGGAATCGGGAAGTCCACCGCTATCAGGATGCTGTCCGGAGCCGAGATACCCAACCTCGGGAACTACGAGAACCCCCCGACGAAGGAGGAGGTCCTGAAGCATTTCGCCGGAACCGAGATCCACGACTACCTCCAGAACGTCTACGACGGGAAGATAAAGACGGCCATCAAGCCACAGTACGTGGACAAGCTCCCCCAGTCCGTGAAGGGCGTGGTCAGGGACCTGCTGTCGAAGGTCGAGGAGCGCATGACCATCCAGGAGGCCGCCGAGATGTTCGACCTCACCGAGGTCCTGGACAGGGAACTGGACAAGCTCTCAGGAGGGGAGCTGCAGAGGCTCGCCATGGCCGCCACCGTGATGAAGGACGCCGACGTCTACTACTTCGACGAGCCCACTTCCTACCTGGACATCTACCAGAGGGTGAAGATGGCAAGGATCATCAAGGACCTGAGCGCGGACAAGCAGGTGGTCGTCATCGAGCACGACCTCGCCATCCTGGACTTCCTGGCGGACAACGTCCACCTCGTCTACGGCTCCGAGGGGGCGTACGGCGTGTTCACATTGGCCAGACAGGTCAGGACCGCCATCAACGCCTATCTGGACGGATACCTCCCGGAGGAGAACATAAGGTTCAGGGAGCGCCCGATAGAGTTCGAGGCGTCCCCGCCCAGGAGCGACTGGCAGACCCCCGACGTCATCTCCTTCGACAGCCTGGAGAAGGACTTCGGGGAGTTCAAGATGGACATCACCGGAGGATCGGTGAAGATAGGGGAGTCCGTGGGGGTCGTGGGGCCGAACGCCACCGGGAAGACCACCTTCGTGAAGATCCTGGCCGGGGTCATCGAGGCCGACTCTGGGACCATGGAGGGCAAGGTGAAGGTGTCGTACAAGCCGCAGTACATATCCGCGGACTTCGAAGGCACCGTCCAGGACCTCCTGCTCACCTGCGACTACGACACGATCAGCTCCGGTTTCTTCACCGGGGAGGTCATCGAGCCCCTGGGGATCAAGTACCTCATGGACAAGAAGGTGTCCAGGCTGTCCGGGGGAGAGCTCCAGAGGGTGGCCATCACCATCTGCCTGTCCAAGGAGGCCGACATGTACCTCTTCGACGAGCCCTCCGCCTACCTGGACTCCAACCAGAGGATGATAGCCGCCAAGACCATCAGGAGGATGATGGAGAAGACCGGACGCAGCGCCATGATAGTGGACCACGACGTCTACTTCCTGGACATGGTCTCCGACTCCCTCATGGTGTTCGGAGGCGAGCCCGGCCACCACGGCATAGGCGACGGGCCGTTCGACATGAGGGAGGGCATGAACCGCTTCCTCTCGGCCGTGGACATCACGTTCAGACGCGACGCGGACACTCACCGTCCGAGGATAAACAAACCCGAGTCGAGGCTGGACAGGGAGCAGAAGTCGTCGGGCGAGTACTACTACTCCTGATCTCCATAAACGGATCCCGATACGAATCAATATATAGCATTAGGAAATCCTAAACGTCATGGGCAGGGCTGACACGCACCTCCATACGCATTACTCGGGATACTCGCAGCTCGGCAAGAGCATGAAGTTCCCCGAGTCCGTCATATCCCCCGAGACCCAGGTCGACAAGATGAGGTCTCTCGGCTACGACGTCATGGCCATAACCGACCACGACGAGACCGCCGGGGCGTTCAGGGGAGCGAAGTACGCCAAGAAGTTCGACGACATCGAGCTCATCGTAGGCGAGGAGGTCAGCACCGCGGACGGCGAAATCATAGGGCTTTTCCTCAACGAAAGGGTCCCCAAGGGCCTCTCCGTCGAGGAGACCGTCGACATCATCAGGTCCCAGGACGGGATGGTCATCGCCCCTCACCCCTTCAGCTTCCACGTCCCCGGCCTTCAGGAGAAGATCCTCGAGATAGACATAGACGGCTTCGAGACCATCAACGGAGGCCATCCGGACAAGTACTCCAACATGTTCGCCAAGAAGGTCATGGACGCCTATCCCGGGAGATGGGCCGACCTGGCAGGCAGCGACGCGCATTCAGTATACACGTCCGGCACCTGCTGGACGGAGTTCGAGGGCGTCACTGCCGAGGATTTCCGCAAGTCCATCGAGAAGAGGACCACCCGCGCCGTAGGGAAGGCCGCTCCTCCGTTCGGACAGGTCCAATGGAGCGCGGAGGTCGTCATGGGAGGGCAGAAGCTCCTCTTCAAGAAGCTCAAAGGCGACCTGGACCAGGAAGAGGGCGACCAGCTCGCCGAGAAGATCCTCAGCATCAACAGCCTCAAGGCCGCGTCCGGGCTCATCGCCGGAAGCATGTACCTGTTCCCCCCGATAACCTGTCTGGCCAGCACCCTGAGCCTCATCTACCTGGGCATCGGGTCCAGGAAGATGATCTCGAAGATGGGCGACAGGCTCGCCGGAATCGACAAGATCCTTCGCAAGAGGGACGGCGGGGAGGTCAAGAATGCCGTGCTACAAGGTGGCGACCTGCATTCCGAGAAGGTTCCTAGACCCGTTGATGGACGAAGTGACGGCATCGGTCAGCCCCCTATACGGCGGCTATGACAGATGCTTCTCGTACTGGCCCGTCACCGGCACATGGAGGCCGCTGGAAGGCTCCCGCCCGTTTCTGGGAAGGATAGGGGAGATCGAGGCCGCGGAAGAGTACAGGGTCGAGTTCGCCGTGCGCGAGGAGGACCTGGGCGCCGCGGTGGCAGCGATCCGCAGGATCCATCCTTACGAAGAGCCGGCGATAGACATCATCCCGATGATTCCGTGGAAGGACGTCGCTGCTTCGGACGATAGGAGTAGATGTTGTCGAAGGTCTTCTGCATCCTGTGAATCTGAAGGCTCTGCCTCCTGTACGAGAGCTCCTCCGGGTCCATGATGCCTATCCTGACGTAATCGGCCAGGACGTCGAAGGCCTCGTCATAGTCGCACTCGACGCCGACCATGATGTCTATCAGCCTGTTGCGGCACCTTATGTTCTTGGGGAGCTCGTCGCCGTTGTCCTGGAGGAACCTCTCCTAGATCTCCGGGAACCTGTCCAGGTTGATGCAGCACTGCTCCTTGGCCTCGTCGTACCTCTCGGACCCGTACAGCCCGTCTATGTACGCCTCGGTGACCTTGAAGCGATCGTACTCGTCCATGTCCAGTGATAGGGCGTAGGAGCCCGCGGAGGCCGAAAGGCCGTAGTTGTGGTCCTCCTCCGAGCGGAGCATGAGGTCGATGAAGAACGCCTGGGGGGACGAGACGTCGATTCCGGGGAGGTACCTCCTCACCTTCACCTTGAAGGGGTCGTTGAGGCCCTCGTACCATTCGGCGACGCCGGCTGCGGATATCTCCGGGGGGACGGGGTTCTGGTTCATGGACGTGTATCCCGCATCTCGCTTTTATCCGTTTCATCCAGATTGAAGACGACCATCCCGTCGGGGCCGTGGGGGTTGGTGCAACAGAGGGTGCGGGAGGTCCATTCCAGGCTCCTCTCGAACTGCGCCGCCCTGTGCGCGCACGCGTACTCGCAATAGCGGCAGATGAAGTCCGGGCAAGGGACGGTGGTTATCGAGACGTCGGTGGACTCCCCGAACCTGGAACACAGGGCCTCCTCCACCTCCGACGTCTCCACGGACGCCGCCTCCACGGTCATGTCGCGGGGAAGGACCGCGCGCATGTCGACGTACAGCCTCGGGCCGTACTTGATTATCCTGAGCCCGTAGACGTCTATCCAATGGTAGTGGCGGTGGTCGTTCAGGCAGTCGGCCACGTCGGATATTAGCTTCTCGTCGGAGCCGTCCACGACGTCGTGAAGGCATTCCCGTATGACCTTGACCCCGGTGCGGATGATGACGAACCCGAAGAACATGGCTATGACCGGATCCAGCCAAAGCGCCTCGTACCCCAGCGCCTGCACGGCGTACATGACGGCCAGCCCGGCTATTATGCCGATGGACGAGAGGGTGTCGGAGCACAGGTGCTTCCCGCTGGCCTCCAGCGCCGCGGAGCGGTTCCTCCTCCCGCGCGATATGGCCGCCCTGCCGACCGCCAGGTTGACGACGGCCGTCACCGCGATGAGAATCAGCCCCACGTCCAGGTCGCGTATCTCGCTCGGATTGATCAGCCTGTCCACCGATTCCAGAAGTATCAGGCCTCCCGCGATGGTTATGAGCGTACCCTCCACGGAGGCGGAGATCGTCTCCACCTTCCCGTGTCCGAAAGGATGGTCCCTGTCCGCAGGCTTGGCGGACATGTACAGCGCGTACAGGCCGACGAACGCGGCGACCACGTTCACTATGGACTCCAGCGCGTCCGTGAGGATCGAGACGGAGCCGGTGAGGCCGTAGGCCAGGAACTTCATGGCCATCAGGGTGACCCCTACCACGGCCACGATCTTCTGGAAATTGAAATTCTCCTTGGAGGCTTCCGTCACGCATACCCGATGCAAATTCGTGTTAAATGCTTTTTCAGATAGTATGCACTTAAATATTATTAGTGAAACCTAAACGATTCGGACCGGCTCAGGCGGCCTCAGACGCCTGCTTCCCGCGCAGCATCGACGCCGCCGCCCCCGCCAGGCACATGCCCGTGCACACTACGAAGGATATCCTCAGGACGGCCATGAAGTCCCCGTAGGTCTCCGGGACGATGTTGTCCGCGGACCCCATTATCACCGAGATGAACGTCATCGCTATCCCCATGCTGACCATCATCCCGGTCTGCCTCATGACCGAGATCATCGCCGAGGCCTCGCCCGTGTCCTGGGGAGGCACCGACGAGAGGACTATGGACGTGTTCGGGGCGGAGAACATCGAGAATCCCAGCCCCACGGTGACCATGGTCGCGAGGACGCACCACAGCGGGGTGTCCACCTGGTAGAACACTATGGAAGCGACTCCTGCGGCTATGATCAGCATGCCGGTCGTCGGAAGGATGCGCTTGTCCTCGATTATGTCGGACCTCCTTCCGAAGTACGGGGTCAGGAAGGCCTGGATCGCCGGCTGCACCAGCATGAGGGCGCCCGCCTCGGTGGCCGACATCCCCTGAAGGCTCTGGAGGTACAGCGCCATGAAGAACGAGATCGAGTAGGATGAGGCGTAGTTCAAGAACGCCGCGGCGCAGGACCCCGAGAACATCCTGTTGCGGAACAGCCTGACGTCCAGGATGCGGTCCTCGGACAGGTACTGCTGGCGTACGAAGACTGCGAGAAGCGCAAGCCCGGCCAGAAGGGACGCCGCCGCCCACGGCGCTGGAAGGTTTATGACCCCGCCCATCGCCAGGAGGATGGAGACGCCGTACAGGACGCATCCGCTCCAGCTCATCCTCTCCCCTGCGCACGGCGCTATCTCGTGCTTGAACGAGGAGATCATGAAGACCGCCACCGCCGCGAAGGGCAGTATGACCAGAAAGAGCGCGCGCCATCCCAGGAGGTCGTTCAGGACGCCGCCCACGAACGGCCCCATGGCCAGGCCGATGTACACGCAGGTCGTGTTGATCCCTATCGCCCAGCCCCTGCGGCCGCGGTCGAAGACGTCGGATATCATCGACACGCTGGTGCAGGCCACCGCGGCCGCCCCGATCCCGATAAGGACCCTGAACAGGATGATGATCCAGAAGTCGTTGCTCAGAGGGGCGAGTATGCAGGACGCCGCTATCACGGCCACCCCGGATATGAAGAGCCTCCTCTTCCCGGCTATGTCCCCCATCCTGGCGAGAGGGACCATGAAGATCACCGATGCGAGGAGGAACGCCGTGTTGACGTACCCCAGCGAGTGGGACCCCACCGAGAACTCGTGGCCGAGGGCGTCGAGCGACAGGTTCATCATGGTGCTCAACAGGGGCGTTATGAACGCGGCCGCGCAGCATGCCAGCATCAGCGACCTCCTCTCCGAATCGGTGTACTGTTCCACGCCCGTCCTATCCCTAACCTCTATATCCTCTTTTTCGACGGACGCCGAGCATGCTGTCGCATGGTTTATGTCGTCTTGAGGAGATGCCGCATCCATGGCTCCGGATTCCGAGACGAAGAGGAGGCTTGGGCTCGTCCAGGTCTACACCGGCAACGGCAAGGGAAAGACTACCGCCTGCCTCGGGCTGGCGTTCCGCGCCTCCGGAAGGGGGCTCAACGTCCTCATGCTGCAGTTCCTGAAGCCCGCGAAGGGATACGGCGAGCACCTGGCCGCCGAGCTGATCCCGAACCTGACGATCATCCCGATGGGAGCGGACCACATGTGCGGCAAGGAGGTGACCCGTGAGGAGGACGTCGCGCTCACCAGGGAGGGCATGAGGAAGGCCGAGGAGGCCCTGAAGTCCGGCGAATACGACCTCGTCATACTCGACGAGATCAACAACTCCATGGCGTTCGGACTGGCCACGCCCGCCGACGTCATCGCGATGCTGGAGAGCCGCGCCCCGCACACGGAGGTCGTCCTCAGCGGAAGGGGGGTCCCGAAGGAGATCGTGGACTATGCGGACCTCGTCACGGAGATGAGGCTGGTCAAGCACCCGTTCGACAAGGGGATCGGAGCCAGGAAAGGAATAGAGTACTGATAACCATGAGAGTCGTCGCAACAGACAAGGCGCCGCCGGCCGCGGGCCCGTATTCCCAGGCCGTCGTCCAGAACGGAACCGTGTACGTGTCGGGCCAGATACCCGTGGACCCTTCGACCGGGAGAATGCCGGAAGGCGCCGCGGCTCAGGCCAGGCAGGCGCTGGAGAATCTCAGGAAGGTCGTGGAGGCGTCCGGATCGTCCATGGACAAGGTCCTGAAAGTCACCGTATACCTGAAGGACATGGGCTCCTTCGCCGACGTCAACGCCGTCTATGCGGAATTCTTCTCGAAGCCGTACCCCGCCAGGTCGTGCGTGGGATGCCAGGACCTCCCGAAAGGCTCCCTGGTGGAGATCGACGCCGTGGCGTACATCGGCCGACGAGGTATCTCCGGTCGAAATCCTCCCTCTCGGCGCCGTGCAGGAAGCGGTAGTACGCCTGATGGGCCGATATGCGGGGAACCCCCTAGACGTTCCTGCCCCCGGGCCCGACGCAATACCTGCGCGGATCGTATCCTAGATACGCGCGTCCCGGCCGGCTCATTGAATCACGGTCTTGGGGTTTACCAGCTTCCCGACCACCGCGTCCCTGACGAAGCGGTTGTACCCGCTCATGTCGGGCTTCTCGTCCAGGATCCTCTGCGTCTCCTCCACCACATGGGAGAATATGCCCTTGTATATCCTGCAGGAGTCCCCGGAGTTGTCCTCCAGGCCGCATTCGTGGTAGAAGTCCATGCTGCATCCGCCTCCGCAATAGTCGTAGATGGCGCACGAGGAGCACTTCTCCCTCCTCTTCACGGATCCTTCGAGGATCCTGGCGAACCCTTCTGACCTGAAGAGCTCGGAGATGGATCCCACGTCGTTCACGTTCCCCATGAGGAACTCCTTCGGGCAGGCCTTGGCGCAGGGGTACACGGAGCCGTCCGGATTGACGCAGATCCATTTCGTGAGGCAGGACGTGTGGGCGCAGTCCGAGGGGACGGGATCCCCCAGGTAGTTCAGCATGTACAGGTAATGCGGGATCAGAGGTATCTCCGCCTCGGAATCGTGCAGCCAGTCGTCGAACGCCTCCAGGCTTCCCCTGACGTACTCGTCCGGGTCCGGGACGAGTCCCCCGCATCTGGCGCATCCTGCGGGGATGACGGGAGACAGGGAAACGTCCGTCCTCCTGTCGCGGAAGTAGCGGTATATCTCCCTCTGGCGGAGCGCCGTCTCCGCGCATATCGTGGCGCTGACGGAGTACTTGTTGTCCTTGTCGGAGAGCGAGGATATCGCCTTGGAGGCGTCGCCTTCCCTCAGGACGCCGTTGAAAGGACCCTCATAAGAAACGCCCACGTTGATCTGCTTCTGCCTGCAGTAGGCCATCAGCCTCCTATTCAGGCCGAGGCCGTTGGTCTGGATGGTGTTCCCGTAACGGAAGGAGCCCTTCCCGAAGTGCTTCTCCTCCAGCTCGAGGGCCTTCTTGTAGAAAGATAACGGGAGCGTCAGCGGCTCTCCGCCGTGCCATATGAACCATGCGGCCTCGTACTCCTCGGAGACCATCCTGATGAGCTTCTCCAGGGTCTGCATGGAAATCTCGCCCGGAACGCGTTCATCGGGCGTATGATAGCAATGCTTGCAATCCGTGCCGCAGAAAAGCGTAGGCTTGACGACGACGGAAAGATACTGTTTCATGATGGAATCCAGCCCGCCGCGTACGATGCTGCGCGACGGGACGGTCCGTTCAGAAGGGCCAGTACGTCCAGACGCCGTTGAACCCGTGCGTGATGTAACAGCAGCAGGCGCAGCAGCAGATCACTCCGCCGGCCAGGCAGGCGTACCATCCGGAGGACGAGCAGCATCCCTTCTCGTCGCAGCAGCAGTAATCGCACTTTCCTCCGCCGTCGTGGTCGCCCTTGTCGTAACGCTCGGCATGCTCGCTCTCAGGGAGTCCGTGCATGGCGAACGCGGTAAAGGCGGACGGGGATTGGCTCTCGTAAAGCGCGGTCAGTTTATCGATAGCGGCTGCATCGCAGGACATCTGGTTCACCTTGTCCGAACTTCGCATTCGGTCAACGGGCGCTGTACTGTTTACCGATATTTAACGTTTCGTGGATTAGGTATAATATGGTTTTCTACCGCCAGAACGTCCGGCCAGGCCGTCGATGGGCAACGGTTATAACGGGCACTCCGATGGCCTCCCGATGTTCGGATACACCGTCCCTTCCTACCAGAGGCTCTCCCCCCTGGACCTGGCGAGGTACAGGAAGTACTACTGCGAGGGATGCCACCAGCTCAGGGACGGCTTCGGCCTTCCTGGGACGGCGACGGTGAACTTCGACATGACGTTCAACGCTATACTTCTGGCGGGGGTCACCGGGGAGGCGCTGGAGTTCGACGGGACCAGGCGGAGGATATGCGTCCTGGACTCCCCCAAGGCCGACTCGGACCTCATGAGGAGGATGGCCGCGTATACCATCATATTGACCAAATGGGAGCTCTACGACGACGAGACCGACAAGCCGTCCATGAAGACCAGGCTCATATCCTCCGTGCTAGGAAAGGCCATGGAGAAGGCCGTGAAGGCATATCCGGAATACGACGAGATGGTCGGGAAGGGGTTCCGGGACCTGCGCAAGCTGGAGCTGGACGGATGCAAGGACGCCAGGATGATGGGCCTGACGTTCGGGAAGGGGCTCACGGGCGCCCTGAACGACTTCGCCGGAGACCATGCCTGCGAGGATCTGGACGTCCTTTTCGAGGAGCTCTCCGCCGCGGTCTACATAATGGACGCCATCGACGACCTCGGCGACGACTTCATGGACGGGACCTACAACCCGTTCCTCCCGGAAAAGGGGTTCGTGAACCCGGAGAGCTTCATCAACTCCAACCTCTACTCCCTGTCCGAGACGATCAACGCCACTGTCGGAAGCCTCCAGGCCCGCTACTCGAAGATAAGGCCGGGGATGTCCGGCAACGTCTCCCTGTGCGACAACATCGTCTATTACGGGATCCCGGAGTCGGCCAAGAGGGTCCTCACCGGCGACACCACCGCCAAGGCGAGCGTGAAGAACGTCCTCTCCAACAGGAAGGACAGGATGTCACGCGGGTCCTGAGGGATCGAAGAGCCCGCAGACGTCCAGCTCGTAGGTCTCGCGTCCGGATGCGGAGCAGACGCCGTTCCCGTAGAAGGAGCAGTTCTCGCAGCACCCCGGCCTGTACCTACCGCAGGTGGAGTCCGGCCCGGTGGGACGGCCCTCCGGCACGCAATTCCACGAGTCCCCCTCATGGCGGCACAGCCTGCACGTCCTGCACTTGCGGTAGCTCTCGTCCGACATGGACGGCCGTAGGGTGGCGGCGTAGTAAACGGTTGCGCCTTCCTCCGCGCGACGCATCGAGCAATTTATGGTCATCCGCCGCATTCCGTCGATTCGGAAGCGATACGATGATCTCAGACCTTATCGAAGAGGATGCGCGCAGCCTCGAGGAGATGACCGCCGAGCTCAACAAGGAGGCCAGCAAGCACCGCGAGGCCAGGGACAAGTACCACCAGCAGGCGTCCGTGCTGGCGGAGAAGCGCAACAGGCTTCAGCAGAGGGCGAGGGAGCTGTCGTCCCAGGCCCAGGTCTACCGCAAGAAGAGGGACGAATGCAACGCCGCCGCGAGGGACGCCAAGGCCAAGCGCGAGGAATGCAACGACCGCGCCGCCCAGATCCGCGCCAGAGGAGGCGTCGGGGACATCGACGGGGCCAGGTCCCAGGCGCAGGAGCACCACGCGACCGTGGTGAAGATGTCCGCGGACGGCCAGGCGAACCACGAGAAGATGTCCCAGCTCATGGACGAGGCGTCCAAGCTGAGGGACGAGGCCCAGGTCTGCCACGAGCAGTTCCTCACCTGCAAGGCCGCCGCCGACTCGGAACACGCCAAGCTCGTGGAGGTCCTGAAGAGGATCAGCGACCTCAGGGACAATCTTCCCGACTGACGTCCGGGACGGGCAGATTCCTGACCACTCCCTGGACCAGGCTGAACGGGATCCCGAGGGAAATGGAGATCTTGACGACGGGAACCCCCTTCGCGTACAGCTCCGCGATGCGGGACTCCGCCTCGGGGCCGAGCTTGGACTGGGCGCTCTTGGAGCCCTTCTCCGGCTCGTCCTTCTCGCTGTCCCAGTACCTGCTCCCGCAGTAGGGGCACTTGCCGGGGCGGCGGTCGTTGGATGCCGTCCACCTCCCGCCGCAGCGGACGCAGACGTGCTCCTTCGGAGGGACGTTCCAGCACTTCGACCCGCAGTTGGGGCAACGCTGGGGGTTCCCCCTGTGGGAGTTCCACTTGTGCCCGCAGCGGAGGCATTCCGCCAGGAGATTGGGGCTGTTCCACTTGATGGAACGGCACTCGGGACAGCGCTTGGGCAGCTCGCTCCCGCGTGGGAACCAGTCGTACGAACATCTGCAGCAATGCATGGGTGTCACGGATTCACGCTCGGCCATTAGTCTCCCTCCTTCGGAGAAATTAAGAGGATTGCGGCCTGCGGTAGCTCTCCCCCGGATTGGTGACGATCCGGATCCCTACCAGCCATAGCACGATCATCACGGACAGGCACAGCGGCACCATTACCGTGGACGACAACGCCACATAGAGCGCCACGACGCTCGATGCGAATATCGCCACGGCCGCGATCGGATGCCCCGTCACAAGCCCTCCGAGCCCTGGCACCAGCACCGACAGCATCACTGCCCATCCTGGACCGGAGGAGGAAGACGAGGTATTCTCGGCTTTGTGCGTGCTGCCCTCTCCGGTATAGCCGCTCAGGGCGGCGAAGCAGTTGCCGCAGTAGACATCTTCGGAGCCCACTTCCTTTCCGCAGTTCGGACAGTACACGTCGCTAGTATCGTCCATTCAGAATATAATTCACACGGACGAAATTGATATGGTTTTAACATCCAATTATCTATATAATCCATTTTATATCATAAACTAAACGTCTTAGCTGAATGTGTCACCACCCGTATCTGAATCCCATCCAACACGCCATGTACACGCGCGCGTACCTCGGACGGCGGACCATGGCCGCGACGCCCCTGGGGATGCTCGCCTTTCCGGCCAGCGGCCGCATCGCGTCCTCCGCCTCGGCGTCCGTCCATCCGGAGACGGCGCGATGGGCGTCCATGAAGCGGCGGTCGAACATGACGCTCTTCCCGATCCAGCGCTCATATCCGCGATAATCCCCGGAGGCGGCGGCCTCGGCGGCCTTCCTGCCGGATACCAGCGCGGCCCCGATCCCTCCGCAGGACAGGGGGTTTGGAAGGCACGCCGCGTCTCCCGTCAGAAGGCACCTTCCGCGCCTGACCTCCGGGACGCGGCCGACCGGGATGCAGCGCCCTCCGTGCGGGACCCCCTCCGGGACGGCCCCCTGCCCCTTCACGAACCCGACCGAGTTCAGGCCGCCGGACGAGGGGAACCTCCATGAATACGCGCCCGGCCCGGCCCCTCCGATATGGAACCTCAGGACGTCGTCCGATTCGCCCGGGACCAGGGTGTTGACGGCCTTCACCATGACCTCCGGGCGGGTCCCGAAGACGTCCCTCCTCACCACGGAATGGGCTCCGTCCGCCCCTATGAGGCATTCGCAGACGAAGGCTCCGACGGTGGTCTCGACGAGGAATCCGTCCTCCAGGGACGCGACCGATGAGGCACTCGCATGTATGCGGCGCGCCGACGAGGACGACAGGAGCCCTTCTATCATGGCGTTGCGGTCGATGACCTGTCCCTTGACGCCTATCTCTGTCGTGGAGGAGCCGTTGACGCTGATGCTTATCCTGTCCACGGCGCGGACGGAATGCTCCGTGCCGACCCCGGCCAGACGCAGCATCCTGTCGCTGACCGCCTCCCCGCATACGGAATGGTATCTGCGGTGCTGGCTGGAGGAAAGCCTTTCGAGGACGACGACGTCATCCGCCCCGAGGCGGGAGAACCAGAATGCAGCGGACGCCCCCGCGGGACCGGAGCCCACGATGAGGAACTTGCACCTTGTGGACTCCATCGAAAGCACCATGAATGAAAGAATGGCGGGCAGGAGGGGATTCGAACCCCCGGCTTGCAGCTTAGGAGGCTGCCGCCATATCCAGACTAGGCCACCTGTCCGTCAAATCCTCTGATTACCCTATCATATTTAACCTTGTTTGCTCGGCCACGGGATGCGACCGTGCCGTTATCGACGCTCATAACATTATTAATCGCAACAAGTTATCATATCTGCATGACTACAGGGCGCAGAAGGAGGGTGATGGTCGCCTGCGTCACCTTCGAGACCTCCAAGATAGTGGACCCGGTCGACTTCTACGAGGCCAACGAGGTCCACCTGATCCACTATTCCAAGAATCCGGACGACGCCGACAACGTCTACAACGCGTTCTACAACCGCGTCGTCGAGATGATCCTCGCCATTCCGAGGAATATAGAGATCGTGGAGCACAACGAGGTCGTTTACGACTTCGGGGTGATGCTCAGGACCGTCCTCGAGATCCTCCAATCCGACGACGGGGACCGCGAGGTCTACGTGAACGTCTCCGCCGGGACCTCGGAATACACCGCCGCGTCCACGATAGCGTCGATGATGGTCCCCGGGACCGTCCCGTTCTCCGTCAACACCAGGGAGTTCACCGTGGCCGGAGACCGCATCAAGGACCTCTACTACGTTGACGGGAAGCCCGTCGGGCTGACCAAGGTCGCCGGGGAGCCCAAGACCCTTCCGAGCTACAGCATAGACATACCCGAGGAGCACCTGGTCCGCGGGCTCAGGATCCTGGACGACAGGAACGCCAGGAAGCTGTCCATAAGCAGCCCGAACATGGTTACGGCCCTCAAGGAGGCCGGGATATGGTACAGGGACACCGAGGGGCGCGAGGACATGAAGACGTCCCAGCGCCAGACCGAGGCCGTGTACTACCAGAGGGACTTCGTGTCGAAATGGCAGAAGAGCGGATGGATCCGCAAGCACGAGATGACCGGGAAATACGTCCTCACCGAGCAGGGCAGGATCGTCATCGAGACGTTCTACACCGTATAACTTTCATAACTAGTATAACAAATATAACAAGTTAATGTTATTATACGCAATCCGCCATGTAGAACCGCTCTCAGGAGCAGGAGAACACACATGGCGCAATACAGACAGACGGTGCTGATGCCTCTGCCCAGGCAGCACCTCTCAGAGAAGGACTGGTATTCGAGGAACCCACGCGGAAGAAGGCAGGACAACAGGCGCGGAGAGGAGATCAACTCCATCATCGCGTTCTTCAAGCGAGGTGGCCCTTGCATCGAAGATTATAAAGGACCTGATGCATCGCCCGGCCATGGAGTATCCGGAGAAGCGTTTCAGGCTGACCGACGAGCCCGTCGAGGACGACGACTCCTGCGCGTCGGTGGCGGGGAAGAGGTTCAGAAGATGCGTCGGATGCGTCCGCTGCCTGACGGAGACGCCGGGCAGATGCGTCCTCAAGGACGGCTTTCCCGAGATCTCCGACAGAATCATGGATTCCGACGTGCTGGAGATCCGTTCCGAATCCCACAAGAACGGCATGAGCCCTACTGTCCTCAAGCTCTCGGAGAGGCTGAGCAACGAGCTCCAGGCGTTCACCGAGCTCGGAGGCAACGAGCCTAGAAGCAAGGAGGAGGTGCGCCTGAGGAAGATAGTGATCGTCATGAGGGGAGAGATGGAGGACAGGAAGTCCTTCGAATCGGAGACCCTGGAGAGCCTCAGGATGGGCCCTGTGGAAGAAGTGGAGTTCGAATACGTTTGATGCACGGAGCCCCCGAGGAGACCCCGTGCGGTGAGAATCACTCTTTCTTGGGGACGTCCCAGACCTGGAGGAACTCGACCCTGTCGATGCCGAGGACCTGCCTGAGGTCGGCGACGAGCTTGTACTTGGCGATGGCCCAGTTGGAGTCGTACTTGCACAGGTCGGGCTCGGTGACTACGACCTTGTCATCGGAGACGGCGAACTCGAAGCCCTCGGTCATGGAGAAATCGGCCTCGACGACGGCCTTGGCCTTCTCGACGGGGTCGGTGACCTCCTCGACCACAGTGAACTTGTACATCAGGTCGTGGCCGGCGAGGGGGTTGTTGAAGTCGACCTTGACGCGTCCGGCTCCGACGGAGGAGATGACTCCGCTCTTGTTGCCGACGGTGACGGTCATGCCGGGCTGGGGGTACTGGTTCCTCTCCCTGTCGATGAAGTCCTTGATGGGGCGGTACTCGACGTTCTTGGGGTTCCTGGGACCGGCGGCCTTCTCGCAAGGGATGGTGACCTCGTACTCCTTGCCGATCTCGGCGGAGGCGATGGCGTCCTCGAGATCGGGGAAGAGCCTCTTGGTGCCGATGATGTGGGCGACGGGCTCGTAGGGGACCTTCTCGTTGTAGATGCCGGCCTCTTTGGCGGCCTCGGCGATGTTGGTGTCGTAGAGCCTGTCCTCGTCGGCGAGGTACGCCTTGAAATTGAAACGGATGAGCTTCTTTGCTTCGTCTGCCATAATTACACCTTTATCAAGATGAAACGGATGGGCTGGCGATGTGGTTAACTATCTTAAACGTATCGGACGGGCCTGATAGGGCAGGAAAACGGTTATATTGGAAACGAGGATACGACGCTCAAGGCCACTTTTGCATAGCCCGGTAGTGCGGCTGACTTGTAATCAGCAGGTCGGGGATTCGAATTCCTCAAGTGGCTCCATTCTTTCTTCACGATGTGCTTATACTTCTACGGATTACACGAGAATCCAGATTCTTCTGCAAGATTCTGAGACCCCTCTGTTAAGACCATCCCTATAGTGATTTCCATAGGCCAAAGGTCCTCTAAAGTTCAGTATCCCGATGTATGGAGGAGGCGATGGAATCCATCCCTCCTCCGCAGACACCGTAGTACAAGGGGTCCGCACAGCCCTTTGATCTCGAGCCGTCATCCGAACAGGGAGCCCCATGACGACGACGCCCCTACCACGAAGGTCTTCCTGATCTTGTTCACGGAGTAGTTGTAGCTGAAGACCTCCCCCAGATCGTATCCGGTGCCGGTGGTCTCGCAGAGGACGTACTTCTTGCCGCTTATCGTGACGACCTCGTCCCCGTAGTTGTCCTTGTCGTTGGGGAAGTGTATGGACGCCATCGCATGGTCGTAGAAAACGATCAGCGCCGTATCGTAGCCCATCGCCTTCATCAGCGTACAATACAAGATGGACGAGTCCTCGCAGTCCCCTCCGCCGTCCCAGAACGTCTCGGCGGGGTACTTCCAATACTCCTCCGCATGACGGGACACCTCGTCGTACTGGTACGGAATGGTCTGCACGCATATCATGACGAACTCGGCGAACTCGCGGTCGGTCATGGACTCCTGCTGCCTGTACTTCAGGAGCTCGGCGCACATCAGCCGCACGTACTTGTCGTCCACCGTGAAATAGGGGGACACGTCGGAGTATGACTGGAACGCGTCCCTGGCCTTCCCGTTGCTGGTGTACTCGTACACGTCGCTGTACTTGACGTCGAACGAGATCGTGTACTTCTTTCCGTACGGGTACCAGAACGAGGTTCCGTACTCCCAGGTGACCGAGAATTTGACGGACTTCTCGATGTACAGCTTCATGATGCAGTGCACCGGCTCACTGCTGTCGACGAGCGTGACGATTCCGTTGAGGCTGGAACCGAATCTGACCCCGTTCTCGAACTCCCTGGCGGTCCCGTCGTCCAGCATGACGGTCACCGGGCTCTTCAGCCCGTAGTCCTCGAAGTACAGCTCGCTCTCCTCGTAGGTTATGTATTCCTGCGTGGAACGGGCCTCGTACACCTTATCGGGGGTGGGACGGCTGTCAACCAGCGTGCGGGACTCGGTGAAGAGCCTCCCGTCCACGTACCATCCGCCGAAGTCGTAGCCGGAGGCGGTCAAGGTGAACGTCTCTCCGATCCTCGCCGTCCCGGGATCGGCGACATGGATCCCCCTGTATGCGTAGACCCGGGGCTCGAACTCGGTGACCGGGTCGAAGGTGAGCGCCCTGCTGAAGGTGTATGTAAGGTTGACCCCGTTGATGGAGGACTCCATCCTGAGGGCGTAGTAGCTACGGTAGACGTACTGGACGTCCTCCTCGGATTCCCAAACCTCGCACAGGTACGACCCCTTCTCCCCGAAGAAGTCGCCGGCTATCGTCTCGTTCCCCTTGTAGACGTAATCGAGGTCGTCGTCGGAGACCTCGTCTGTCCAGTAGTAATCGGTCGTGTCGATGCGATCGCCTCCGAACGGCCCCAGTCCGCCGATCCTCAGGTTCGTGTCGCGCTGGACGTAGTATGCGCCGTCGTTGTACGCCGCATATTGCCAGGACATCGTGCCGGAGTACTTCTTCTTGAAGAGGAACGAGTCCGCATACCCGTCGATGTCCATCACGAACCCTGTGCCCACGAGGTTGTCCGTCCAGGAGGCATAGAGGACCTGGTCCCCGGTGACGGACGCGAGTATCGCCCCTATGGGCACCGTGCACGCCTCGTCCGTGTACCATCCCTCGAAGAACCTGTCTCCGTTCTCGGGAACGGGAAGGTCCGTGTACTTCCCCGAGGTGTATTTGGAAGGGGCCCCGTCATCGAGGACGCCTCCGTTCAGCACGTACGTTATGCCGTATTCGACTCCGCCGGGGCTCACATCGCCCCCGTTGTCGCTGTTCTCTTCCGCCGGGGCGAAAAGAACGACTGCGCCCGCTATCGCCGCGATCGCGACTATGAGAACGATGAACGCCGCTCCTCTTGACATGCGGCCATGGTAATCCTCTGCCGTGATTTATAGTTGAATGCCAGCAAGACGGCCTGTGACGAACAAGAGGAAACGAAAGACTGTTGCAATCGTTGCTTTGAAAACCTGCGATACGACCCTGAAGAACCCTTCGGACCAGTCGACCATCCCTGCGGTTACATTATTAATCAACCAAAACATGGCGTGCCGTGACCGACGACCGCTATTTCGACGACGTTCTTTCAGACTACGTAGACAGAAGCCCTTTCCCGCTGGACTCGGACATCTATGCCCCGGGAATCACGCAGGGCTCCGCGAGGATCTCCGACGTCGCCGAAAGGTTCTCGTGCACCGTATCCGAGGCGGCCGCAGCGGTATTCGCCTACGCGCTATCGCGTTTCATAGGAAGCAGGGACGTAGTCTTCACGGTCGAGGAGAAGGGGCGGTCGTTCCCGATACGCATGGATTGCGGCGACAAGGATTCCAAGGAATTCGTATCGTCCGCGAGCGACGCGCTCAGGAAGGCCTCGGCGACCGGGGCATCCTTCGCCCAGGAGGATTTCGAGCGCTACGACATCGGACAGGACGTGGTCTTCGGCGAGATAAGGAAGGACGAGAGGACCAACCTGGCGTTCCGCAACGACGGCGACGCCATGAGCCTGTACCGCTCCTCGCACGTTTCCGAGAGGACCGCCGAACGCTTCCTGGACGTCTGCGGAAGGATCGCGGAAGGGCTGCTTGAGGAAAATGAGCTGTCTTCCATCGGCTATCTGAGCGGCAGCGACCTGGAGCTCATGGACTCCCTCAACGACAACGCCGCGGACCTGAGCTTCCACAACCTGCCGGAGATGTTCGAGAAGACCGTCTCCGAATGCCCGGACAGGACATTCTGCAAGTATCTGGACAGGTCCATGACCTACGCCGAGGCCGAGGAGGTCACCCGCGCATGCGCGTCGGAGCTCCTGGACGCGGGAGTGAAAAGAGAGGAGTGCGTCGTCATAGCCATCTCGAAATCGAAATGGTATCTACTGGCCCCCGTGGCCATCGTGCGCTCGGGCGCCTGCTACGCATCCATCGACCATCGCATGCCCGACGAGATGGCCGCGATGATCATCAAGGAGACGCGGGCCGGGATCGTGCTGGTAGATTCCCAGACGAAAGAGCGCATGACGAAGATCGCCGGCCTCTTCGGGTGCAGAATGATCGACGTAGCCGATTTCGGGAAGAAAGGCGTTTCGCACGACCTCCCCATGGACGCCGGCCTGGAATCGATCGCGTACATACAGTACACCTCGGGGACCACGGGCGTCCCCAAAGGCGCCGTGGTTCGCCACGCCGGCGTGATCAACCCCATGACGAACGACGACCTCAGGTTCGATACCCCCCATGGAGGATGCTTCGCGATAGCCTCCACCCCGAGCTTCCTCGCGTTCCACGTCGAGTTCTGGAGCTGCGTCTACTATGGAAAGACCGTGGTGATCGTGCCGGACGACCTGCGCTACGACATCGCGTCCCTGAACAGGTTCTACTCGGAGAACGGGATCGACACGGCGTTTCTGATAACGCCGCTGGCCAAGCTGTACGTGTCCAATGTCGAGAAGAGTCCCCTCAAGACGCTTTCCATCGGCGGAGAGCCGACCGGCTGCTTCGAATACGACGTCGACGTCGACCTGAAGGAGGGGTACGGATGCACGGAATACGGGTGCATCGCATCCACGAAGGTACGTGACAGGACCAACCCCAGCAGCGTCGGGAAGGTGGCATGCAACACCAAGGCCTACATACTGGACGACGAGGGGAGGAGGGTCCCCTACGGGGCCGTCGGGACCCTGCACATAGCCGGGCCCGCCTTGACCAAAGGATACCTGTTCCGCGACAGGGACAACGAGGAATCCTTCCGCAGGAACCCGTTCTGCGACGAGCCCGGATACGAGAGGATGTTCCGCGTCGGGGACACGGCCAGGTTCCTGCCGGACGGCACCCTGGGAGTCCTGGGACGCAAGGACGGACAGGTCAAGATAAGGGGATTCCGCGTGGAGCTGACCGAGGTGGAGGCGGCGATCCGCAGATGCGAGGACGTGGTGGACGTCTGCGTCACGGCGCCCAGGATCGGAAGCGGGACCCGCAGCCTCGTCGCATATGTGGTCGGGAGGCGGAGGTTCGGCCAGGAGGAGATCGGCAGGATAGTCCGCGAGACCAAGGCCGAGCACATGGTCCCGTCGTACGTGGTCAATATGGAGAGGCTCCCGATAGGGAGGACCGGGAAGATAGACAGGAAGGCGCTCCCCGTGCCGGAGCCGGAAGGAAACGGGGCGGCGCCCTCCGACGGCCCGGAGAGGATCATCTGCGAGTGCATGTCGAAGACGCTCGGAGTCCCTGCTGGACCTGACGACGACTTCATAGCCCTCGGCGGGGACTCCCTGAAGGCCGCCGCCATGGCCGTGGCCGTATCCGCCGACCCGGGATGGCCGAAGGACAGGCTGCTGAAGAGCGCCGACATCATGAGGCTCCGCACGCCCAGGAGGATGGCCTCGGAATGCAGGAGCAGGCTGGAATGCCCCAGGAGATTCGATTTCGGAACGGGATGCCCCATGCCGGACGGGATGCTGAACTTCTTCCTGAACGGGACCGAAGGGCAGGACTTCCTCCTGTCGTTCGCGATCGCGTCAGACGGCTGGACCGACGCGGAGAGGCTGAAGGCGGCGGTCGAGGCGGTCGTCAAGGCCCATCCGATCCTCGGATGCCGCTGCGAGGTCCGCGACGGGGTTCCGTGGGCGACGTTCGGGACGCCTGTGAGGATAGGATTCTCGGAGAAGGACGTCTTCGAGGAAGGAGCGGAGCCCTCGGAGCCCATGGACATCCGCAACGAGGCGATGAGCAGGTTCACCATATGCAGGAACGGCGGCGGATACGGCGTGGTGGCGGACATAAGCCACGTGATATTCGACGGGTTCTCGGTGAACCCGCTGGTCCGGTCCCTGAAAGATGCGTACGACGGCAAGGCCCTGAAGACGGACGAGGGGATCCTGGAGGCCTCGGCGTTCTCCGTCGCGGTCCGCGGGACGCCAGAATTCGAGGAGTCCAGGCGCATGATGACGGCCGAGGTCGCCGGAAAGGACTTCTCCCCGGTCATAAGGACGGCCGGGTCGGAGAAACGGGAGGGGCCCCGCAGGATGAACGCCGTAGTAAGGGAGCTGTCCGCCGGCAGAGACGCCGTCGAGGAGAGGGCGAGGTCCGCGGGGGTCTCCGCGGGGATGCTGCTCTCCGCCGCTTTCGGGATCGCCCGGGCCAGATACGGCGGGAGAAGCGCCTCGCTGTTCGCCCAGGTCCAGAACGGAAGGGGGAACTCCGACCTCGACGGCACCATATGCAACTACGCCAACCCGGTGCCTTTCTTCACCGACCTGGGCGAGGACATGGAGATCACGGAGCACCTCAGGAGATGCGCCGATCGCAGCTACCGTTTCATTTCGAAGGACCAGTACCCCATGTGGATGCTGATCGAGGAGGCCGGATGGTACACGGACGCCATGTTCCAGTACTTCCCGTACGAGGAGATGTCCGGATCCGTCCCCGGATGCGGCGTGATGGGCTACGTCAAGACCGCCATGAAGAGCCTGGACAACTTCGAGGTCCTCCCCGACGACGGCAGGCTGATCATGGCGGCCATGCCCAAGCCGGGGTGCGACCTGGAGGACCTGGACGCGTTCATCAGCAAGTTCGACGAAATCGTGTCCGGGATGCTCTCCAAGACCCGGCTCTCTGAGCTCTGATCGCCGTCGGTGCTTCGTGGTCATCTCCAATTCTATGTTGAAGAACCCGTTGCTGACGCTGTACGGGAGGGCCCTGTTGTCCTCCGCAGTCACGGTCTCGCCGTCGTCGAACACGAAGGTCATGGACTTCTCCGAAAGGGCCTTGTAATCCCTTTCGGGAATCCCGGTCCAGGCGAGCATGCCGCAGGATTCGATGGTCCTCTTTATATTGGACATGGTCTCGGCGTCCACCGGCTTCTCGCTCTCGTACTCGTTGGGCCCGTAGCGGGACCTCTTCCTGTTGATCCCGGTCCCGTCCGCGTTGAACGTGAGTGTCGCCCGGACGTATCCGTCATTGCGCTCCTCGGATAGGCGTATCTCCCTGAGGCCGGACAGGTCCTTGAGGGGGACCCTCTCCTCCTTCATGAAGGACTCGAACATGCCTTCCATCCTGAGCGCCATGTCGTACGGGAGCACCGGACACTGGTTGTTCGAAGTGCTTATCTTCTCCCCGCTGGCGTATTTCACGAGGATGCTACCTCCGAAGTTCTCCGGCAGGCCGTAGGTGTTGGAATGGGATCCGTTCCACTTGGCCAGATCGAATTCGTTGACCAGGTCCACCAGGTCCGGCATCACGTCCCTCTTGACGAGGGCGAGAGACGACTTCACGGGGCCTCTGCACTCCTTGACCTTCGCAAGATTCACGAAGGTCCCCTTCTCGCCGTGGATCGCGAACGCCGAGATGTACCAGAGCCTGTCGCGATTATCGTATTCCGGGGGGAGCGCGATCGTGGAGAACGACGAATCGACTTCGAAGAGCGTCATATCCTTAGAAAGGATCTTCTTGGGGGCCTTCGTGTCGCGATAGGCGTCGGTGCCTCCGCACATCATGGGCTCTACCTTGCTGATTATCTCGATGCCGTCCGGCTCGACCTGCTCGTCATCCGTCTGCTTCCCGCACATGGACCATCGGCGACGAATCGACGGGCGAGGGGATATCGTTTGCGCTCCCCGACGGCCATGATGGCCTGAACATCGGAACAAATGCGGCATCGTAGACACGGAAGCGTCGTTACGGAGGATCCCTCCCATCGTTTTATATCGGATAATGCATCCAATCAGCATGCAGGTCGAGACCGCGGACCTGTCCTTCTCCTACAAGGACAAGAGAGTCCTGGAATCCGTCTCCCTCAGGTTCGGCGAGGGGGAAGT
This sequence comes from Candidatus Methanomethylophilaceae archaeon, assembly GCA_017519045.1. Taxonomy (GTDB): domain Archaea; phylum Thermoplasmatota; class Thermoplasmata; order Methanomassiliicoccales; family Methanomethylophilaceae; genus Methanoprimaticola. The sequence continues at coordinate 41,120 of JAFWTC010000051.1, forward strand.
CGTATCCATTATCGGCCCGAACGGAGTGGGCAAGTCGACCTTCCTGCATTGCCTCAACAAGCTGCTGACCCCCTCCGGCGGAAGCGTCATGGTCGATGGAAGGGGCGTGTCCGAGTACGGGCTGAAGGAGCTGGCCAGGGTGATGGGGTACGTCCCGTACTCCCCGGCGTCCAACTTCCCCCTGAGCGTGATAGACATGGTCGTCATGGGGCGCCACCCCTACAGCAGAATCGGCTCGGCCAGAGACGATCTGAAGGCAGCGCACTCCATACTCGAGAAACTCGATATAGAGAACCTGGCGTTCCGCCCGTTCACGGAGCTCTCTGCCGGACAGCGCCAGAAGGTGATGATAGCGAGAGGCCTCGTCCAAGACCCGGACGTCCTCCTGCTGGACGAGCCCACCGCCAACCTGGACGTCAAGCACCAGATGGAGGTCGCCGGCCTTCTCAAGGACCTGTCCCGCAGGAACAGCCTCTCGGTGGTGATGGTGAGCCATGAGCTGAACATCGCCGCGAAATATTCCGATAGGATGGTGCTCCTAAGCGAAGGGAAGGTCTTCACCGCAGGAACCCCTTGGGAGGTCCTGACCCCTGAGAACCTGCGCGCGGTGTACGAGGTCGACGCCGACGTGGCCGACCACGGAGGGAGACCATACGTAATGCTGAACGGACCGGTGCGGCGATATGTCCGAGCAGGAGTTCGCCGACGGGTACCTCAGATACGTCCGTCACAAGGTCGTGTTCATATCCGCGGCCTTGGCGGCCCTGGCAATCGCCGCGGGGGCATCCTGCCTAGTCGACGGCAGGCCCATCGGAATCCTGGACGTCTACAGGATAATCTGGGAGCACCTGACTGGAGCCAGATACGAGTACGCTACGCCCGAGTACTGGGACGACTTCGTCGTATGCCAGATGAGGCTCCCCAGGACCGTCCTCGCAATCGTCGCCGGATCCTCGCTGGCCGTCTGCGGGACGGTGATGCAGAGCATAATGTCCAATCCTCTGGCAGACCCCTACACCACCGGGATGTCCTCCGGCGCATGCCTCGGATCGATAATCGCCATCGCCATGGGCTTCGCGTTCACCGGGCCCTCGATATACGGGATCGTCGGGATGTCCTTCCTCATGGCCCTCGTGCCCGCCTTCGTGGTCATCCTGGCCTCCAGGCTCGTGAACACCTCGCCGGCGACGCTGATCCTCATGGGCACGATAATGTCGTATCTGTTCAGCGCCGTGAACACCCTCATACTGGTCAATCAAGAGGGCGAGACCCTGTCCGCGGCGTACCTGTGGACCATAGGGTCCCTGGACAACGTCATCTGGAGCGACCTCTGGATCCCCGGGATGACCTCGGTCCTGGGATGCGCCGCGATGCTCGCCATGTCCGGGAAGCTGAACGTGATGATGATGGGCGACGACCAGGCCCGCAGCATGGGCCTCGACGTCGACAACTTCAGGACGGTCCTCCTTCTGGTGCTGTCCGTCATGGTCGCGTCCATAATCAGCTTCACCGGAATCCTCGGATTCGTAGGCCTGGTGGCCCCGCACATCGTCAGGATGGCCATAGGGTCGGACAACAAGTTCGTGATCCCGGCGTCCATGGCCTTCGGATCGGCGCTCCTGCTGGTCACGGACACGGTCGCCAGACTGGTCGTCTATCCGTACGAGATACCCGTCGGCATAGTCCTGATGTTCATCGGCGGGCCGCTGTTCTTGTACGTAGTCGTGCGCAAGAAAGGATACGGGGGGATTTACTGACCTGGGACGACTTTCTCCCGAGGCTCCTGTCCATACGCAGGAGGAAGGCGGCCTTCGTCATCGCCATGGCGGCCCTCCTCACGGCTATGCTGATGGCCTCTCCCGCCTTGGGCGCGTACGACGTGTCGCCTGGAGAGGTGCTCAGGATAATCCTGTCCCACCTGACGGGGAATCCGCCGGGGGACCGGACGGACTTCGTGGTCTGGGACGTGCGCCTGACGTCGAGCGCAATGGCCGTGATCACCGGCTTCGCCCTGGGGGTCTGCGGGTCGGTCATGCAGGCGGTGATGAGGAACCCCTTGGCGGACCCGTACACGATGGGCGTCTCGTCGGGAGCGTCCTTGGGGGCAGTCCTGTCGCTGGTGATGGGGATCTCCATCATCCCGGGGCTCAGAGGAGACGCGTCCGTGATGTCCAACGCCTTCCTGCTTTCACTGGTGCCCATGGCCGCCATACTCGTGCTGTCGATCTCAAGGCGGATGACGGACACGATGATGATACTGTGCGGGATCGGGGTCATGTACTTCTTCTCGGCGACCACGTCGCTTCTGATGCTGACGGCGGACCCCACCCAGATGAGCGCCGTCTACTCGTGGAACCTGGGGAACATAGGGGTCGGATATTGGGATAACCTGCCCACCATGGCCATTCCCACGGCGTTATGCACGGCGTTCCTGATGCTGTCCGCATCTAAGATTGACATCCTTACCTCGGGAGACAGCCTGTCCCACACCGTGGGCGTCGACCCCTTCAGGCTGAGGGTCGTCTCGTCTCTGGTCGTCTCGGTGATGATAGCGGCGATCGTAAGCTTCACCGGAACCATAGGGTTCATCGGGCTCGTGTCCCCGCACATAGCCAGGGCGTTCGTCGGGTCGAGGCAGTCGTGGCTCATCCCGGCTTCCGGGCTCGTGGGGGCGGCAATGCTCCTTGCCGCCAACGACGCGGCCAGAGTCCTAGGGTCGCTTCCGGTGGGCGTGATAACGACCCTGGTGGGATGCCCGATATTCTTCGCGCTCCTGATACGCCAGAGGCGCTCCCAGTGGATTTGAAGAAACATGGCCATCGTTAATATACAGGCGAGAGGTTGGATTATACAACCATATGGGAGCGAACGCCCCCTGGGAGTGATGAAATGAACAAGACAGCCATAATCGTCACGTGCGTCGTCGCGGTAGCCATTGTCGCGATCGCGGCGGCGGCGGTGCTGCTGATGCAGGAAGGGGACAACGGATACAGGTCCTCGGACTCCACCGGCCGCCTCATGATAATGGGAAACGCGAACAACGACGACTATCTCGACCAAAAGGACGTGGACGCTCTGATAAAGCTGAAAAACGCCTCGGACTGGGCCAAGGACCACCCCCTCGCCGACGCGAACAACGACGGCCGCATCACCGACGCCGACGTCGAAATGGTGAAGAGGATGGTCAAGCGCGAAGCCATGGACATCTACTACGCGTACTCGTCGGACTCCGGGCTCGTGATATCCAAGATCGCCTACCCCGTCAAGAACTTCCTGATGGTCGGAGACGACGTCTCGATAGCCCTCCAGTCCATCTCTGCGACCGCCAAGTGCAAGGGCGTCGCCGTCTCCGACTTCGACGACCCCATCAACGCGTGGGTCGGGAACCTCGCCCGCATAGGCAACAAGTCGACCGCCGCCGACGTGGCCCTGGCCACCAACGTCGCAGACAGGGACACCGTCCTGATAACCTCCGCCGCGTCCCGCTACCTGACCAATCAGGACGCCTTCGAGCTCGCCGGAATCAAGGTCATAAGGATGAACCTCGGGACCGGGACCTCCGGGAACATCGCGGCCAACTACCGGCTCCTCACGATGGGATACCTCCTCGGCCTGGAGGACAAGGCGAACGATGTCGTGAAGTTCAGCGACGACGTCGTAAAGAAGGTCCAGGACAAGGTCGCCGGGCTCCCCGATTCCAAGAAGACCAAGGCCATCGTCGCCAACAGGACCGCCAACATCTCCGGCAAGTCCTCCGAATACTACTACATTGCGAAGCTGGCCGGAGCCAGGAACATGATAGACGAAAACACCTCGTTCACCTCCTTCAACGTCTCCAAGGGGGACGACTGGCTCTACGGAGTGGACGTGGATGCCATACTCCACTTCACCTCCCTCGGATACGGGGTCGCCGACAAGGCCTCCACATTCTCCAGCTACGATACCAACTTCAAGCTCACCGACGCCTACAAGGCTGGCAAGTACTATCTGATGAACGCCAACATGCCCACCGCCGCAAGCGTGGCGTTCTCCGCCGCCGCCATGTATCCCGATCTCTTCGAGAACGGCTTCGGATACGGAATCCTGAACGAGTACATCCAGAAGTACACCTGCCTTCCCTCAGGATACGATGCCAGAACCAGCGGGGCGTTCTTCTTCATGAGCTCCTGAAACCCTGGTGGGGGCCCGTCCCCCGCCTTTCCCCATGAAGACAATCATCATTACGGGGTTCGGATCCAGCAGCCCGTCCCTGAGGAGGAGGACGTTCGGGCCGATAGTCACGGACGCGGAGGCCATGTTCCCTGACGCCGAGGTGCGCATAGCATTCACCGGCAGGGATGTCATCGAAAGGATACGCTCCCGCGGAGGAGAGGCCGACAGCCTGGAGGACGCCCTGGCGAAGGCCGCATCCGAGGGCTCGGAGGAAGCAGCGGTAATGCCGACCCTCCCGATAGCCGGAGGCCAGTTCAGGCTTGTACAGGATGCATGCTCCAGATTCTCTGGCAGGATCCCGGTGCGCCTATGCGGCCCGCTTCTAAGCTCCAGGGAACCCATATCGAAGTTCCTGGACGCCCTCCCCGAGATCTTCCCGGACGCCTTCGAGGAGGGATGCGCCCTCGTGATGATGGGGCACGGCCGCGGCGCGGAGGCTGACGGGAACCTCTGCATGGTGCAGCACATGGCAGACGTGAGGGGGATGGACGCGTTCTTCGTGACCGCCACCGGCACTCCGTCGCCAGGAGACGCCGCGGAGCTCATGAGACGCGCCGGAGTCGGAAAAGCCGTTCTGGCTCCGCTGATGTTCGAAGCGGGGTTCCATGCCCGTCGCGACATGGCCGCCGAGGACGGCCCGGTCAGATCGGCCCTCGAATCCGCGGGGTTCGACGTGGAATGCGTCATGAAGGGCATGGGAGAGATCCCGGAGTTCCGCTAGATGTTCCTGTCACGTCTGGAAGACCTGATTGGGCGATGGAAAAAACGTATTATTCCGACAGGCGATGAGATCCCCATGGACGGGTTCGCCGACAAGGCAGACAGGTTCTTCCGCGTCAGCGAGAGGGGCTCCACGTTCGCCACGGAGATCAAGGGCGGACTGATAACGTTCCTCTCGATGGCCTACGTCCTGGCCGTCAACCCGGCGATCCTCCACGAGGCCGCCGCCGACTCCGTCGACGGTCCTGATGACTCTCTTGACGTTGGTGGCGGTTCTGGATACCGTGCTGACGGTCTTGTTGAAATCGTTAAGCAACCCCATTTGAAGGACCGCCGATGAATCCGCGACGGACGCATAATAATTTGCGAACGAACGCAACAATAATAACGGGAGGCTCAATCACATGTCGGTCAGATGGCTAGCATATCCCAACGCCTGGAATCCCTCCCCATGACGAGGACCTCGTGGATGATCCTCATCATCATCGGGCTGGGATGGATGTTCGACGCGATGGACCAGGGCATGGTCAGCGGCGTCATAGCGTCCATAGGGACCGACTGGAACCTTTCCCTCTATGAGAAGAGCTGGCTCACCAGCTCCGGCATCTTCGGGATGATCATAGGGGCCGCCCTGTCAGGAAACATCGCGGACAGATGGGGAAGGCGCAACGTCATCCTCGGAACCCTGCTGATCTACTCAGCGGGAAGCGCCCTCTGCGGGATATGCACGGAATACTGGATGCTCATAGTCTGCCGTTTCATAACCGGATTCGGGCTGGGAGGCGAGCTCCCTACCGCGTCCACGATGGTCACCGAGATGTCCCCCGCCCGCTACCGCGGCAGGAACGTGGTCCTGCTGGAGAGCTTCTGGGCATGGGGATGGATCGCCGCCTCCCTGGTCGCGTTCCTGGTCATCCCCGTGTACGGGTGGCGCGCGGCGTTCTTCGTCGGAGCCCTTCCCGCCCTGTTCGCGGCCGTCCTGAGGTTCTCCATCCCCGAATCCCCCAGATACCTGGAGATCGCCGGCCGCCACGAGGAAGCCAACGCCATCGTCTCCAGGATGGAGGAGGAGGCGGGAGTCAAGCCCAACGACGGAGGGCCGGAGGAAGCGTGCGCGAAGCCCAGGTGGACCGATTCCTTCAGAAAGATCTGGTCCCGCGGGAACATCCGTTCGACCGCGGTCCTCTGGATCATATGGTTCGGCATCAACTTCGGATACTACGGGTTCGTTCTCTGGACCCCAAGCCTGCTCATGGACAGGGGGTTCGAGATGGTGCGCGGGTTCGAGTTCACCGTGATAATGTGCTTCGCCCAGCTGCCCGGATACTTCAGCGCGGCCTACCTCATAGAGAGGATAGGACGCAAGCCCACCATGATAATCTACTTCGCAGGGACGGCCGTGGCCGCCTGGCTGTTCGGACACGCCGGGGACGAGGGCTCCATACTGGCCTCCGGATGCCTCCTGTACTTCTTCGCCCTCGGGGCCTGGGGATGTGTCTACTCCTACACCCCCGAGGTGTACCCCACCGACGTCCGGGCCTCCGGATCCGGATGGGCATCGGCGTTCGGACGCATAGGCGCGTTCATAGCCCCCTTCATAGTCCCGGCGCTCTACGAAATGTACGACTCCGACACGGGCTTCACCATGGTCTTCGCGGTGCTCACCGCGACCTTCGCCATAGTGGCGATAACCGTGGCGGTGTTCGGGAAGGAGACGAAGAACCGCAGGCTCAAGGACGTCTCCGACCGAGGTGATGGACGATGTTCGGGAAGCCGTCGGCCAAGAGGTTCGAGGACGTCAGGCTGGACGGCGTCCCGGAGGCCGCTCCCGACTCGGCGGAGATAGGAAAGACGGTCTACCAGCGCATCGACGAGGGGCGCGTCCGCGTCCTGAGGCATCAGGGAGGGAAGCCCCATGTGGAGGTTCCGCCCGAGATATACGTCGCCAAGAAGGAATACGCCGTGGTCGAGATCGGCGAGGGCGCGTTCGCCGGACATTCAGAGCTGGCCTCCGTCAGCCTTCCGGACGGCGTCGAGACCATCGGGGACCAGGCGTTCGAGGGATGCTCCGGGCTCGTCGAGATCGTCATACCGCGCGGAACGACCAGCATACGCGGGGGCGCCTTCGCCAGTTGCTCGAAGCTGGAGACGGTCCGCATGCCAGACAGCCCGAGGAAGATAGCCAAGCATGCGTTCGAGGGATGCTCCTCGCTCAAGGCCTTCATCGCCGAGAAAGGAAAGGGGGACTACGTCTCCGACAAGGAAGGATGCCTTTATGACAACGGGTCCGACCGCCTCTTCCGCGTGCCGTACGCCGCATCCGGGACGGTGGACGTCCCTCCCGGAACCAAGGAGATAGCCGGCGAGGCCCTCTCCGGATGCGTCGGCGTGACCTCCGTCAGGATACCTTCCAGCGTGGAGAAGATGGGCGACAAGGTCTTCTCGGGATGCGGCGCCATCGCCATGATCTACGTCAACCCCCGCAACGAGCGCTTCAGATCCGACCTCCAGGGGATTCTTTACGACTCCGAGGTCACCGAGGTCGTCCGCGCCCCGAACAGCGTGACCGGGGAGCTTGAGATCCCCGCGACGGTCAGGAGGATACGCATGAACGCCTTCGAGAAATGCTCCGGGCTGACCTCGGTGACCATCCCGTACGGGACCGCCACCATAGAGGACTCCGCCTTCGAGGGCTGCTCCAAGATACGCAGGCTCTCGCTTTCCGGCAGCATACGCTACATCGGCGAGGGCGCGTTCAGGGGATGCGCCGGGATCGTCTCCGTGACCATACCGGACAGCGTGGAGGAGATTGGGGACGGCGCCTTCGCAGGATGCTCCCGCCTGGTCTCCGCATCGATCCCCATGGGCACGAGGCTCGGAGAGCGGGTGTTCCCGGCCAACTGCGACATCAGGCTGGAGCGACGGACGGGAAAGTAACTTAACATCGGCATCGCATGGGCCGGCGCATGGACAGAAGAGAGCTATTCGAGAAGATCGCGGACCGTCTCCGCGACCCCGCCTCGCTGGCGAGGAACATGTCGGAGTCGGGGTTCGACAAGAAGGACGTCAACGTCGTCAAGTTCATGGTGTCGGCGAGCGAGGAGGACTTCAGGGCCGCCGCCTACTCCGAGGACGCCTCCGCGTCCACCAAGGCGGTCACCAAGCTGTCGGAGGAGACCTCCATCGAGAGGGCGACGATCGCCTCGTTGATAGCGGAAATCCGCTCGACCCTCGGCCTGGTGCGCCCCGCGACCCACGTCAGCGAGCTCATGGAGGTCAAGAACGCTGGAAACAACCTCATGCTCGGCCCCGGCGGGTTCCTGTTCAGGCCGGATCCCAACAGGGCCAGGAGCCTGTTCCTGTACAGGTACGTCGGGGAGGACCGCGACGTGGAGGTCCCGGAGGCTGTGCAGATGGGCGGCCTGCGCTACGAGGTGGACTCGATCGGGGACAGCGCGTTCAAAGGGACGAAGGTCGAGTCGGTAGCCTTGCATGACGGGATCAGGACCGTGGGCGCCACGGCGTTCAGGGACTGCACCGAGCTGAAGTCGATGACGATACCCCGCACGGTCCTGGAGGTCGGCGTGGGCGCGTTCAGGGGATGCTCCGCCCTCCCTTCCATCGAGGTCGAGGAGGGGAGCCGCGGATACGCGTCAGTGGACGGAATCGTATACGACAGGGACCTCAAGGAGCTGCTCCATGCCCCCGGAGGGCTGGAAGGGGACGTGAAAATACCGGAAGGCACCGAGAGGATAGGGGCGTTCGCATTCTACGGATGCGAGAAGATGACGTCCGTCTGCCTTCCGGATACGCTGAAGGCCATCGGCGATTCGGCGTTCAACGGATGCTCCGGGCTGGCCGCCTTGAGGATTCCCGCATCGCTAGACTCCATCGGGGGATACGCGTTCAGCGGATGCTCCGGGATCAAGGGGTTCACGGTCGAGGGCGGGAACATGACGTATTCATCCATGGACGGATGCCTCTGCTCCAAAGACGGGAGGACCCTGATCAAGGCCCCTGCCGGCGACTTGACGGAAGCCAGGATCCCCGCCTCCGTGGAAGAGGTCGGGACGGGCGCCTTCGGAGGCTGCCTGAAGATCGAGAAGGCGAGGATAGGCCCGGGGGTCCGCTCCGTAGGGCAGGACGCCTTCAAGGGATGCGCCTCCCTGAAGGACTTGGAGATCTCCGAGGGGGTGGAGAGCATCGGGAAGTACGCGTTCTTCGGATGCACGTCACTGGAGGAGGTCGTCGTGCCGGATACGGTGAGGTCGATGGGGACCTGGGCGTTCGGAGACTGCTCCTCGCTCAAGAAAGCGTCGGTGCCGTCTTCTATGGATCTGGGGCCCACGTCGTTCCCGCAGGTCACGGAGATTGTCAGGAGACGAGGGAAGAACAATTAAAGTACATCGCAATCCAGCCGCGAGCCCAGCGCATGGACGCTGAATTCAAGGAGCATAACATGGACAGCAACAAACGTCCCGAGTCTATGGAGCGCATCACGACGCCCGCCCTCGCCGAGGCGTTCATAAACGAACAGGTGCCGGCGCTGAAGAACCAGATAAAAGACGGAAAGGTCATACTCGCCCTCTCCGGAGGAGTCGACTCCTCCGTGGTGGCGGCCCTGCTGATCAAGGCCGTCGGAAAGCAGCTGACCTGCGTGCACGTGAACCACGGCCTGCTCAGGAAGGGAGAGCCTGAGCAGGTCGTCAAGGTCTTCCGCGACGAGATGGACGCCAACCTTGTATACATCGACGCGACCGACCGCTTCCTCGGAAAGCTGGAGGGTGTGTCGGACCCGGAGCGGAAGAGGAAGATCATCGGAGCGGAGTTCATACGCGTCTTCGAGGAGGAGGCCCGCAAGATCTCCGGAGTGAAGTTCCTGGCCCAGGGGACCATCTACCCCGATATCATCGAGAGCAAGGGCGTGAAGGCCCACCACAACGTCGGAGGCCTCCCGGAGGACCTGGGATTCGAGCTCTGCGAGCCCATCAAGTTCCTGTACAAGGACGAGGTCCGCATGGTCGGCAAGACCCTCGGACTTCCCGACTCGATGGTCTACCGCCAGCCCTTCCCCGGACCCGGGCTCGGAGTCAGATGCACCGGCGCCATAACCCGCGACAGGCTCGAGGCCGTCAGGGAGTCGGACGCCATCCTGAGGGAGGAGTTCGCCAAGAACGGACTCGAAGGCAAGGTGTGGCAGTACTTCACCGTCGTTCCCGACTACCGCTCCACCGGAGTCCGCGAAGGCGAGCGCTGCTGGGACTGGCCCGTGGTGATCCGCGCGGTCAACACCAAGGACGCCATGACGGCCACCGTCGAGGAGATTCCGTACGCGCTCCTCAAGCGCATAACGGACCGCATCCTCTCCGAGGTCAAGGGGGTCAACCGCGTCCTCTACGACCTGTCTCCCAAGCCCTGCGCCACCATCGAGTGGGAATGAAAACGGCGCCCCGGAAGACCCGGGGCCCCTTTCCGTTTTTTACGACCGAAAGTATATACTTGCTATGGGGGATTACAGGGCCGTGACAGACGTCGGCTCCGCGATCCATGCTCTTCGGCACATTCGGAAGGACTCGGCAGGACCGTCCGACGCCCCGGACGAGACTCAATTCGGACGGGAGAAACCGCTTGACCCTATACCCCTCTTTTCGTGATATTATGCTATTCGGTAAGAAAAGGACGATCGAGGAGCTGAAGAAGAAGCTCGGGAAAACAGAAGCGGAGCTGAAGGCATCTCAAGACCTGCTGAAGGACACCAACGACAGGTTCAACGACGCCCGGAGGCACTCGACGGCCGTCAAGACCGATCTGCAAGACTCCATCGAAGAAAAGGACAAGACCATAGCCGCCCTCAAGAGCAGGCTCAGCACCACTGAGGAAGACTTGAAAAAAGCCGTCATGGAGAAGGAATCCGCTCTCAATGAACTGACGGCCGCGAAAGCCGAGATAGGATCATTGGAATCCAGAATCGAAGCTGCCGCAAAAGAGAAGACGGAGCTCCTGTCGAAACTGTCATCCAAAGCGTCAACGGCCGAAGTCCTGGAAGAAAAAGACGAGGGATACGACGTCAAGTTCATCGTTGACGGAAAGGAGATCGCCAAAGTAAGAATGGACTCCGAAGCAGACTCCGGCAAAATACCCGAGGTACCTTTCAAAAAACACTACATCGGCGAATGGCAATACGAAAGAAGCGGCAAGGACGTCACGGTCAACGCGGTGTACACCCCCATAGTCTACGACCTGGTCTTCTTCGTGGACGACGCGAAGTATGCGGAGAAGAAAGCCACGGCCGACCAGTTCTCAGACCTCCCGCCAGTACCGGCGAGGGAGGACTACGAGGGCGAGTGGAGGTACACCGTGATCGACGGGAGCAGCGCCAGGATAGACGCGGTGTACACCCCCATAGTCTACGACC
>JAFWTC010000052.1 GCA_017519045.1 Candidatus Methanomethylophilaceae archaeon
ATAGTACGGAATCAGCCGTGTAAGGAAATTGTGTTGGTACTTTCCTGTCGTTGGGCCGATGGCGGAGATTGTTCAGCGTAAGCTATAAACTCCCGAATCAGAGTGCGATAAAAGTCGCTGTTTTCTTTAAAGGAAATAAAAGATTAAGCATCGTTCCCATCCGCCCCGTGGCCTGACCTGCGCCATTTGATTGCATCAAACCCAATCCGACATCCAAGTTGACTGTGCGACGTGGTCCAACTGGGAGTTCCGTACAAGTGCCAGCTAGCCCTTTCAAACCCTGAGAAGATTGCCACTACATGACAATGCTTGATTAATTCACATCCTAGAACGAACAGCCACCAAAGTCCTCTTTCAACTGTCGGGTTCTAGAAGGGATGGGATGGACCAGGAATCACTCTCTATTGTACAACAATATCATGGCATGCCTGAACATAGGTTGAATCTCCATTACTATTTCAGTAAAGCTCATACCAAGAGGAAGGCAAAAAGAAAACAACCATAAATTGGGTGACACGATAGATCGTGATTATCGAGTGTTTGTATCAGTTCGAATTTTGTTGACGACAGGTTATCTTTCAAATTTATATATATGGATGTTTATGCTAATTTGGATATTAAATCCAAAATATGTTCGGTTAAAAGATGATACTATGGTAGGCAAATGGCTAGTTTTCCTCACGGCGGTAATCGTCGCCGTCACAGGCCTATTTGCTGGCTTAGGGCTGATACACGGAGGCGGGGACAACCCCGGTGAGGAAGAGTTCACGGCCTCCGACGCGTCGCAGATAGCCGCCTCCTTCTCCGCCGACTACAGCGGATACTTCGGAGAGGACTACTACCTGGACGACAACTGGTCCAAAGCCGATGCAAAAGACTACTATCCCAACGGATCCACAATGCAATACGTGCCCGAGAGCAACTACGTCGACTTCCACGTCCTCAAGGACAAGAGTGCAGCGAAAATCAAGTTCTTGGCCGACAAGACCTATTACTCAACCCTGATAAAGACGACTGCCCCCGGCTTGACCGTCTTCAGCACTGGCGTCAAGGACGGGCTCGACGGCGCCATGGGATACTACGCCAACTTCAACATGGGCTCCAAGTCCGGATACTTGTACTACATCGGGTACCTCGGCAACGCCTACTTCGAGAGCTTCTCGTATCTGAGCGGGAAGACGATCGACGAATCCGACATCGCCGAGTTCGCCCACAGTGTATACAAAGCGATTACGAACCCTAAGGATGTAGGCGAAGCAAAAATTTATAATGGTGGCGAGGGAGACGATGACGTTATCGCTTCCCCAGACGGCAGCGTGCTTATCGTTTACGGCAATGCCAACAACGATTACACTATCGATGAGAAGGATGTCAGACTGATTGAAAAAATCATCAAGGAAGGAGTCGCCTGGCAGGAGGATTATCCCTTCGCGGATGCGAACTGCGATTCTAAGGTTGACAAGGCCGATGTCGAACAAACGAAAAGAATCATCGCCGCAGGCCCCGACAACCAGATAAAGGTATTCCACAAGCAATGGACCGGCACCGGGTACGGCGTGGCGGACACCACATACCCCATCCTGTCCGCGATGAGCTCAAGCAACCAGACGGACGTCATCTCGTACGACATCTTGGGAATCGATGACGAGATCAAAGCCATGAGTTACAAGTACCCTGTACACGAATACTACGACAAGTACCTCTTCGGTAATTTCTTCGACGTCATGGACGACGCCCATTGCGTCGCAAACAGCGGAACCGCAGTAAACCTGGAGAAAGCGTCCACCTTCATGACGCAATACGGATGCACCGCGTATATCTACTCCAACTCGAGCAGCATTTTGAACAACACCGAGACGCTGGAGCAGATGGGGCTCGATACCGTCAAGGTGGCGGACAGCGTCTCCGACATCGGGGAGTACACATCGTCCCTGCTCCTTTTGGGCTGGCTTTTCGACAACGGAAAGAACGGGACGCATGAAAGGGCCATCAAAGCCACCGAGTGGTTCAACAGCTACAACGATGACGTCCAAAAGAAGCTCTCCAAGGTCTGGAGCGGGGAGGTAGAACAGGTGAGGGGGGTCGCCTCATCCATCGACGGAGCCGTCAATGTCAGCGGATCCGCCAACACCGAGCTTCTCCTGAAGGCAGGCATGGATTGCCCCCTAGCGACCGCAGAAGGGTCTGGGACGGGCTCCTCGTCGTTGAAGTACACCAGCGGGATAGACACCTGGCTCGACTACATCAAACTGGATACCGTGATAATTCTTAGAGGCAGTTTCACCACCACAGGCTCGTTCATAGACCCCAACGCTCCCGGGGTTTACACCTCGTGGTCTTGGTTCGACAAGGATTATGACAACCTTCCGAAGGCGTTCGCAGAGCAGACCAACGGATTCCATACTCTAGAATGCTACAAGAAGGGCCAGTGCCTGATCACCTCGACGATGCTTCCTGCACCTCTTAAATCCGCCATAATGGCGAACTACTTCTACGCAGGAACCGTTTTCGACGATGCGACCACCTGGTCCACCGACTACTGCGCAGACTTCTTCAAGACTTTCTTCGGATGGTCAGACGAGTTCCTCGAAGGACAGAGGTACGTTCTTACCCAGGAAGAGGTTTGCGGCAAACCCGCTTGAAAACACTTACCTGCCACGAGAGTGGCAGGGGACCCACCTCAGAGAAGACAGAATGGATGGCGATTCCATGGAAGACGCTGCCGATACGCTTCAACGCAAATACCGCAAGTATGTCAGGAGGAAGGTCGCCTTCATCGGGATCGCCATGCTGATATGCGTCGGCGCCGTGGGCGTCTCTGTCACCGTCGGGGCCAGACCGGTAGCTTTTCTAGACGTTTATGATATCATCTACAGGCACATCGCTGGAACCACTTACGCTCCGGGGACGGCCGAATGGCTCGAGGATTATGTGATCTGGAATGTGCGCGTGCCCAGGTCTCTGTTTGCCGCGATGGCCGGAATGGGATTAGCAGTGGCCGGAGCGGTGATGCAGGGAGTGATGAAAAACCCCTTGGCGGGACCGTACACCACAGGCATATCGTCGGGAGCATGTTTCGGCATGGCGATTTCGGTCACGGTGGGGTTCACCGCAGTGAATGGGACTATGAGCCTTCCGACGGTGGCCTGCGCCTTCGTGTTCTCCTTGATCCCGATGCTCCTCATGATATTTCTCGCGCCTCGTGAAAACGTATCCCCTGCGACCCTCATACTGACCGGGGTCGCGGTGTCCTACCTGTTCAATGCGCTCACCACGGTCCTGATGGTCACGGTCGACGAGGACACTCTGGCCAACGTGTACGAATGGAGATTGGGCAGCTTCACCAACATCACATGGAACTGCATCCCTCTGTCTTTCGGGATTACAATATGCTGCTCGATAGCCCTGTTTCTGCTTTCCAATAAACTCAATGCCATCTCCATGGGGGAGAAGGAGGCCACCAGCTTGGGGATCAACGTCAACCATCTGCGCCTGTTTATGCTAAGCCTGTCATCCCTGATTGTGGCGTCTATCGTGGCGTATGCGGGGATCCTGAGCTTCATAGGCCTTATAGCACCGCATATGGTCCGCTTAGTAATCGAAGGAGATAATAGGTTCGTCATTCCAGGCGCCGCCGCGTTCGGGGCCGCATTCTTGCTAATCTGCGATGTGTTCGCCCGTCTGATATCGGATGTGGATGCCATTCCAGTAGGTGTTATAGTCGCTTTCATCGGCGCGCCGATTTTCCTCTATATGGTTGTAAGGCAGTCGAGGAACATGTGGTGATAGAGTGGACAAAACCGACATTCTCATCACGAATTACAAAAAGAGCCAAAGACGGTTCGCCAGGGTGATGATTGGGCTGAGCGCCCTGGTCGCCGCGATTTTCGTCGTTGGTCTTTCGGTGGCGCAGTATCCCGTCGGATTCATGGAAACATTCTCCATCCTAATGGACAACATAACAGGCAACGTCAGCATAGAAACTTATGACGACTGGATAAAGAACGAGATCGTCATCAACATGAACGTCCCCCGCCTGCTGACAGGAATCTCCATCGGAGCCATACTGTCGGTGTCGGGAGCAGTAATGCAAGTAGTCGTTAAGAATCCCATGGCTGATCCGTTCACCACCGGGATATCGTCAGGAGGCCTGCTCGGGGCCTCCCTCTTCATCGCTTACGGAATATCCGTGGTCCCGTTTCTGAGTGGCAACACGGCGGTGATGGTCAACGCATTCCTATTCTCTCTGATTCCCACCACGGTTATACTCATCGTTACCGCGTTCAAGAGGAACATATCGCCCACGATGATGATCCTGACGGGCATCGGCGTCATGTACATATTCTCGGCTACGTCGTCCCTGGTGAGGTATAGCGCCGACCCCAGCAAGGCTGCGGAGATATATCGCTGGAGTCTGGGGTCTCTGGGCAGGGTGCCCTGGGACAGCCTGTACATGGTGATAATTGCTGCTGCGATTGCCCTCATAGCAGGGATAGCGTTTTCAAGCAAACTCAACACCCTGTCCCAAGGAGACGACCTTGCCAAATCGCTTGGCATCAATATTCGCTGGTTCAGAGCGACATCCCTTACGATATGCGCGTTGGTGACCGCGGTCACAGTGTCACTGGCAGGCTCCATAGGGTTCGTAGGCCTCGTCTGTCCACACATCGCCAGGATGCTGGTTGGCAGCAATAACAAATTGGTGGTTCCCTGCGCTGCAATCGTAGGCATGGTGATGCTTGTCGGTTGCGACATACTGTCCAAGGTCATTCTCACATACGGGCTGCCGGTAGGTGCCGTTACGGCCCTCATTGGAAGCCCGATTTTCATATACATGCTAATTAAGAGCAATAGACGGCCGTGGTGATCATTTTGGAACTTGTGATACAAAATCTGTCGTTTAAATATCTTGACAGGGAGGTGCTGCACGACATCTCTTTAACCCTGAAGAATTCCGGACTCGTCGGCATACTGGGCCCCAACGGGGTGGGGAAATCCACCCTGGTCCAATGCATCGATCGCATCCTGGAGATTACTGGGGGAGATGTGACCATTAATGGGAAGCACCTAAGAGAATACAAGCCTAAGGAGTTGGCAAAGATAGTCAGTTACGTCCCCTGCTCCACTTCGGAGACCTTCCCCATGACCGTCCTTGATACCATCCTAGTCGGGAGGCAGCCAAATACCGGTTGGAGACTGGACAGGGCGGATTTTGAAGTGGTCCAAGGCGCCTTGGAGTTCATGGACATCGAAGACCTGGCCCTGAGGCACTTCAACGAGCTGTCCGCCGGTCAGCGCCAGAAGGTGATGCTGGCAAGAGGCTACGCGCAGCATGCCGAGATCCTTCTATTGGACGAGCCTACGGCGAACCTAGACATCAAACATCAATACTCGGTCTCTAAACGCTTGAAGCGGCTTTCCCAGCAGGAAGACGTCATGGTTATCATGGTCTGCCATGATTTGAACATCGCAGCAAAATACTGTGACCGCCTCATCCTCATGAAAGACGGGACCATATACGCGGACGGGGACCCTACGGAAATAATCACCGAGAGGAACATCAAGGACGTCTATGGCGTTGATTGCAGAATACTTGTGGATGACGGCAAACCCTTCGTCGTAGTAAACGACGACAATTTGGAGCGAGTTTCGGATCTTGAGTGCGTGCCTCATTCCGTTGTTCTATATCTAAATGCCTGAGAACATTTCCAGCAAATCCAACGAAATCGTGCCCACGAAGGGCGAATGATCCGAAATGGTTACCGGGCTCAGCGGCTACATGCGACTGCCGGGCTCCCAATCAGCTTTGCAAAGCCTTCAACGGAGATCTGACCACTGCTATCGGCCAGTGGGTGCGAGATAGCAAGCCTCTCGCATTTTACTGCAAGGAACGACTTGAAACCGTCATCAGGGGCCATGAATGCCGATTGACGCGATGCCAAGAATGAATCTTTTCCGTTCAGGATTGCATGTCTTGGGCTTGCAGAGGCGGTGAGCGTGCTATGATAGCCAGTAGAATCACTCACACACATCCGTACCCCTCCCGCGTCGGGTATATATCTATCTTCGGAAGCCCGAAAATAGGCGGTTTTCTGGAGGACGGTGTGGATTGCGACTGCGAGGGAAGGCGCGTCCTTCGCCTCTCGCGGGGGGGGGGCCGCTATCGTCGTCATGGATCATGAAGGGTCCCGAACTCGCCCGTCCACAGCGGATGCTTGTCTCCTGTCAGATCAAGTCGTCCTCGTATCGTCCGGGCGTCCGTGCCGCTTGCCGACGTAAATCCCGAGCCGTGTTTCCCGGGACTCCGCGAGAGCGGTATACGCCTGTATACGCCATCGCGCGTATGTGCGCCGCGCCTCCGTCGGATGAGAGCGTATTCCGAAATTATTATACATGTAACATTTGTTCGGAATAACGATGATCATCAGAAGGGACGACTACCTGAACCGCCTCATCGAGTCCAAGCACACCCGCTCCGTGAAGGTGGTCAGCGGAATCAGGAGGTGCGGGAAGTCGTTCCTGATCTTCCAGCTGTTCGCCGGCCACCTCCTGGAATCCGGGACGGACCCATCCCACATACTGAAGTACGAGCTCGACCTCCTCGAGAACGCCGCCCTGAGGGACAAGGCCGCGCTGTACGGGGACATCCTGTCCAAGGTCGCGGACGACGGGATGCACTACGTCCTCATCGACGAGGTCCAGCTGGTCGACGGCTTCTACGAGGTTCTGAACAGCCTCCTCCACCGCGGCAACGTCGACGTCTACGTGACCGGCAGCAACTCCAGGTTCCTGTCCAAGGACATAGTCACCGAGTTCAGGGGCAGGAGCACGGAGATCAGGGTGCGCCCCCTCTCCTTCAGGGAGTTCGTCGGCGCCAAGGGGACGGACCCCCGTGACTGCATAGACGAGTACATGGACTACGGCGGGATGCCGGAGCTCTTCCAGTACCAGTCGGACAGACAGAAGGCGGAATACCTGGCCGGCCTGATGGAGACGGTCTATCTCAAGGACATCGTCGAGAGGCACGGCGTCAGGAACGTGGGGGAGCTGGGGGACCTCACCGACGTGATGACGTCGTCCATAGGCTCGGCCAGCAGCGTCGCGAGGATCACCGACACCATGCGCACCCGCTGCCGCGCGAAGATCACGGACAAGACCGTGAAGAAGTACATCGGGTACCTCTGCGACGCGTTCCTCTTCGAGGAGGCTAGGAGGTACGACATCAAGGGCAGGAGGCACATAGACTCGGAGAAGAAGTACTACATCGCGGACACGGGCCTGAAGAACGCGAGGGAGCACTTCAGGCAGAACGAGGCGTCGCACATCATGGAGAACGTGGTCTACAACGAGCTCCGCTGCAGGGGCTACGATGTGGACGTAGGCTCCCTGTACGCCACCGAGTCCGAGGGCGGGAGGCGCATGAGGATCGGGTGCGAGGTGGACTTCGTCGCCAACCGCGGGAACGCCAGGGTGTACATCCAGTCCGCCTACCGCATGGACGAGGGGGTGCAGGAGAGGGAGAGGCGCCCGTACCTCTCCATCAGGGACTCGTTCAGAAAGGTCATAGTCACCATGGACGCAAGAGGCAGGAGGTACGACGAGGACGGCATCGAGAGGATCGGCCTGATCGACTTCCTGATGGTCCCCGACAGCGTCCGAGCCTCGGGATGTGCCGGCATGCGGCGTCCCCCGGCGCGGGTCCCCGGCCGCGCCGACGCCATTTCGGACCTCCCGCAGGCCTCCGCGGGATTGTGATTGAAGAGGGTCATCCAGTATAATCACTCACACGCCTCCGGACGCCTCGCGCGTCGGGTATATATCTATGTTCGGAAGCTCCGAAACAAGCGGCTTTTCAAAATGGAATGTGAACCCCCGCCCTGCGGGCAACGCACGGATCCGGGTGAACCGCTACGGGATTGCGGGGGCTGCAAGCTCCTCTGAAACCGCCTTGCCATCGTCGCCGCCTTGGCGGAAATCGCCATCGTCCAGGCCGGGGTCCTGAGAGCCTGCCGAACAGCGCCTCGAATCCGACTGGTCCTGGGCTATGCTCATCGGCGCGGGGACGTGCCGGGAAGTTTCCGTGTCCGGCCGTATATAAAGAACCTTGCTCTAGGGGCAGGTTCTCCGGCCCGTGGTGGCATCCATGGTCCTAACGAACGCGTATACGCCGGTATACGCAGACATCTCCTGCGGTCCATGCCCGATCGGAGCGTCATCATGCCGGTTCGTAGCGTGAATCCACGGCAGCCCTTATCCGCTCGGAGGCCATCGTGATAGGCCATGATCGCATCGGAACCTGCCGAACATGAAAAGAGACGCGCCGCTGTACGCGCTCCCGTCCTGAGGCCGTATACCTCGGTATACTGCGGATCAAGGGCCCTCTCCGAGATTCTCGCAATCGACGACGACATGGGGAAGGGAATCGCGACAGCCATGGGATCAAGCAACCGTCCCGGAAGTTATGCCGGACCCGGTTTCCGGGTTCCTGGCAACCTCCTCCATGAAAGGCGGGGCAGCGAGCATTCTGAAAGCCTGAAGGCCGTATTCTGTCCAGAGGGACGGATTCGCAAAGGCGAGCTTGCTGGCAGCTCTCGCACCGAAGCACCGATGCCTTGTCGGCACCCGGGTGATGCGGAATGATGGTGGCATTATACGCCCGCGTGTCCACCAGGAAGCAGGACGAGGCGGCACAGCTCCCGCGCCTGAGGTCCATGGCAGAGTCAAGGGGGTACGAGGTCTACCATGAATACACCGACGAGGCCAGCGCCAAGGACGCGAACCGCCCCGGATGGAGGGCGCTGATGCAGGACGCCTCGGAGCGCAGGTTCGACGCCGTGCTCGTGACGAAACTGGACAGGGTAATGCGCTCGCTGGTCCAGCTCAACATCACCATGGAAGACCTGCAGACCTACGGCGTGAGCCTGATCTGCGCCGACATCGGCGAGATAGACCTCCGCTCCCCCATGGGCAAGGTCCAGATGCAGATCATCGGCGCCATCGCCGAGTGGGAGAGGGAGATCATCGCCCAGAGGACCAGGGAGGGCATGGAGGCGAGGAGGGCGAGGGGCGTCCGCATGGGCCGCAGGAGGAGGGACGACGTCCCGATCTCGGCCGTGGCGGCCCTCCGCATGGACGTCAGGTCGTGGAAGTCCATCTCCGACGACCTCCGCATCCCCAAGACCACGCTCCTCAGCCGGAGGGCGGAGGTCGAGACCGCCATCGCCGAGCGGTCGGAAAAGGCACCCCCGTCCGGAGAGGGGTCGGAAAGAGAGGGGGCCTCCGAGCCCCCTGTCAATATATAAGCGAAGATTAGGTCAGAAAACGTCCGCTTTTCGACCATAAAACACTAGGGGTTATCTGTCAAGGATTGACGCCTAGGCTCAAATGGCGGCTTACTGCATCCTGTGAAAGGGCCCCGAGGGGCCCTTTGAGGGTTTCAAGGCGCCGGCTGGGTCTTGACGACCAGGCTCACGTCGCCCTCCATCTGGAGCCGGTACTCGGTGCCGATGGTGACGATGTCGCCGCCCTCGTACCATCCGGCCAGGGCGTACCCGGCATCGGGAACAGCCTTCAGGGTAACGACCTGCTTGTCCTGCACCTTGACGTCGATCCTGGGCCCCATGTCCTTGCCGTCCATGTACAGCCTTCCGTCTAGGATGGATACGGTCAGCGTTACCGTATGGAGGGTCTCTGAAGCATCGTCAATCAGGTGCAGCTTTCCGCCTGCCCCTGCGAAGGTATGC
The DNA here is from genome assembly GCA_017519045.1 of Candidatus Methanomethylophilaceae archaeon. Classification (GTDB taxonomy): domain Archaea; phylum Thermoplasmatota; class Thermoplasmata; order Methanomassiliicoccales; family Methanomethylophilaceae; genus Methanoprimaticola. The sequence continues at coordinate 9,744 of JAFWTC010000052.1, forward strand.
CCTCTCAAGGCCTCCGGAGTAACCGGCAACTTTCCGTCGCCGTCGTAGAAGGACAGGCCGTACAGGGCGTAGGCGCCGATCGAGAACAGCCCCTTCCCGAAGGTTATGCTCTCTATGCTGGTGCAGTTCCCGAGGGCCTTGAACCCGAGGACCCTGACGTTGCTCAGGTCGGCGGATGTGACCGTCTTGCACCTCAGGAACGCCCCGTCGCCTATGCCCGCCACGGCGTAGTCGACGCCCCCGTGCGACACCGAGGAGGATATCGATTCGATGGCGCCGTAGCATCCGATCGCATAAACCCGGCAGTCCGGTATGGACAGTATCTCGTACAAGATGCCCTCCTCGCCGAACATCTCGGGGTGGTAGGCGGACACGTGGAGGGCCCCGCCGTACTTGTAGAAAGTGTTGCCGCGCAGGTTCTCGACGACGGGCTCGATGGCGTTCCCGCGGTCGTCTACGAGTCTGGACCCGTAGAAGGCGTTCTCGCCCACGTAGATCAGCGAGGCGGGCAGATAGACGAGCTCCAGCCCGGTGCACTCGCTGAAGGCGCTGGGAAGGATCTTCCTCACGCCGTCCTCTACTACGAGGGTCTTAAGGCTGGCGCACTTGTAGAAGGCGTACGCCCCCACGTACGGCAGGCTTCCGGGGATCACCAGGGTCTCCAGCCCGTAGCAGTACGGGAAGGCCTTGGTGCCTACCGAGGCGACCGTAGACAGGTCCACTGACCTCACGCCGCTGTTCTTGTAGAAGGCGTTCTGCCCGATGACCGCGCCGTGGCCGGAGAACGTTATCTCCTCCATGGACCTGCACTCGCTGAAGGCGCTCCTTTCGAGGACCACGTCGTCGCCGGGTATGTCCAGGGAGGTGATCCCGCACCCGTAGAAAGCATAGCCTCCTATCACCTTCACGGTATTGGGGACGATCAGCGTCTCCAGACCGGAGCAGTTGGCGAAGGCCTTGAGCCCGACCTCCGAGACGGACCCGAGGTCGACGGACGCCAGGGACCGGCACCCGTAGAAGGCCTTCTCGCCCACCGAGGCCACCCGGAACACCTTACCCGCGTAGAAGGCCGTCTCGGGGACGGCCAGGGAGAGGACCTCACCCTCGTGGCCAACCAGGGACGCTTGCAGCGGGTCCAAGGAGGTTATTTCGTATACCAGGCCGGAGGAGGAGAACCTGTCGCCATTCTCTGGGACTACTTCCCGGAGGGTTCCCGAGGATCCCTGGAACAAGCGGCCCCCGAGAGCGTCCGCCGTATGGTCCAGGACGCCGCCGGACGCGTCAAGGAACGTTAGTCCTCTGAACGCCCAGCCACCGATGTAAGTCACCGAGGAAGGTATGTACACCGATTCCAAGGAGGTGCAGTAATAAAATGCATAGTCACCAATGTGCGTGACCGAGGAGGGGATGGACACGGAGGCCAGGGATGCGCATTCAAAGAATGCATAGTCACCAATGTGCGTGACCGAGGAGGGGATGGACACGGAGGCCAGGGATGTGCATTTTAAGAACGACCAGTTTCCGATCCGTATGACCTGTTCGGGTATGGTTACGGACGTGACCCCGGGCCCCGCGGCGCAGGACACCAGCTCGGACCCGCTCAGCAACATCACGCCGTCTGCGATGCCGCCGTAATCCCCGGAGAACCGGTCCAAGGATTCGCACCCGGAGAAGGCCGCCTTCCCGATGTGCGTGACCGAGTCGGGGATGGACACGGAGGCCAGGGATGTGCAACCGGCAAAAGACCAATCGCCGATGTGCGTGACCGAGTCGGGGATTTTTATGGAGGTAAGGGCGATACAGCCGTAGAATGCGTTGTTGCCGATGTGCGTGACCGAGTCGGGGATAGACACGGACTTCAGAGAGGAGCATTCCTCGAACGCCCAGTAACCGATGTGCGTGACCGAGGAAGGGATGGACACGGAGGCCAGGGATGCGCATCCATAGAATGTGTTCTGATTGATGTGCGTGGCCGAGGAAGGGATGGACACGGACTTCAGAGAGGTGCAGTAGCAGAAAGCCTCGTATCCGATGTACTCGACTGAATCTGGTATAGAGACGGAGGCCAGGGAGGAGCACCCTTCGAACGCAAGGTTTCCGATGGAAGTAACCAATCCGGGTATGGTTACGGACGTGACCTCGGGCCCCGCGGCGCAGGACACCAGCTCGGACCCGCTCAGCAGCATCACGCCGTCTGCGATGCCGCCGTAATCCCCGGAGAACCGGTCCAAGGATTCGCACACAGAGAAGGCCGCCTCCCCGATGTGCGTGACCGAGGAGGGGATGGACACGGAGGCCAGGGATGTGCAACAAGCAAAAGACCAATCGCCGATGTGCGTGACCGAGGAGGGGATGGACACGGAGGCCAGGGAGGAGCAGCCGAAGAACGACCAATCGCCGATGTGCGTGACCGAGGAGGGGATGGACACGGAGGCCAGGGATGCGCATTCTTCAAATGCTTCAATTCCGATGGTTGTTATCCCTTCGGCAATGACGAGCTCGTTGATCAAACTCTTGGTCGTATATGGAATGCTGGTGACCTCTCCTGTACCGACTACGGTCAGGGTCCCGTCGTCGCCCAGGACGTAGTAGGCGTCAGGACCGCAGCTGCCGGTCGAGACGGCATCGGACTCGCCGGAGGGGGCGGCCGCTACGGCCGTTAGCAGGGCTGCGATCGCCGCCAGGATGAGGATTGCCCTCTTCTCGTTGAACCCCTCTGACAAGGGTCCGGTAGATATCTGCTCCATTGGCTTATGCATGTCATCGGCGATTATATGGAATGTGCCATTGGAAGTTTGACTGACCCGGATATTCTGAGTCTGGGTTTTGATGCTCGTTGTCTTCAAGGGTCGATGGATTGTCTTCAAGGGCCCCTTTGAGGACACTTCGGACCCCCTGCCCTTGAAGACAGGAAAAACCGCCCCGACCCCGCCCTTGAGGACAATGCCCCTTGAGGACAGGAAAAACTTGCAGTAGAGGTCGATGCGCCCGATGGCAGCCTGAAACTGCGGGCGGGCCAGGTCCTAGCCGGACAGCGCCTCGATGCAGTGCCCGACACGACGATGCTCTCGCGAAGTACCAGCCCCTCATGACCCCATCCGTGAATCGGGCCGCTGGTCCTTGCTGTGTTGGAGACATTGTCGTAGAGCACGGCGATCAGGCCCTCGCACTCGTTGGACATCGCCTCACATCCTGGATGCAGATTATGAACTCGCGATATACGTTGTAAATCGACCCGTTGCCATCGTTCATATGAGGCGGGAACGGTGATGACCGGGACCTTCCTGTGGAGGGGCTCCGCAGCATTTCATTAGAGTATTAATCCAACACTTCCTTCCGATCCGAAGCGGCGTCCATCCGGGCCGGAACATGGAATGACGGGGCCCTGCGTTGAAGGAGGCGCCACCTGACGGCCGATGGGAGGGGAGTCCCCGAACCTAGGGGCGGTCGTAGCTAAAGGGGTGCATGGCATGAGGGCGAAAGTCTGTCCATCTACGCAGTCCTTGTACGGACGTGTAGGCGTGGTATACGGCTTGTTAGGCAGTCGGGACGTGGCCGTACGCGGGCATCTCCGGTGGCCGTGCGTCGCGTATACAGGGGACGGTAGCGCCCCGGAATCGAAAAGCTTGTCGGCTCGGAGTGGTCGGGGAAGACATCCGCTTATGGAGGATCAGACGCATGGACCCGTACTTGGCGGCTTCGCATACCACCGAGTAGCCGAGCGCCAGCATATTGTCGAGACTGTATTTGTTCTTGGGAGACACCGTGGCGTAACCCTCCCTGTATCCGTCCGCGAACGCTCTCCGCTCGCCAATCCTGACCAGCTTGCGCTGAAGGCCGTTTCCGCGGTATTCGGGGAGGGGCCCCTCCGAAGAGGTCCGGGGCGTCGAGAGGGGACCGGCGAGGGCATGCACATCCCGATAACGGCAGAGGCGTCCCCCGGGCCGGATGGCGATCGCCTCCGTCCGAATCGCTTCCTCTCGCACGTAGACGCGCCATGAGGGCGAGAGCGCCGCCGTGTAAGGGGGATGCGCCTCGGAGCGCATCGCGCCCGTATACCGCCAGCAGCAGCCTTCGCGGAGCGGAACAAGAGGACCGGTTCCGACGATGGCCGGCGTCAAGGGTGATCTGCATGAGGCTGGGCCCGCGGGAGAGGGTCGGCGGCCAGAGGGAAGACGTCCCCCATGGTGGTCACCGTGCGCACCCCCGGGGGCGCGGCGGTGTCGAAGCCACCGGCGGCGTTCCTGCGGACGAAGATCACGTTGGTCAGCAGCGACACGTGATCGGGGGCGCCCTCGTAGCGCCCCTCCATGATGGCCTGGCAGAAGGACACGGCGCAGTGGGTCTTCCCGCCCCCGCGGGTGCCGCTCGAGACCACCACCGCCCCGGGCTTGAATATGGACGAGACGAAGTCGTTCATGAACGCATTGTTGACGCGCGGCTTCATGGAGTCGGGATGGATGCGGTATTTAATACAATTATTGCTGATTAGTCGTATTGATATAAATCCAATATATGCCTGCGCCCACGTCCTTCCTCTTCTGGACGTCTGTTAGTTAGTTAGGAAGTTAGGGTTCGGTGCGGAGGCTCCCCCTCATTCCGTCGTTGCCAGTAGGTCGGGCCGCCCAGGTCCGCTCCGGCACCGCACCATGAAAACCTAACATCCTAACTAACTAACAGCTCGGGGAAAGAGAGGGCGTACATCCATGGGGCCTAGGAGGGCAACGGGATCCCCGCCGTCCGAATACGGGCGCTCCCGCATACCGCCGCCGTCTAGGGCCGTCAAACGCTCGCATTCGGCACCATACGACGCAGCTGTTGACAAAAAGGACTGATAACGAGAGCTTAATCCGGAAAACTTCGCCTCAACAAGGCCAATCGACGACATCCCGGTGGACTCCAAGGCATGATTCGGCATAGACGGCTATTCCACAAACAATAACCGCATCCCGACCGTTATTTGTATGGAAAGACGATTACTGGTAAACGACCGTGCGAGACCCGGCGGGTCCGCTCGTCTATCTGTCCAGATCTTCGTTTTCAGAAGCCAATAGTTTCGGGCCGATTTCGCCGTTTTCACATGAAATCGCCTGTAGTTTGGATATTATATGCGGATTATATGGATTGCACATGGAAATTCATAGTATTTTATCTGTATTTATTGCATAATGAATAACGCGATTTCGGCGGTTATTGGGCTTTTCGGGGACTTCTGCTTTCCGGCCGCAGAAAGACAGAGCCTTGCGGCCCCATGGTTTCAAGACGCCAGGCGGAGGACTGCGCCCTCACCCGCGAAGGTGTGCCCCTTCATGTTTTCCGGGGTCGCCTTCAGCTTCGTGTCGCCGTCGACAGACCTGATATCCGCATATTCACTTCATTTACAGGATCCGAAATCGACAGGCGAACCGTCCTTGGCATACCATTGATGATACTCAGGATAATCCTCTTCGGGATCGAGAACAACCTCTTCAATCAAACGCGACAACAGTCCGTAATCCAGATCGTCATCTTCGTCCAAAAGGCTGAGCTCGTCGGCGGCATCCGCGAACATGCAGGATATCCTCTCTATCGGCATCCATTCTCCGCGGCGGTTCTTGACCTCTTCTGCCTCCATGGCATAGCTGACTTCCTGACCGTAGAAGTTCTGATAAATTCTGAAGAAGGATTCCTCGTCGAGAGGCAGGGCGACGCCCATCAAAGGCGCGTAATGCTTCACCAGCTTCAAAGTCTGCAGAGACACCTTCAAGGAATCGTCTTTGCTCATGGGCGGAACAGCAACCTCACTGATTATAATAATCATCTCGTACCCTCGAATGCGAGCGAATGCCGCCGTGACGGAGACAGACTCCCCGCCTGGCAGACGTTGTTTACAGCCGGATCATTCCCTGACGAGCTTGTACGTCAGGAAGTCCAGCATCATGACTTTCTTGATTATCCAAAATCGAGGACGTCCATGATTGCACCTGCGGTGGGGATGACTATGAGCGTTTTAACGATAAATTCCAAACGGGATGCCCGCAAATCCCTTAAATGCCAAAAAATGTAGCGGGATCGATGAATGACGAAGGGTCCATCGAGCTGTCGACGATCACAGGTCCACGCAGGATCGTGCTGTTCGCCCTCCCTTCAGTCGCGATGATGCTTTCGATTTCATCGTTCAACGTGGTCGACGGGCTGTTCATATCCAACTTCATAGGCACCGACGGCCTCGCCGCACTGAACATCCTGATGCCGCTGTTCTCGCTTCTGACCGGAGTGGGATTCATGCTTGCGACAGGAGGGAGCGCATACGTGTCCAACCGCCTCGGAAGAGGGGAGCCGGAAAGGGCCCGCTCCGCATTCTCCCTCATCATAGCCTTCGCATTCGCGTTCGCCTGCATCGCCATGGCCCTGGCGCTCTTCTTCATGGACGAGCTGGTACGTTTGCTTGGAGCGGACGACAGCATCGCCGGGATGACCGCGGAATACGGCTCCGCCTACGCATGCTTCAGCGTCTTCGTGATCCTCCAGTTCCTTTGCAACCAGTTCCTAGTGGTAGCGGGAAAACCAGCCTATGCCCTCGCGTTCTCCATCGTCGGTGGCATCGTGAACATAGTCCTGGACTACGTCTTCATCGTCATGATGGGATTCGGCATGACCGGTGCGGCCGTGGCCAGCGGATTGGGATCCATGGCCCCTTGCATGGCAGGTCTTGTGATATTCTGCCGCAAGAGGACGGACGTCCACTTCGCCCTGCCGTCCAAAGACATGTCAATCCTGAAAGACTCTTGCCTGAACGGGGCCTCAGAGATGGTGGGAGAAATCTCGGGAGGGATCACCACCCTGCTGTTCAACCTCGTGATGATGCAGTACATGGGCCCTGACGGAGTGGCCGCCATCAGCATCCTGATGTACGTCCAATTCCTGGCGCTGGCCGCCTTGATCGGATATTCTAACGGCGTCGCGCCGCTCATGTCATACCGTCACGGCGCCGATGACAGGGAATGCATGTGGGAGATCTTCCGCGTCTCGATGTTCTTCGTTATGGGCACGTCCATCGCGATTTTCGTTGTGATGGAGCTGTTCGCGGAATCGGTGGTCTCCATCTTCGCCGGCAACTCCGATTCTGTGACAGCCATAACCGTCCACGGAGCCATGATCTTCTCGTTCGCATTCATTTTCATGGGAGGAAACATGTATTCCTCCTCGCTGTTCACATCCCTCTCCAACGGGAAAGTCTCTGCGATCATATCGGTCGTAAGAACGCTTGTCCTCTTGGCGCCGCTCATCGTGGTCCTTCCGATGGCATTCGGAATTGATGCGATATGGTATGCGGTCCCCTTGACCGAGGCCCTGTCATTCGCGCTATCAGCATGGTTCATTCACGCCCTGGGACACAAATACGGGTTCCTTCCAAGTAATCGGCCAGACCTAGAAACGAGCGGATGATTAACCAATCGAAACCTGACGACGGTTTGAACTTGTAGGATGACGACAACCACAATGATGGAATTGCATCTCCAAGGCAACTGAAATACGTACCAAGTTGACAAGAAGAAACCGAATAAACAAATGATGACGTTCGATGCTACGTTTGATGCATGGGAAGCCGCCGTGGAACAGCGGGGAACCGTCAGGTTCCCTTGCTTTTGTCTCGCGTCGATTGTGTTGCGGGGGCGGGCGCGGGGCCCGCCCCCCTCAGGAGGTGATC
>JAFWTC010000053.1 GCA_017519045.1 Candidatus Methanomethylophilaceae archaeon
CTCGAAGAGGGTGGGGATAACCAACGTCAACCTCTCCAAGCTGAAGACGGGCAAGGTCAGCGCGATCAGGCTCTCCACGCTGGAGGCCATATGCGACGTCCTCGACTGCCAGCCCGGGGACATCCTGGAGTTCAGGAGGGAAGAGGGCCCGGATGTGGAGGAGGAGCCTAGCGACGAGGACGTCACGGCTTCCTCTGATTCCGTCGAAGACAGGCAGGATGTCCGCCCGGCCGGGTTGTGAGCCATTCAGGCACGCACGCACGCCTTCAACGTACGCGATCAGCGTCTTTTCCATAGCGATCGTCTCGGCAGTCGTTTTGCGGCGTGACTATTATCATGGAGTCACCTCCAACCGCTTTTTCTTTGTCTAATCGCTTAGGAGCGAAGCGCCCTTTTGGGCACAACGCCGGAATAATTGAATTCAGAGCCAGAAGCAAAAATGGCGTGGAGAGGGGGATTCGAACCCTCGGGTCGCATAGCGACATAGGATTAGCAGTCCTACGCCTTACCAGGCTGGGCCATCTCCACAGCAATCGCCCTAACAATAACCTTACTAATAAACATTTGCGACAGGCCCGCATCGTCGGATGTATCGTGGGCATCTTCCATCACGCGTTTCGACAGAGAAGGTTCAAAAGGCCTGTTTCATAGTAAAAAGACTATAGTTCTACGTTAGTTTTCGTCCACGTCACAGGTTTTATACAAGTACCTCGTTAGGAAACCGTCGCGAGAGGACTGGACTGATGGACGCGGTGACAGCAGGCTCGGCTATTCTGACCCTTATCGCGGGAATAGGCGTTTTCCTCATCGCATGCACCATGATGAGCTCCAATCTGGAGTCCGCCTGCAGCAACAGGCTGAAGAATCTCTTCTCCAAGGCCTCCGACAACAAGCTTCTGGGCGTCGGCATCGGTACCGTGGGGACGGCCGCCATACAGAGCTCGGGGGCGATGACCGTCCTGGTCATAGGTTTCGTGAACGCCGGGATAATGTCGCTGACCCTCGCCGCCGCGATCATCTACGGGGCGAACATAGGGACAACGGTCACCGCCCAGATTGTCGCCTTGGGGATGTTCGGCTCGGACACCGTCTCCCTGACGCTGATATTCGCCGCCCTGGCCGGAGTGGGCGCCTTCATAAACGTGTTCGCCAAGAAGGACTCCGCCAAGAAGATGGGCGGGATCCTGGCCGGGTTCGGGATGCTGTTCGTCGGATTGGAGATGATGAGCGGCTCCATGGAGGCCTTCGCGGAGCTGGATTCCGTGAAGGAGTTCCTGGCCGGCATAGACAACATCTTGCTTTTGGTGGCCATAGGCGCCGCGCTGACCGCAGTGATACAGAGCTCGTCCGTGATGACCTCCGTCGCTATCACCATGCTGGTGGCCGGCCTCATCGACCTGGAGCAGGGGATCTACCTGACCATGGGATCGAACATAGGGTCGTGCATAGTGTCGATCCTGGCCGGTCTATCGAGCGGTTTGAACGCGAAGAGGACCGCGCTGATGCATCTGACGTTCAACGTCGTCGGAGTGATCCTGTTCGTCTCCGCAGGTGCCGTGATCGGGTTCGCGACAGCAGGAGACGTGACCTACGGGACCTTGTTCGCAAGTCTTTTCCCCGATGCCCCTCAGACCCAGCTCGCCATGTTCCACACGTTCTTCAACGTGGCCACCGTGATGATCATGCTTCCGCTGACGTCCAAGCTCGTCGCGTTCGTCACCAGGGCGATTCCCGACTCCGGGACGGAGGAGCCCATAGACCCCTCCGCCCCCAGGCTGTTCTACATCAACGACTACATGCTGAAGACCCCTCCGATAGCGGTGCTGGAGGTGAAGAACGAGATCGTCAACATGGCCAAGATCGCCATGGAGAATTTCTCCCTGTCCTGCCGCATTGTCTGCACCTTGGACTTCTCCGAGGCGGAGAGGTTCAGGGCCAACGAGAAGGAGCTCAACTTCCTGAAGAAGCGCATAACCAAGTTCCTCGTGAAGCTCTCCAACCTCCAGCTGAACGCCAAGGACAACGCGTACGTGTCGGCAGCATTCCGTACGGTGACGGACCTGGAGCGCATCGGAGATTACGCAGAGAACATCGTGGAGTACGCGGAGAAGATGAAGGATACCGGAGAAGGCTTCTCGGACATAGCCAAGAAGGAGGTCGAGGACGTCAGGGCCACGATAGAGGACCTTTACGTCAAGATCATGGAGGCCTACGTGAACGTCGACAGGGGGGCCCTGGCGGAGGCCATGGCCATCGAGGACAGGATCGACGACATGACCGACGACATGGCCGAGAAGCACATCAAGAGGCTCAACGAAGGGATCTGCAGCCCCGAGGTCGGCGCTGAGTATCTTTCGCTTTCGTCTGATGCGGAGAGGGTGGCCGACCACTTCGTGAACGTGGGGAAGGTCATCAAGGACTACGCCAAGGCGGTTTGACGAATCTGTGCTTAGATTACGGGCCGTCTCCATCATGGCAGGTCATCGGTCTTGTCAAGATACGATTTCGCACGATGTCATCGAAAAAGAAGGGGGGGGACCCCTTGCGTTTACAGGTTCCAACCGCTCGAGCCCAATTTGGTCATCAGCCCTTGCAAGGTTCACGAGTGCTTCAGGGATCCGTAGGCCACCACGTGCGGGAGCCCGTCACGGTCGTGGATCACTTCTGCGTTGACCTTGTAGACGTTCCTCAGCATTTCTTCCGTGAAGATGTTCTGGGAGGGCCCTTTGGCATACACCCTCCCTTCCTGGAGCACGACCACCTCGTCCGCGAAGCGGGATGCCAGGTTCAGGTCATGCAGGATCATCACGGTCACGAGTCCGCGCTGTTCCGACAGGTCTCTTACGACCTCGAACATCTCCAGCTGTTTCTGCAGGTCGAGATTGTTCGTGGGCTCGTCCATCAGCAGGAGCTGCGGTTCCTTCACCAGCGCCTGGGCGATGGAGATCATCTGCAGCTGCCCCCCGGACAGCTCGTTGATCTGCTTGTCCGCAATCTTGTCGACGGTCTCCTCGCTCACCATCCCGTAGGTGTAGCACCACATGGGTATGAACACCGCGTCGGGCTCCATCGAGGCCACCGTCTCCCAGTTGAAGTTGTTGTCCTGGAAGCTTCCCACGGACTTGGCCTTCTTGAAGTCCATTCCTGCGGCCTCCCACATCCTCTTCACATCCGGGTAGTAGGAGTCGAGGTTGGCGTCGTAGCCTACGATGACGTCCTTGACCTGGGTCCCGGCGATCGCGGCTATCAGCTCCATGGCTTCCGCGTCTCCGAACACCACCCTCTCCAGGGGGACCTGGAGCTTCACCTGGCGGCCGGCCAGGTCCGTGATGCTGATCGTCTCCTTCTCCGCAGGACGGTCGCTGCTGCCTCCGTTGTTGTTGGTGACGATGACGACGGCCGCCGCTATGATCAGAACCGCTGCGACGACGGCGATTATCGCTATCTTCTTGTCCATTTTATCCTTCCCAACAAATATCCGGTCTCAACTCGCGGGCGGGATTCGTCGGATATGTTGTCCGGACGGGTTTTCTTCTGATGATAATATTTAATTATGCCTAAATAATACAAATTTTGGAGTTTTTTATTGGAGGAACACCGTGGAAGAGAATGAGGTGAAGATCTACAACGACTTCCGCATAACGCCGTTTCAGGGCGGATTCCGCTATCTCTTGACCAACGAGGGCGGCCAGGTGACCGTGGACTGCCATCAATTCGATTCCGGATTCGTGGTGAACCACATGCGCGCCGAAACGAGGAGGTTCTCGAACCAGAACCACGTCGGCGAGATGAACTACATCATGATAGACGTCACCATCCGCGGGCGCATGGCTATCAGCGGAGGAGGGTCGGCGGATTCGCTGTTCCCCGGCAGGACCCTGATCTACCATCCGATGAACGTGCGTGCGTTCATGGAGGTCCTGACGGAAAGCTATGAGTCCATCACCGTCGGGATAGACCTCAACAGATTCTGCGCGGAGGAGGGGAACCCGGAGGCGAAGGGCCTGGAGGAGTTCGCATCCAATCCCCGGAGCATGATGCCGTTCATGCTCTCCGGGAGGGGGATGGCCATCCTGTCTGCGATAAGGGCCATGATCACAGGGTCGAGGGACGACGGTCTCATGCACAGGCTTGTATCGGACCTGGTCACGGAGGCGAGGTCATGCCAGGACCACAGGATCAAAGTGCATTCAGCGACCGTTTTCAAGGAGCCCCAGGACATTCTTTACGACAGTTTGGCGAGCGGCGGGAGCGATCAGGACATAGGCAGGCGCTGCGAAGAGCTGGGGATAGACAAGTACAACATCAACCGCAAGTTCAGATGCTCGTACGGCGTCACCCCTTACGCGCTTTACAAGAAGATGAGGCTGTGGGACGCCGCGGCGAGGCTGATCCTGAGCGACGATCCGATAGGGGAGGTCGCGAAGGACGCAGGCTACCTCAAGGAAGGGAAATTCGCATCTGCTTTCAGCAAGGAGGTGGGATGCGCCCCCAGGAGTTTCAGGGGGGAATACCGCCCGGGGAGGGCCGCCAAGGATCATGCCAGAGCAGTTCGACGAAAGACGAACTCGCATTTCGTATCAACTTTTATAGATTGAGAATTATGGAGCGAACGATGTTCCTCGTCAAGCTCGGAGGGAGCGTGATCACCGACAAGGCGCGTTACCGCGTCTTCAACAAGGATCGCGTCGCCCGCCTGTGCTCGGAGATCGCCGAGTCCGGGAAGGACGTGATCGTCGTCCACGGCGCCGGCTCCTTCGGACACGTCCTGGCGAAGCGTCATTCTCTTCAGGACGGGTATTCGGACCCGGAGCAGATCCCGGCCGCGGCGCGCGTCCAGCAGGACGTCAGGGAGCTCAGCCTCATGGTCGTCTCCGAACTTCTGGATGCGGGGATCCCGGCGGTATCCGTGCCTCCTGGCTCCTGCTTCGTCATGGAAGGCGGCAGGCTGGTCGTAGGGGAAGGCGAGGCTCTGAGGTCCCTGAGGAAGACGGGGATCATGCCGGTCCTGTTCGGAGACGTCGTGATGGACCGCGAGAAGGGTTTCGGGATATGCTCCGGAGACCAGGCCATGGAGGCCCTGGCGGAGATGTTCAGTCCTGAGAAGGTCATTTTCGTGTCGGACATCGACGGATTGTATTCATCCGATCCCAAGGTCGATCCCGACGCGGAGTTCTACCCCCTCGTGACCGAGGACATACTGAAAGAAGTCTCCACAGACCAGTCCGTGGCCGACGTCACCGGAGGCGTGGCCGGCAAGATGAGGTCGATGCTTAAGATATGCGGGAAGGGGAGGGACTGCATGCTCATAGACGGCACCGTCCCCGGGAACCTGCTCTCCGCCCTCAAGGGGGAGGAAGTCAAGTGCACCATAGCGAGGATATGAGATGTCCATAAAGAACAGGAAGGCCGACCATATCGAGATCTGCAAGAACGAGAGGACCGCCCCCGGTTATTGCTACTGGGACGACGTGAGGCTCGTCCACAACGCGCTTCCGGAGATAGACGCAGACGACATCGACATGTCCTGCGAGCTGTTCGGGAAGAAGCTCAGCTTCCCTCTCATCGTCACGGCGATAACCGGCGGGTTCGACGGCGCCGTCAAGATCAATTCCAACATCGCCAGCGCCTGCGCCGACCTAGGGATAGGGATGGGCGTCGGAAGCGAGAGGGCGGGCGTGTCCGGGGTGCACCCGGAGAGCTACTCCGTCATAAAGGACTTCGACGTCCCGCTGGTGATAGGCAACGTCGGCGCTCCCCAGCTGGTGAGGCAGAAGGGAGGCGTCGCATTCGACAGGGACACTGTCGCCAAGGCGATCGAGCTCGTGGACGCCGACGTCATGGCGGTCCATCTGAACTTCCTGCAGGAGGTCGTGCAGCCCGAGGGCGACACCAACGCGGCCGGATGCAGGGACGCCATCCGCGGCCTGGCCAGGGAGTTCCCGGTCATGGTCAAGGAGACCGGCGCGGGGATATCCAAGGACGTCGCGACGAGGCTGAAGGGCATCGGGATCAAGGGCATAGACGTCGCGGGCATGGGCGGGACGAGCTTCTCCGCCGTGGAGCTGCACCGCGCCGTGGCGGTGGACGACGAGGTCAGGTCCGCTATGGGCGAGACCTTCCTGGACTGGGGGATACCCGCTCCCGTCTCGCTGATGGAGGCCAGGGTCAGCGGGCTTCCGCTCATCGCGTCGGGCGGGATCCTGGACGGGATCCACGTCGCGGCCGCCGTCGCGCTGGGGGCTTCTTGCGCAGGAGTGGCGAACGCGGTCCTCAGGGAGGCCTGCGAGTCCGCGGACGCGGTCAAGAGGAAATTGACGATTATCATGGAGGAGCTGAGGGCGGCCATGCTGCTCACAGGCTCCAAAGACATCGACAGTCTCTCCAAGGCGAGGCACGTGGTCCTCGGCGAGAGCAGGAAATGGATGGAGTCGCTATGATGGATGCTAAGAGTTATCTCAAGAAGAAGTCCGCCGAGCTGGACGGGCCTATAAAGGAATACATACAGGACGACGAGCCGCCGAACCTCATCGAGGCCTCCAGGCAGTACCCCTACGCCGGAGGGAAGAGGATGCGCCCGGCGATGGTCCTGGCCTGCTGCGGCGCCGTGGGCGGGAACCCGAAGGACGCGGTCCCGCTGGCGGTGGCGATCGAGTACATCCACAACTTCACGCTGATACACGACGACCTCATGGACGGGGACGAGGTCCGCAGGGGGATGAAGACCATCCACGTCGGATACGGTATGCCTACTGCGGTCCTGGCCGGCGACTGGCTGTTCTCCAGGGCCTGCGAGATCATCAGCAACATGGACATCCCTCCGGAGAAGACCGTCAAGGTCCTGAAGTACGTGACCAAGGCGGTATGCGACCTCGGGCGCGGCCAGCAGATGGACGTGAACAACGAGGGCAGGATAGTGTCTGAAGACTACTACATAGAGACGATAAAGCTCAAGACCAGCGTCCTGTTCGCCGCGGCAGCCGCCGGAGGGGCCATAGTCGGAGGGGCGGACGACGCCACCGCCTAGGCGATCTACGACTACGCCATCGACCTTGGGCTCGGGTTCCAGATGTTCGACGACTACCTCGGAGTGGCCGGAGACCCCTCCAAGACCGGAAAGTCGGTCGGGAACGACATACGCAAGGGCAAGTGCACCTGCATGGTCACCCACGCCATAAGGTCGATAAAGGACCCGTCCACGCTGGAGGAGTTCAGGGGCATCCTCGGGAAGGCCGACGCCACCGACGCCCAGTGCGCCAGGGCCAAGGAGATACTCGAGAAGGCCGGATCCATCGATTACGCGATGTCCCTGGCCAAGAGCAAGGCCGAGTCGGCCATCGCCAGGATAGGGTTCCTGCCGGAGAGCGAGGACAAGGAGTTCATGATCGGCCTCGCCAGGTTCTCCATAGACAGGGAGTCCTGAGATCGGACGTCCTCTATCCCGGTCTCCGTTATCCTGTAAGGCGCCGACCTCCCCTCGGGGAGGCTCCGGTGCTTCATTATCACGGCGGCGCGCCTGCCGTCCGTCCCTTTGTCCAGACGGATTATCGTCTTCGCGTTGTGGTGCAGCGCATGCCCTCCGAGGAACTCCACCCCGCCGGTCGTCAGGTTGCTGTAGACCTGCGAGGTGACCAGGACGGCTATGTCGTGCTGCCTGGCCATGTTCAAGAGGGCCTCCGTCTGCCTTATGAAGTCGTTCCTGACGGCGCTGTCGTCGTGGTTCAGGCGGTAATACATCGTAAGCGAGTCGATGACGACCGCGGAGACCGCACCCGCCGACGCCAGCTTGACGACCTTGTCCACCCTGTCGGACTGCTCCTCGAAGCTGTGGACCTGGAACACGAGCATCCTCCCCACGGCGTCCTCCAGGCCGGAGAAGACCTGGGATATGCGGTCCGAGGACAGACCTTCGGAGTCTATGTAGGCTACCCTGTCGCCCCCTTTGGCGACGTTGCGGGCGAATTGGAGGCATACGTTGGTTTTGCCTGCCCCCGCCTCGCCGTATAGAAGCGTAAGGCTTCCGCCCTCGATTCCTCCGCCCAGGAGGCGGTCGAACTTCTGGCACCCGAGCGGAATCCTCTTCACGCGACCGCAATCCCCACCGCGGATAAAAACATCGCTGACGTTTCTTAGAAAGGGAAGAGGTTTGGGAGGGGCCGGAGCCCCGTTCAATCGTTCTTGGGATCGTCGGACGACGAGTTCTCGACAGGCTTGACGTCCTTGAGGTCGTAGTTCCCGGTCGTCTGCGTCTTCTCGCCCTTGACCATGTACATGGGGATGGATATCAGCATGACGACCCCGAATATGATCGCGCAGACCGCGATTATCCCTATGACGACGTAGGCGGCGATCATTATCACCGACTCGAACACGCCTGGAATCATGAGCGCGTATACGATCAGGGCGATGGCCGCCACGATGCCTATCGCGATGGCGATCAGTCCGAGGCCGGTCCTCCCGGTCCCCTTCTTTCTCACGTTGTCCGCTTCCATAATATCATCAGCTGTTGTTGGAGGGCAGGAACGGGCTGAGGGCCATGGCCAGGTCGTACAGGGTCATGGACTGCAGTATGATGCGCCCGGGTCCGGTCAGAGTGGTCACGAACAGGCCTTCTCCGCTGAAGAGGACGTTCTTCACGCCTCCGACAGAGCTGATGTCGTAGGTGACGCCGTCCTCCCAGGCGACCACGTGGGAGGTCGACACCTTGACCATCTCGCCGGGCTTCAGATCGTACTGGACCAGGTCTCCGCAGGCGTGGGCGAACGCCATCCCGTTTCCGGAGAGCTTCTGCAGGACGAACCCCTCCCCTCCGAAAAGGGCGGATCCCAGCTTCTTCTGGAAGGCGATGTCTATCTTCACGTCCCTCTCGGATGCGAGGTAGGACGACTTCTGGCATATCCAGACCTTCTTGGAGATGTCCAGCTCGATGATCTTCCCGGGCGCGGAGCCGCCGATCCCGACGATCCCGGTGCCGCCCTGGGGCTTGAACTTGACCAGGAACATCCCGGCTCCGGAGATGCTGCGTTTCAGCCCGGACATGAAGCCTCCTTCCATCTTCGTCTCCATGGCGACGTTTCCGGTGGTGTACACCATCGCGCCGCCCGTGGTCACGAGCTCCTCGCCCGCATCCAGCTCTATGTTCGCTATCTGCAGGTTGCTTCCTGTGATGTTGTATTTCATGGCTAGACGATTGTTTCATTATCTTAAATAACCGTATGGCTGGTATGTCAGGATACTCCAAAGGCGCGGAGGCGACGATATCCCCGGCGGAATATCTGGGGCGCCCTGCCGTCAGGAAGTCGCGGCCGTCGAAGTCGTACCGCCTTCCCGAGCTGGACTCCCGCATAAGGTCGGTCCGCACGAGGAACGAGGTCCGCATGATGCGCGAGGCCCGCCGTGCCGGCGTCCGCACCCCGTGCGTCTACGATCTGGACGTCTCGGAATGCTCCATCGTCATGGAAGCCGTGCCCGGACGTACCGCCAAGGAGGTCATCTCCGAGGGCGGCGAGGAGGCTCTCCGCGTGGCCGTCGAGATAGGTCGCGCCACGGCCAGGCTGCATTCCGCCGGCCTTTGCCACGGCGACCTCACGACGTCCAACGTGATAGTCCGCCCGGACGGGGAGATATGCCTGATAGACTTCTCCATGGGCCGCTCCAAGGCCACGGTCGAGGACATAGGGGTCGACCTGAGGCTGCTGGAGAACGCCTTCGCCTCGTCCCATGCCGGGATGGAGGACGTGGGGGAGGCCATGATGTCGGCGTACTTCGAGGGCGTCCGCGACCCGGATGCCGTCAGGAAGAAGCTGGGGGACATCAGGAACAGGGGGAGGTACACATGAGGCTCAAGGTCATAACGTCGAATCCGGGAAAGGTAGAGGAATACAGGAGGTCGTTCTCCGGCCTCGGGATAGAGATGGAGCATCTCAGGCTGCCGTACGACGAGGTCCAGACGTCCGACCTGTCCGAGGTGGTCTCCAAGGGCATGGACGAGATAATCGCCAAGGGCGTCCGCGACTTCATAGTGGACGACTCGGGGCTGTTCGTGGACGCCCTGAAGGGATTCCCGGGGGTGTGGTCCGCATACGCCCAGAAGACCATCGGGAACAAGGGCATCCTGAAGCTCATGGAGGGCGTCGAGGACCGCGGGGCGGAGTTCAGGTGCTGCATCGGATGCGACATCGCCGGCGAGAGGATCATCGTCACTGGCGTGTGCAGAGGCGTGATCATCGATTCGGAAAGGGGCGCGGGAGGGTTCGGATTCGATCCCATCTTCTCCCAGGACGGCGTCAGGACGTTTGCGGAGACCCCGGTGGACGAGAAGAACGAGACGTCCCACAGGGGGAACGCGGTAAGGCTCCTCATGGAGGAGATGAGAAGAAGGGGCCTCGCGCGAGGCCCTTGAAAGGATTTCAGATCAGCGGGGTGAAGGGAGGATTGGCGATGATTATGCAGACTCCCAGGGCCAGCGCCAGATAGATCAGGTAGTTCCCGATCATGGACTTGGTCTCGAGCATGTCGGGGCGGAATCCCAGAAGGCTGAGTATCCTGGTCATGAGGCCCGCCACGGCGAAGGATATCAGGGTCGCTATGATCCACATGTAATCCATGCCGTTGCTGAATCCGATGTTGCATAGCACTCCGCCTATGATCCCTACGATGAGGCCCATCAGGAGGGTGACGAGGCACACCTTGGTCCCGTACATGTCCTTGAGGATGAACTCCCTCTCGTTGAACTCTGTGGGAGTGAACTTGTA
Source organism: Candidatus Methanomethylophilaceae archaeon (assembly GCA_017519045.1). Classification (GTDB taxonomy): domain Archaea; phylum Thermoplasmatota; class Thermoplasmata; order Methanomassiliicoccales; family Methanomethylophilaceae; genus Methanoprimaticola. The sequence continues at coordinate 10,755 of JAFWTC010000053.1, forward strand.
GTTCTCCTCGGGCTCCTCGATTATAAGCCTCCTTTTCTTTGCCATCGCGCCCCCATCCTGCAGTTCATTAATAAATCTATTGAGGTCCCCCTCAGCTCCTTCCCTCGGAGAACGACTTCTTGGAGTACTTCAGCGCCTCTATGACCGGAAGCGGCTCCCCCAGCAGGAACGTCTCCAGCGCCCCTCCGCCGGTGCTCACGTAGGAGAACCTGTCGGCCAGGTCGAACCTCTCCGCGGCGCCGCCGGTGTGGCCTCCTCCGATGACGGACTGGCCTCCGCAGTCGGCCATGGCCTCCATTAGAATCCTGGTGCCCACTTCGAACCCGGGCTTCTCTATCATCCCGGCGGGGCCGGACATGAAGCAGGTCCTGGACGCGCGGATGACCTTGGCGAACTTCTCGGCGGTGGCGTCGCCTATGTCCAACGCGGGCTCGGGGACAGGGAGGTCGCCGATGTTGACCGACGTCCTGGCGCCGTTTCTCTCGACCGCGACGTCCACAGGCAGAAGCACCCTCTGTCCGTACTTCTCCATGACGTCCTTGGCAGCCTGGAGGTTCTCGGGGGTCAGCTCGTCCTGAAGGACGGCCTTGCTGGCCTCGCCGATGTCCACCCCCCTGGCGAGGAGGTAGGCGTTGCCTGCGAGCCCGACCAGTATGACCGTGTCTGCGGTCCCGTTGCCGAGGACGTGGTCGATCATCTCGGACACGTCGCCGAACTTGGCGCCTCCGAGGATGAACACGGAAGGCCTGCGGGGATCGGAGAAAATGGCGTTGAGGGCGAACATCTCCTTCGCCATGAGCCTCCCGGACGCCGAGGGCACCCTGGCGGAGAATCCCACCAGGGAGCACTGGGACCTGTGGGCGGCTCCGAAGGCGTCGCACACGTAGTAGTCTATCAGAGGCGCGAGGGTCTCCACGATCTCCCCGCGGGAGTGTCCCATCATGTCCGTCTTGGCGGTCTCGGAGTCCAGCGCCCTCACGTTCCCGAGGAGGAGGACCTCCCCGGGGCGCAGGGCCTTGATGGCGTCCACGGCCTTGTCCCCGATGACGTCGTCGACGTACTTCACGGGGGCGTTGATGTGGCGGGACAGGCACTCCGCATGCTGGTCCAGGCCGATGAAATCCCATTTCCCCTTCCTGCTCTGGTGGGCTAGGACCACGAGCTTGGCGCCCTTGCCCATGAGCTCCCTGACGGTCGGCACGACCCTCCTTATCCTGGAGTCGTTGACGATCCTGAGGGTCTCCTTGTCCAGCGGGCAGTTTATGTCCACCCTGAGCAGGACGGTCTTGCCCTTGTAGTCGAAGTCCTCGAGGTTGTTGAAGTCCTTGGCCGTGGGGAACACCTCGGTTCTTCGAGATTCCGAGCGCGGCGTTCGTCTTCCTTATGGAGGCGCAGGGGTCCTGCTCCGCCTTGCACATGGACCTGATGCAGTCGATGTTCTCGGGGATGACGTCCGACTCCTGGTGAACCGCCTGGTAGTAGTACAGGGTGTTCCCGACGACCTTCACGCCGTCCTCCCAGACGACGATCTCGTACATGTCGGACCTGTCGCGTCCCAGGTCCCTGGCGAGCTCCATGATCTGGGCGGTGGTCTTGATCCCGTCCTTGGATTTGACGAGCCTGACGCGGGGGGCCTTCCTGAGGACGTCCAGGACCTCCTCGGTGGTGGCCTCCGTGGCGAGCTGCGCGACGACGGTGTGGACGTGCATGAGGGTGGTGGACGCCTTGATGGCCATGGTGTTGATGTGCAGCCACGGCATGATGCTCTGGACGTCGGGTCCGTGGTGGGTGGGGAGGCTCACCGAGGGCTCCAGGCCGTTGATCGGACCGTTCTTGCTGTCGCCGGGGTCGGCCGCGCGCCTGACGATGGTCACGTAGGCGTTCTCGACCTTGAACTTCTTGTCAATCGGGTTCAGCGTCCTGAGCAGTCCGGTGGTGTTGCAGGAGACGACGCGGGAAAGCTGCGCGCCCCAGGATTCGGAGTAGTTGGCGGTCGAGTTGAACGAGATCCCGGTGAGGCTGTGGTCCTCCCCTCCCTGGAAGATCGCCTTGACGCCGGCGGCCTTGTACTGGTCCCTGTACATCTCGCCGACGTTCCCGGGGGTGCAGTCGACCATGATGTCCACCTTGGCGTACAGGTCCTTGAGGGTCCCGGCGATCTTGACGCCGGCATCGGCGAAGGCCTTGACGCTATCGTCCGGGACGTAGATGTCGTATCCTTTCCTGATCGCGGAGAGCGCCTCGAAGTTCGGCCTGGTCTTGGTGACTCCGATGAGCTCCATGTCGTCCTGCGCGGCCACCGCCGTCGCGACCCTTTTGCCGATTGTTCCGTATCCGTTGACTCCAACCCTGATTTTCGCCATTTCGATAACCTTGCTTTTGTTAAGGCGACGGCATTGAAATAATCTGTGGGAGGCGGGACGGTCAAACGTTAAGTACGCATTTCTGGATTAGAAGCGCATGAGATTCCTGGTCATTTCAGACCTGCATCAGAAGAAGTCCGCGATCAAATGGATCAACGCGGAGATCGAGGCGAGCGGCGCCGACGCGGTGCTCTTCCTCGGCGACGTCACCAACTTCGGGACCAAGGAGGAGGCGGCCGACATCGTGTCCTCGATCAATTCCAAGGTCTATGTCATCCCCGGGAACTGCGACCCGCTGGACCTCCCGGAGGGGATGGCGGACGTCGCGGTCGACATGCATGGGAAGGCGGCCGACGTCGGCGGATACAGGCTGGTCGGCCTGGGCGGTTCCAACGTGACGATATTCGGGACCCCGTTCGAGCTCTCCGAGGAGGATCTGTACGACGGGCTCAAGAAGAACGCGTCAGAGGGGATGATCCTGATGACGCACGCCCCGTCCTACGGGATTCTGGACCAGATCCCTTCCGGAGCCAGCGTCGGCAGCCCCGCGATCAAGAGGATAGTGGACGAGTTCCATCCCATCCTGGCCCTGTCCGGGCACATCCACGAGGCCGTCGGGGTGGTCGAGCGGAACGGCACGGTGTTCGTCAACCCCGGTCCGGCCAAGAGCGGCCATTACGCCGTAGCGGACGTCAGCGACGGGAAGGCGGAGGTCCGCCTGGGAAGGCACAAGCGATTAACGTCGTCTGCGAGAAACTGATAACTATAAATACAGAACCATGTTTAGCGGAGCCGATTACAATGGCACTTTGGCAGGGTAAATCCAACAGAAAGCCCACCGGCGGCAGGCGCGTCGCGTCTCAGGGCAAGAGGAAGTTCGAGATCGGCAGGGAGAAGCACTTCACCAAGATCGGTGCACAGCGCCTCAAGCAGTACCGTGGAGCCGGCGGAAGCGTCAAGGTTGGAATGCTCAGCGCAGAGTATGCGAACGTCGTCGACAAGAAGACCAACACCGTCAAGAAAGTCAAGATCCTGACCGTGAAGTCCAATCCTGCCGACCCCAACTACGTTCAGCGTAACCTCATCAACAAGGGCGCGACCATCTCCACCGAGGCTGGAGACGCGATCGTGACCTCCAGGCCCGGCCAGGACGGCGCCGTCAACGCTGTTCTTCTTTGAAGCCTGAGTGTTCCATCTGATCAAACCGATTACCATCCGCAAGGATGGCATCCTTCTTTCTTTCCTTTCATTTTCCTTTTGAGGCAAGATTCTCAGCATCCTCTGGAAAAGCCTTATTAGACTGCGCCCGATTAGGCGTCCCATGGTCTACGATGCGGACGTCGCTATAACGCTCTGGCCCGAATACTTCGACGCGAAGCGCACCAGGGCCGAGGGAAGGAGGCTTCCCAAGTCGCTCTGCGTCGATAATCCCAGCCTGGACATCATCGCCAAGGCCGCGATGATCCTCGACCTGGAGTACGAGGTCCTCGACTCCAAGTGCTACCCGAAGGCGCCCCGCGCCGGCCATGGATGCGTCAAGGTGGAGAAGGGGAAGATCTGCAAGACGGCGCTTCTGCGCAAGGTCGGCGAGACGCTGGTCAAGAACAAGAAGTGATGGTCTTGATCACCCCGACGGACTCACGTGTCCTGGACGCCAACTCCGCCGCGCTGGGGGTTCCCGTGGCCGCCCTCATGGAGGCCGCAGGGAGGGCCCTGGCCGATTTTCTGGAAAAGGAGCGTCCCGGCTCCAAGGCGTTATTCGTCTGCGGGACCGGGAACAACGGAGGGGACGGATTCGCCGCTGCGGTCAGGAGGGATCCCTCCCGCACGAAGGTGGCCCTTCTGAAGAAGCCTTCCGCCATCCGCACAGACGAGGCCCGCTAGTGCTATTCTGTCCTGGAGTGCCCCGTGGAGGCGTACGCCGGGCCAGAATCGCTCGAAGGATACGACGTCATAGTCGATTGCGCCCTCGGCACCGGGGCATCCGGAGATGTGAGAGAGCCCTACCTGGGCTTCATATAGGATGTGAACGCGTCCGATGCCTTCGTGGTGTCAGCGGACGTGCCTTCCGGGTTCGGGACCTCCGTTCGCGTCAAGCCGGACGCCACTGTCACGTTCCATGACCTCAAGCAGGGGATGGACGAGAGTTGCGGGAGGATAGTCGTGGCGGACATCGGGATCCCGGAGGACGCCTGGAGGAAGGTCGGCCCCGGGGACATGCTGCGCTATCCCGTTCCCAGGCCTTCCAGCCACAAGGGCGACAACGGGAAGCTGATGATCGTCGGAGGGGGGCCGTACTTCGGGGCTCCAGCCATGTCCGCCATGAGCGCCCTGCGCATCGGGACCGACAGCGTGCGCGTGTTCACGCCGGAGTCATCCTACAGGGAGGTCGCGGCCGCATCGCCCGTCCTCATGGCCACCAGGCTTCCGGGAGACCGTCTGGACGGCGGAAGCGTGGACATGCTTCTGAGGGAGTCGGCATCGTACGGGGCGGTCCTCATCGGCCCGGGGCTCGGAGCCTCCCAAGACACGCTGGAGGCCGCCGCCAGGTTCATGCGCGAATGCAGGGTCCCGATGGTCATAGACGCCGACGCCATATCCGCCGCCAAGGGCATGAAGGTGGCCGTCCCCACGGTCCTCACGCCCCATGCAGGCGAGTTCGCGAGGATCTCGGATGGAAGGAGCCCAGAGGAGGTCGCCTCGGCAATGGGCGCCGTGGTGCTTCTGAAAGGCAAGGACGACGTTGTCACCGACGGTTCCAGGACTCGCATCAATTCTTCGGGGACTCCGGCGATGACCGGCGCCGGAACCGGGGACGTCCTGGCAGGCGCCGTCGCCGGCCTTCTGTCCAAGGGCATGGACGCCTTCGATGCGGCCTGCCTCGCCGCGTACGTCTGCGGGAAGGCGGGGGAGGAGGCGTTCGAGTCCAAGTCCTACGGCCTCATAGCCACGGACGTCATAGACGGGATCCCGACGGTGCTCCGGAACGGGTTGAGATGACCCGCATCCAGCCGGTGCACGGAGTCCCCGCCCTCGCCGTAGGCAACTGCCTCGTGATCGCGGACCTCCACATAGGCGTGGAGTCCCATCTCCGCTCCAAGGGCTACCATCTGGTCTCCCGCACCGGCGAGATGCTGAAGGCCATCGTGGACTCCGCGGACGACTGCATAGACAGGCTCGCGGTCCTCGGCGACGTCAAGGATTCGGTTCCTGGGACGTCCAAGCAGGAGTACTCCGAGATCCCGGATTTCTTCGAGAGGCTGTTCGAACGGTTCGACGTGATAGACGTTGTCAAGGGGAACCATGACGTCGGCATCGAGGGTTTCCTGCCGGGAAGGGTGAAGGTCCATCCTGCCACGGGGATGCGCCTGGGAGACGTCGGGATGGTCCACGGGCACAGATGGCCTTCCAAGGACGTAATGGCCTGCAGGACGCTCGTGATGGCCCACAACCACCCCGCGGTGATGTTCGTGGATGGGGTCGGGAAGATAACCACCGAGCCATGCTGGATCAGGGGGAGGTTCTCCGCCGTAAGCGACGACGTCTATCCCAGCCTTCCGGAGTCGTTCATAGTGATCCCGGCGTTCAACAGGATGCTCGGGGGCTCCCCCATGAACTCCGCCGAGACGGAGCCTATAGGGCCGATCCTGGGAAGCGGTCTGGTGGACTTCGACGGCTCCAGGTTCTACCTCCTGGACGGGGTGGACCTGGGGAGGCGCTCGGACCTCATGACGGACCGATGGATGAGCCCCCTCCGTTTCCACTGGAAAATACCATATTATGGAATAATCCCGATTTCTGATACGAATGATGTTATGCCATTGAATAAAAATCAGAATCGCATGAATTTTTGAAGAAATAAGAGGTTTGATGTAAGATGAGGGGTCGCCCCCTCGTTTTTCCGCTCAGTTGCGGGTGATGGTGTCGTAGACGGTTCCGTCGGCGTTCCTGATCTCGGCGGTCAGAGGCATCTGGCCGGGGAGGCTGTGGGTAGCGCAGGAGTTGCAGGGGTCGTAGGCCCTGAACGCCATCTCGCACATGTTGAGGAGTCCGGGGGAGACCTCGAAGTTGTGGATGAGCGCTTTGGCGACCTTCGCGACGTCCATGCAGATGGGACCGTTGTTGTTGGTGGTTCCGACGACCATGTTGCAGGCGGTGACGATTCCGTTCTCGTCGCAGGTGTAGTCGTGGGTAAGGGTTCCGCGAGGAGCCTCGACGCATCCGACTCCGCGTCCGACGGGGACCAGGTCGGTCTGCTTGATGTCGCCCTTGAAGGCGTCCTTGTCCTCGCAGTCCTGCAGGCACTTCTCGGCGCAGCACAGCAGCTCGATGATCCTTGCCCAGTGGGTGACCAGGGTGTGCTGGCAGGGTCCGACGACTCCGGCGTCCTTGAGGATGCCGCGGTACTCGACCAGGGCGTCCTGGGCCAGAGGAGTGGGCATCTCGACGGCGACGTTCAGCCTGGAGAGCGGGGTGGCCCTGTAGAGGCCGCTGTCGGGTCCGTCGACGAGTCCCTTGTACCCGGGTTTCTTCAGGTAGGGGAATTTCTCGTAGGACCAGGGCTCGACGGCCTCGGAGATGTGGTCGAGGTAGTCCTTGGGGTCATAGAGGTCGTGCTCGTTGCCCTTCTGGTCGAGCACCCTTATGGGTCCGTCGTGGATCTCGAACTGCTTCTTGGAGTTGACCATTCCCATGTGGTAGGTCTCGTGGTAGTAGAGGTCGGGGTTCAGGACGATGCTCATGTAATCCTTGTTGGCGTACACGACGTCCTTGAAGACCTTGACGGAGGTCTTGGCGAACTCCAGCATGTCCTTCGCGTTGGCGACCATCTTCTGCCTCTCCTCCTCGGTGACCGATTTGGTGACTCCTCCAGGCACTCCCATGACGGGGTGGGTGGCCTTTCCTCCGATGATGCTCTGGATCTCCTGAGCCTCGGCGCGGGCCTTGAGGACGGCTCCTCCGAGCTCCAGTCCGACGCGTCCGACGACTCCGAGGACGTTCCTCTCCGCCGCGGGGGCGGCGGGTCCGCACACGAAGTCGGGCGCGGCCAGGGCGTAGAAGTGTGCGATGTGGCTGTGCACGAAGTGCGCGTTGTAGAACGTGTCCCTCACGTGGTAGGCGGTGGGAGTGGGCTTGGCGCCGAAGCATCCGTCGATGGCCTTGGTGGAGGCTAGGTGGTGCGCTCCGGGGCAGACTCCGCAGAGCCTGGCGGTGATCTGGTTGAGCTCGGTGACCCTCCTTCCGATGCAGAATCTCTCGAACCCTCTGAGCTCGGGGACCTGCCAGTAGGCGTTGGTGACGTCTCCCTTGTCGTCGAGGAAGATCTCGATCTTTCCGTGTCCCTCGAGACGGGTGATCGGATCGACGGTCACGCGGTTGCTGTTGACTTTTTTCTTGTCATCCCAAATGATAGGTGCTGCCATTTACTGACCTCCGGTCTCTTTGACGGCCTTCTTGATGAGAGCCTTCCCCATGGTGAACGCGTAGAAGTACCCGAGCGGGTCCTTGATCTCGCTGACGATCTTGATGATCTTCTCCTCGTCGCAGATGGGGTCGTCGTCGAGGATGGGCAGAAGCGAGGCGACTGCGGTGAACATGCTCGCTCCCTGCTCCTGGACCTCTGCGGTGGGCCCGTAGCATCCGCGGCAGGGCTGGCCGACCTTGGTGCACTTCGCTCCGCATCCACCGATGGTGGCGGCTCCGAGGCACAGGATTCCCTGGTCCATCAGGCAGACGCCGTCTTTGACGTTGACCTGGTAGGGGTCCAGGAACTCGGTGATCCTGGCGTTCTCCTTCTTCCTGGGGCACTCGTCGCACAGGGTCTTGGTGGTGATCCCGATGGTGGTTCCCTTGGGGGGCAGGGCGACGCCCTTGTAGGCGAAGTCCGCGACGGCCTTCAGCATCTGGCTGATGGTCTCCTGCTGGGGAGGGCACCCGGGGACGTAGTAGTCCACGTCGATGACCTGGTCGAGGGTCTTCACGGTGTCGTACAGGACGGGCAGGGTGAGCTCTCCCTCGGGCGCCTTGTAGGACGTCTGGGGGATTACGGGGTTGCCTTTGTGGTAGGTCTCCTGGAAGTTCGCGCTGGTGGGGGTCTTGGTGTAGACGTAGTTGAGAATCTCGTCCTTTCCGTCCGCGACCAGGTTGGCCAGGGCGGGGCTTCCGCCGAAGCAGGCGCAGCTTCCGTAGGCGACGACCAGCTTGGACTTCTGCCTGAGGAGCTTGACCATGTGCTCGTTCTCGGAGTTCCTGACGGCTCCGGAGATGATGGAGACGGTGATGTCGCCGTCGTTCATGGCGGCGATGTCCTTCTCCTTTCCGTCGGCGGCGACCGGCCACATGACGATGTTGGCCATGTCTCCGACGGTGAGGATCCTCTCGTTGACGTCCAGGATGGACACGTCGCATCCTCCGCAGGCCGCGGCCCAGTAGATGGCGAGGTTGATCTTTCCTCCGGAGGGGGCTCCGGGGAGAAGGTCTCCGAGATCGGCGGCCTCGAGGGTGTGGGTGACCTTGGCGTCGTTGGAGGAGATGGCGGTGGCGACCTTGTCGACGGCGCCCTTGACGGCTCCGTCGGCGGCCTTCGCGACGTTCTCCGCGGCCTTCACAGTGCTGTTGGCGGCCTTTCCGATGCCGTCCGCGACTTTGTTGGCGGCCTCGTTGACCTTGGCGGCGGGGGCCTCCTTCTTCTTGAATAATTTGTCTAGGAAGCTCATTTAGTTCTCCTCCTTCTTGACGGGGGTGGGTCCGAGTTTCTTGATGGTGTCCACGAACTCGTTGACCGTCTTCTGGAACTTCTCTCCCTCGGACGCGGAGACCCACTCGAGCTTGAGCCTCTTGGGGTCGAATCCGTACTGCTCGAGGACGAGCCTCAGAAGGGCGATCCTCCTCCTGGCCCTGTAGTTTCCGCCTATGTAGTGGCAGTCTCCGGGGTGGCATCCGAGAACCATGACTCCGTCGGCTCCTTTGGAGAAGGCCCTGAGGATGAACTCGGGGTCCACACGGGCGGAGCACATGGTCCTGATGATACGGAAGTTGGTGGGCATCTGAAGCCTGGCGACTCCTGCTCCGTCGGCTCCCGCATAGGAGCACCAGTTGCAGCAGAAGGTGACTATTCTAGGTTCGAAATCTGCCATTTGGAATCACTCTCCTCCAACGGGGTAGTCGAGGCAAGCGTCGATCTCAGCGATGATCTGCTTGGTCCTGAATCCCTTCTGCTCGAGGGCTCCGGACGGGCACGAGGCGACGCAGCATCCGCATCCCTTGCAGAGACCGGGGTTGACCTGGCTCTTGAAGGATCCGTCCGCCTGCTTCACGAGGCTGACCGCGTTGTAGTCGCAGCATCCGACGCAGACTCCGCATCCGTCGCACAGGGACTCGTTGACTCCGGCGACGATTCCCTCGGAGATGAGCTTGTCCTTGGAGATGACGGTGAGCATCCTGGAGGCGGCTCCGGAGGCCTGGGCGATGCACTCGTCCATGAACTTGGGCCAGTGGGCGGCTCCGGCGACGTAGACTCCCTCGGTGGCGAAGTCGACGGGCCTCAGCTTCTGGTGGGCCTCGAAGTAGAATCCGTCCTTGGAGATGGGGACCTTGACCATCTTGGCGAGGTTCTCCTTGTTCTCTCTGTCGGGGGCGATTCCGGTGGCGAGGACCAGGGCGTCGACGGGGATCTCGACGTAGTCGCCGAGGGTGGCGTCGAAGGCCTTCACGCATTTGCCGTCGTACTCGGGCATGGCGTTGGTGACGGGGTACCTGAGGAACTTGACTCCGAGGCAGGAGGCCTTCTGGTAGAGCTCCTCGCGGAATCCGTAGGTCCTGATGTCCTTGTGCACGATGGTGACGTTCGCCATGGGGTTGGCCATCTTGACCTTGATGGCGTTCCTGAGGGACGAGGCGCAGCACACGCGAGAGCAGTAGTGGACGCTGTCGTTCCTGGATCCGACGCACTGGATGAAGACCACGTTCTGGGGGCTGTAGCCGTCCTTGAGCTTGGCCTCGAAGTCGATCTGGGTCATGACCTTGGCGTCTTTTCCGTAGTTGTACTCGGTGGGCTGGTAGGGCTTGGCTCCGACGGCGAACAGGACGCCTCCGACGGGGTAGTCCTTTCCATCGGACAGCCTCAGGGTGAAGTTGCCGACGAATCCGGGGATGTCCTTGACGGTCACTCCGGTGTGAACGATGATGAGCGGGCACTTCTCGACCTTCGCGATGAGCTCGGCGAGGTAGTCCTTGACGCAGATTCCGTCCTCCTTGAAGTTGAAGTTGCGGGCGAATCCTCCCAGCTCCTTCTCCTTCTCGACGATGTGCACGGGGTATCCCTGGGCGGCGATGTCGAGGGCGGCGTTCATTCCGGTGATTCCTCCTCCGATGACGGCGGCGGCGTTGGTCACGGGTATCTCGGAACCGACGAGGGGCTCGAGCAGCGCGGCTTTGGCGAGGGCCATCCTGAGGAGGTCCTTGGCCTTGGCGGTGGCGGCCTCGGGCTGGTGCATGTGGATCCAGGAGCACTGGTCGCGGATGTTGGCCATGTTGAACAGGTATTTGTTCAGGCCTCCGTCCCTGCAGGCCTCCCTGAAGAGGGGCTCGTGGGTCCTGGGGGTGCACGACGCGACGACGACCCTGTTGAGGTCCTGCTCCACGATGGCCTTGGAGATGGACTCGAGGCAGTCCTGGGCGCAGGCGTACTGGGACTCGTTGGCGATGATCACGTGGGGCAGGGTCTTGGCGTACTCGACGACCTCGGGGACCTTGACCACGGATCCGATGTTGATACCGCAGTGGCAGACCCATACTCCGATGCGGGGCTCCTTTCCGATGACGTCCTTCTCGACGGGGTACTTCTTGGGAGCGCAGGGGGTGAAGTCCTTCTTGACGATCCAGGCTCCGGCTTTTGCGGAGGATCCGCAGGCCTCGGCGACGGAGGTGGGGATGTCCTTGGGGGCCGCGAAGGCGCCGGTGACGAAGATTCCCTTCCTGGTCGTCTCGAGGGGCTTGAAGACGGAGGTCTTGCAGAAGCCGTAGTTGTTGAGCTCGATTCCGAGGGTCTTGGCGAACTCCTCGGCTCCCTCCGGGGGCGCGAGTCCGACGGACAGGACGACGATGTCGAAGGTCTCGGACACGCCGTTGTTCTGGTCGTCGGTGTAGTTGATGGTCAGGGACTTGTCAGGGTTCTCCTCGACGTTGGAGACGCGGGCTCCCCTGTGCATCCTGATTCCGTACTCGTCCTCTCCCCTGTGGATGTAGGCCTCGAACTCCTTTCCGTAGGACCTGATGTCCATGAAGAAGATGTCCTCCTGGAGGTCTCCGTGCTCCTTGGTGATCATGGCCTGCTTGGTGGCGTACATGCAGCACACGGACGAGCAGTACTTCTTCCAGCCTTTCTTCTCGGACCTGGATCCGCAGCACTGGATGTACGCGATCTTGGTCGGGTGCTCCTTGGTGTTGTTGTCGACCTTGAAGTAGGGGATGGTGATGTGTCCTTTGTCGGGTCCGGAGGCGCACATCATCCTCTCGTACTCGATGGCGGTGACGACGTTCTTGTACCTGCCGTAGCCGTACTCGGTGGCTATGGAGGCGTCCCAGACCTTGAATCCGGGAGCGGCGATGATCGAGCCGACGTCGAGGACGATCTCCTCGTCCTTGTCGTCGTAGTGGATCGCGCCTTTTCCGCAGGCCTTGAAGCAGTTACCGCACTTGTCCTTGGTGAGCTTCATGCACACGGACTTGTCGATGACGGCAACGCGGGGGACGGCCTGAGCGTGGGGTATGTAGATTGCTTTCCTGTTGACGAGACCGAACTCGTACTTGTCAGGGATGTTCTTGACGGGACACTTGGCGATACAGTCGCCGCATCCAGTGCATTCCTTGGGGTTGACGTACCTGGCCTTCTTGAGGACGGTGACCTTGAAGTCTCCGGCCTCTCCATCGACTTTCAGGACCTCGTGGTAGGTCAGAACGTCGATGTTGGGGTGTCCGTTACAGTCAGCCATTTTAGGCGACAGGATACACGCGGAACAGTCGTTCGTGGGGAAGGTCTTGTCCAGGCGGCACATCACACCACCGATGGTGGGGTCTTTCTCGACGAGATAGACATGAATGCCGCGGTCAGCAAGATCCAACGAAGCCTGGATTCCAGCGATTCCTCCACCGATAACCAATGCCGATTTACTCAAATCATTGCCTCCGTATACCAACTGGTGTTTGGAACATGTTGGTGTAACTGTTGCGATTTAATAGGTCTATCGTTTTGTTTTTTATACTAAAACAAATCTATTTTTAGTTTTGAGCGTCTGAAAAATATATTTAGGAAGGGCTAAAAAACATGGTAGCCAGATGTCTCAAACACCCTAGATTCGTTGTATTGCTAAAAACAGTAATGCAACGCTTGAAATAGTCGGTTTTTCCGCATGTTTCCGGGGAATCGGCTCCAAGGGTGCGGAGGAGGGTAAGGGATAGATTTATAAACAGGTCCCTCATGTGGGTGCATTTTCAAACCGTCTGGCATGCCGTTTTGATGGATGCATGTCCATCCATCGGGTGAGTAATACGAATTTTGAAATAGTAATACACAATCGGAAGGTCGTTTTTCATGCGTCTGGCGGTCTTCCGTCCTACCCGAAAAGTGGATGAAATCCGGCTCCGGAGGCCGTTTCGGCCCGAAAACGGACAGGCAACCGTTATAACGGTGCAGGGATTGGCCGTCGCCATGGTGGTGAAATCCGTGCGCGGCAGGCGTCGCTACGTCTCCTTCTCGGTCCCTCCGGAGACCTCCCGCGACGACGTCCTGGCGGCGCTCTCGGCCGTCGATCCGCCCGTCCCGGACCTCAAGGTCATCACGTGCAAGGACGGGAAGGCCGTGGTGAGGTGCCCTCCCAAGGCCCGCGAGACGGTCTCCGACACGCTGTCCCGCGCGATCCCGGGGTCCAGGTCCTTGAAGGCCTCAGGCACCCTCCGCGCCCTCAGGACCGCCGATCATGACCTCAAGGTCCCTGGAAGGAGAAGGCGCCGACACTTATTCTAAACGTCTTTATACTGCCCCAAACTATCGGCCCACGAAACAAGGAGCGATAGATTATGCAGCCCGGACAGATGGCATATGACAAGGGTATCAGCGTTTTCTCCCCTGACGGAAGGCTGTTCCAGGTGGAGTACGCCCGCGAAGCCGTTAAGAAGGGATCCACAACCATCGGTGTGAAGTACAAGGACGGAGCGGCGTTGATCGTCGACAGGAGGTCGATCAACAGGCTCGTCGAGCCCAAGTCCACCGAGAAGATTCACCAGATAGACGATTACATCGGATGCGCCACGTCGGGGCTCGTCGCCGACGCCAGGGTGCTCGTCGACGAGGCCAGGAAGGCCGCCCAGGTGCACAAAGTGAACTTCGGGGAGAACATCCCCGTGGAGATGCTGGTCAAGAAGGTCTGCGACCACAAGCAGAACTACACCCAGTACGGAGGGGCCCGCCCGTTCGGAACCGCGCTCCTCGTGGCCGGAACCGACGACCTCGGCGTCCACCTGCTGGAGACCGACCCGTCGGGGGCTCTCATCGCGTACAAGGCGACCTGCATAGGCATCGGTCGCACCGCCGCCGTGGAGGTCCTCGAGAAGGACTACCAGGACGACATGGAGTTCGACGACGCGCTGAAGCTGGGCCTCAGGGCCCTCGAGGCCGCCATCGAGGAGAAGCCCAAGGCAGAGTGCGTCGAGATAGGCGTCGCCGCCGCTGGAAAGAGGTTCTCGAGGCTTCCCGAGGGGAGGATCGCGGACCTCATATCCCAGCTCCCCGCCGCCGAGAACTGAGGCGGGAGCATGGTAAGCCTCGACGACGCCATAATGGCGAGGCTGGAGTCGCACGGGGAGACGTTCGAGATCCTTCTGGATCCCAAGGTCGTCGACCTGGTGAAGCAGGGCAAGGAGTTCGACATCGTCGAGTACATGGCGGTGGAGGACGTCTTCAAGAACGCTAGCAAGGGGACCAAGCCCGCCGAGGACAAGATCAAGGAGGCCTTCGGGACCGACGACATCGGCGAGATAGCCAGGAAGATCGTCGAGAAGGGCGAGATACACATAACCGCCGAGCAGCGCAAGGAGATGCTGGAGGCGAAGAAGCAGCAGGTCATAGCCTTCATCGCCGCTAACGCCATCAACCCGCAGACCCACACGCCGCACCCCCCTCTGAGGATACAGCTGGCGCTGGAGGAGGCCAAGTTCCATGTGGACCCGTTTAAGCCTCTCCAGAAGGAGATCGACGAGGCCATGAAGCTGCTCAGGCCGCTCCTGCCGATAAGGTTCGAGAAGGCCCGCATCGCGGTCAAGCTCAACGGCGCCGACTACGGCCGCTGCTACGACGACATAATCCATTACGGCATCGTCGAGAGGGAGGAGTGGACCGCCGACGGAAGCTGGATCGGAGTGATGGAGGTCCCCGGCGGACTCACCAACGAGATCGCGGACAAGCTCAAGCACAAGACCAAGGGCACCGCGTCCGTGAAACTGATTAACTGACATTCGAGAAGTGATAAGATGGAAAAAAGAAACGCCAGACCCACTAGGGAAATAGTGGTCCCGGGCGACGTCCTCGACGGGACGGGCATGAAGCCCGGCGAGAACGCGTACGTGCTGGACGGCAAGGTCCGCGCCAGCGTCATGGGAGTCAGGAACGTCTTCCAGAACACGGTGGGAGTGATCCCCCTTAGAGGATGCTACATGCCCGTCTCCGGCGACACCGTCATAGGAGTCATCGTCGACATCGGGCCGTCCAACTGGATGGTGGACATATGCGCGCCCTACCCCGCGCCCCTGCACGTCAACGAGGTTCCCTGGAAGGTCGAGTTCGGAGACACGTCCAGGTATCTCGGCATGGGCAACGTGGTCCTGCTGAAAGTGCTGTCCGTGGACGAGAGCAAGAAGATAAACGTCACGATGAAGGACTCCGGCCTCCGCAGGATAGAGGGCGGCAGGCTGGTCAAGATCTCCCATTCGAAGGTCTCCAGGATAATAGGCAAGAGCGGCTCCATGATCTCGATGCTCAAGAACATGACCGACTGCCGCATAACCGTGGGGCAGAACGGGATGATCTGGATCGACGGGGAGGACGAGAACGCCGAGGTGGCGGTCCAGGCCGTCAAGATGGTCGAGGCCCAGGCCCAGGCCGGAAACCTGACCGACAGGGTCAGAGAATTCATAGAGAGCAGACTCCCTCAGGACGAGGACGAGTACGATGAGGAGGACTGAGGATGAGCGGACATACAGATATGGTATTGGTAGACGAGAAAGGCATGAGGATCGATGGAAGGACCGCGGAGCAGCACAGGCCCATCAAGATAGAGGCGGGCGTGCTCAACAACGCCGACGGCTCCGCTTACGTGGAGATCGGGAAAAACAAGGTCCTCGCGGCGGTGTACGGGCCCAGGGAGTGCCACCCCAGGCATCTCCAGGACCCCACCAAGGCGATCGTTCAGTGCAAGTACAACATGCAGGCGTTCTCCGTCAGCGACAGGAAGAGGCCCGGCCCCGACAGGAGGTCCATCGAGATCTCCAAGATCATCTCCGAGGCCCTCGAGAAGGTCGTCCTGACCGAGCTCTACCCCCGCGCGTCCATCGACGTGTACATCGAGATCCTCCAGGCCAACGCCGGGACCAGGTGCGCCGGCCTCACCGCCGCCTCCGTGGCCCTCGCCGATGCGGGCATACCCATGAGGGACATCGTCCCCGCCATCGCCGCCGGAAAGGCCGACGGCCACGTGCTTCTCGACCTCAACAAGGAGGAGGACAACTTCGGCCAGGCCGACGTGCCCATAGCCATCGTCCCGTCCACGGACGAGATAGTCCTGCTCCAGATGGACGGCAACATGACCCGCGAGGAGTTCGACCACGCCATCGAGATGGCGGTAGGGGCATGCCACGAGGTCTACGACCTGCAGAAAGACGCCCTCAAGAGGCGCTATTCCAAAGTCCAGAAGGAGGTGAGCGGCGATGAGCAGTGAGATAATGTCCGAGATCAAGCGCGACCACATCCTCAAGCTTCTCGAGAACGGGAAGAGGGAGGACGGCCGCGGGGTCGCCGACTACAGGAAGATCCAGGTCGTCACCGACTGCATCGAGAGCGCCGACGGCTCCGCCAGGGTCAAGATCGGCAAGACCGAGGTCATCGCGGGAGTCAAGATCGTTCCCGGGACCCCGTTCCCGGACACCCCCAACATCGGGGTCCTTACCACCGGCGCCGAGCTCATCCCCATGGCACACGCGTCCTTCGAGTCCGGACCTCCCGGAGAGGACGCCATCGAGCTGGCCCGCGTCGTCGACCGCGGAATACGCGAGTCCGGCATGGTGGACGTCGAGGCCCTCTGCATAGTCCCCGGATCCGAGGTCTGGATGTGCTTCGTGGACATCTACGCCCTTGACTACGACGGGAACTTGTTCGACGCAGCCAACCTCGCCACCGTGTGCGCGCTCAAGACCGCTGTCATCCCCGGCGAGCAGTACGGGAAGGGTGAGAACAAGCCTCTGCCCATCACCTGCCTGCCGATTTCCGTGACAGAGGTCAAAGTGGGAAACACTTTAATAGTAGACCCAAATTTCGACGAAGAAATGATTTCATCCGCCCGCCTGACGGTCACGACCGACGACAACGGCAACTTCAGGGCGATGCAGAAGGGAGGACGCGGTTCGATAACGTTGGACGAACTCAGTCTCTGCCTCGACAGGGCCGTGGAGAAGGGCGCGGAGATCAGGAAGATAATCGGGTGATCACGATGTCAAAGAGAACAGTCAAAGTAGGCAGCGCCGGAAGGTTCGGCGCCAGGTACGGAGTCATCGTCCGCAACAGGGTCAAGAACATCGAGGCCAAGGAGAAGGCCAGGCACGAGTGCCCGGTCTGCCACCACGTGTCCGTGACCAGGGTGAGCTCCGGAATCTGGTACTGCAGCCGCTGCGAGACCAAGTACGCTGCCGAGGCCTACAGCCCCAAGGCCAAGAAGGAGATCTCCCAGGTCTCCGAGATGTGAAGAAGGGTGGTCCGATTGTACAGATGCGCCAAGTGCAAGGAGCCCGTCATGAACGACCCCAAGTCCATCGGCCTCCAGTGCAAGAACTGCAACTGCAAGATCTTCTTCAAGGACAGGCCTCCGATAAAGAAGACCCTGTATTCCGACTGAGACATGCTGAGCGCCGTGCTCAGGGTGGACGGCCCCGTCGCAGAGGCGGCGGCCGCCTCCGTCGGTCCCGAGGCGGGAAGGGAGATTCCCCGCACCGCCGTGAAGGTGACGCAGGGAGAGGGGGAGACGGTCATAGAGGTGACCGCCTCCGACACCTCTGCCATGAGGGCGGCGCTGAACTCCTACCTGGAGTGCATCAAGGTAATCGAAGACGTCCAGAGACTCACCGAGGTTAGAAGATGAACGGAATCAGCCCACAGCTACAGAACCAGATCTCCCAGTTCCAGCAGGTCCAGCAGCAGCTCCAGGCGGTCTCCGGGCAGAAGGCCCAGATGGAGACCCAGAAGCGCGAGATCGAGAGGACCCTCGAGGAGCTGTCCGGGAGCACCGGCGCGGTATACAAGACCGCCGGCTCGCTCATGATAAAGGTGGACGACGTGGCGGCTTTGAAGGCCGACCTCGAGGAGTCCATCGAGCTCATGGACGTCAGGATCGGATCCCTCTCCCGTCAGGAGAGCGGCCTCAGGGAGAGGTACCAGACCCTCCAGGAAGCCATAAACTCCGCCATGGGCAGGACCCAGGAGTGAAACGGCCCTCGCCCCCGCGAGAGCTTCTTTCCCTTTCTTCCATTCGTCCACGCGGCCCCTTCTGCGGGGTCCGGCGCAACTTAATATATTGTATCCAAGTTTTTCAGCCCATGACGGACGCCCTCGTTCTAAAGGATGTGCGCAAGTCGTACGGCAACAGGGAGGCGGTCCACGGTATATCCCTCGACGTCAAGGAGGGGGAGATATTCGGGCTTCTCGGCCACAACGGGGCGGGGAAGACGACCACTCTGAGAATGATATCCACGCTTCTACGGATAACGTCCGGGAGCATCTCCGTGTACGGACACGACGTGACCACCGAGCCGGAGAAGGTCAGGGAGGTCATCAGCTACCTCCCGGAGGACGCAGGGGCCTACAAGGACCTCACCGGGCGGGCCTACCTTGAGTTCATCTCCAAGTTCTACACCACCGGCGAGGCTCAGAAGGAGATGGTCCGCCGCGGCATCGAGATCGCCGACCTCGGCGACAGGATCGACTCCAAGGTGGATACCTACAGCAAGGGAATGATGCGCCGCCTCCTCATAGCCAGGGCCATAATGCCCTCGCCGAGGCTGGCGATCATGGACGAGGTCACCAGCGGCCTCGACGTGATAAACGCGTACGAGATCAGGGAGATCATCCGCACCATCGCCAGGAACGGCGTCACCGTGATCATGTCGTCCCACAACATGTTCGAGGTCGAGATGCTCTGCGACAGGGTCGGCATGATGGACCAGGGCAACCTGATTCTCCTCGGGACCCCAGACGAGCTCAAGGAGAAGTTCGGCGCCAAGAACCTCGAGGAGGTCTTCGTGAAGGCGGTGATGAAGGAATGACCCATCTGACGAACATAGTGAAGAAAGAGCTGAGGGAGCTCCTGACCCCCGGATCGGTGGTCTCGGTACTTCTGATGGTCCTCCTGTTCGCCTTCCTCGGAGGCATCGTGGGAGGGGAGGTCGACAAGGTGAAGACGCTCTCGCCCATGGCCGTGGTGGACGACGCGAACGGGGAGGTCGACTTCCCGGACGGGACCCATTGGAGCTTATACGACAACATGGCCAGCATGTACGGCAACATCCCCGAGGGCAAGACCATCGACGACTACCTGTTCCGTCTGAGCTCCGTCACGCTTCCGGACGGGAGCATCGACCGGAAGGACCTGGCTTCCAAGATGGCCGAGAAGGGCGTGACCAGCGCCATCCTGGTGCCGGACGACTTCTCCGAGAGGCTGGCCAAGAAGAGGCAGGCGCACCTGGAGGAGTTCTACCTGTACGAGGCCGAGGGCATGTTCGGGTCGGCCCCGTCGATAACCGCGTCATCCATGGTCGGCAGCCTGAACACTCTGCTGTCGGGCTTCCTCGTGGGAGGCGTGGTGGGCGCGGACGCCGCCTTCTATCTCCAGCCGATAAGGCTCAACGAATCCGGCAGCGCCTACATCGGAACGATGGTCAACGGGAGCTTCGTGCGCGGGGTCACCCCCATGGAGATCTCCAGCCAGGTGTCCTCCCAGACCATGATGGTCCCGCTCGTGATCATGATCATAATCATGATGGTCGGAAGCATCGTCATCAGCTCCATGGGCTCCGAGAAGGAGAACAAGACCCTGGAGACGCTGCTCACGCTTCCCATAAGGAGGACCGTGATAGTCACCGGGAAGATCGTCGCCGCGGCCATCGTCGGACTGGTCTACGGCCTCGCGTACATGGTCGGGATGAGCTTCTACATGAACGCCCTGACCAAGGAGATAGTGTCCGGGGTGAACCTCGACGACGTCGGATTGGGCCTGGACCTCGCGGACTACGCCCTCCTGATGACGTCGATGTTCCTGGCCATCGTGTGCGCATTGGGCATATGCATGATCATGGGGGCCTTCGCGAAGAACTACAAGTCCGCGCAGACCATGACCATGCCCCTGAGCATCCTGTCCATGATCCCGGCGTTCGTGATAATGTTCTCCGGATGGTACGGGGCTTCGGGCCTGATGCAGGGGATACTGTTCGCCATCCCTTTCTCGCACCCGATGATCGCGATGCAGGCTCTGATGTACAACGACTACGTCCTGGTCCTGTCGGGAATAGCGTACATGGCGGTGTTCGCCGCAGTCGCGATAGCCGTGACCGTCAGGCTGTACAACTCGGACATCCTGATAACCGGCCTGGGCCAGACCTCGATGTCCTCGAAGCTCTTCGGGAACAGGCGCAAGTCCGGCGAAAGCCGATGAAACAGGGGGCCGCGCCCCCGCTTTCCCTTCTCAAACATAAAATACGCTCCCGACGATTGGATGGCATGTACGATGAAATCGCCGGGCTCCTGAAGGACGGGAGGAAGGCAGTGATGGTCCACGGCAACGCCGACGTGGACGCCCTCGGATCCGCCTACGCCCTGGCCAGGCTGTTCCCGGAGGCCGACGTGTTCGCCCCCAACGGCATGGACCGCGTCGCAAGGACGGTGGCCGAGAGGCTCGGGATAACCGTCCTGGAGGAATGCGTCCTGGCCGATTACGACAAGGTCGCTATAGTGGACACGTCCTCTCCGGAGCAGCTGGAGACCGACCAGCCGGTCCCATCTGACGCCGTCGTCATCGACCATCACGTCCCCACCGGGAGATGGGACGGCCGCCCGGCGCTCATAGACGGCTCCCGTGTTTCATGCTGCGAGATCGTTCTGGATCTGTACACGCATCTGGGCAAGGTCCCGGACCGCGACGTCGGTTTGGCCCTCCTGGCGGGCATGATCACCGACAGCGGGTCGTTCAGGTTCGCGGACCCCCGCCTCCTCCGCTCGTTCGCCGACGTCATGGGGATGTGCGGCATTCATATGGACGAGGCCATGGCTCTCACCAAGGCCCCGGAGAGCATCTCCGAGAGGGTGGCCGTCCTGAAGTCGATGGAGAGCATGAAGTTCGACAGGATCGGGCAGTACCTCATAGCGACCTCCCTGGCCGGAAGCTTCGAGTCCTCCGTGTGCAGGGCGCTCCTGGACGCGGGCGCCGACGTGGCGTTCGTGTGCTCCCAGAGGGACGACTCGTTCCGTCTCAGCGCCAGGGCCACGCAGGAGGCTGTCAGGAAAGGCCTCAGCCTCGGATCCATCCTGGCGGACGTGGGCGGGGAGACCGGCACGGCGGGTGGAGGCCACGACGGCGCCGCAGGGGTCTCCGGGATAGGGGACGCGGAGGCCATGCTTCACATATGCAAGTGCAGGACGATGGACTTCTTCCGCGAGCTGAAGCTGACAGAGGGAAGGCGATGGGAAGGTATCCGCTCCTGAGGAGATGCTTCGAAGAGGCGCCGGTGGTGGACAAGAACGGGTACGACTACTTCGTGAACCCGATAAGCGACGGCGTCCCGAGAGTGGACCCTGACGTGCTGGAGGAGGCCGTGGACGGCCTCGTCTCAGAGGCGTCCTTCGACTGCGACCTCATCCTGGCGCCGGAGGCCATGGGGATACCGCTCGCCGCAGGCATATCCTTGAAGGCCCGCATCCCGTTCTCGGTCGTCCGCAAGAAGAGATACGGGCTTCCCGGCGAGATGGAGCTCACCCAGAGGACCGGATACTCCAAGGCGGCCATGTTCCTGAACGGGCTGGAGAAGGGGACGAGGGTGGCGATAGTCGACGACGTCCTGGACACCGGCGGGACCATATTCGCGGTGGCTTCCGCCGCCAGGGACGCGGGCGCGGTCGTGACCAAGGTCGCCGTGGTGTATGCCATGTCCGACGTCCAGGCCTTCTCCAAGAAGGTCGGCGCCCCGGTCGTGGCGCTTCTGTCGGTGGGCGTCGAAGGCGGGCGCCCGTTCGTCAGGTCCGCGTGACCGCACGCGTCCCCCTTTATCCGTCTGGACGGCGGGTCCTCCCGCGTGGACGTTCTGGACATAGCCGTATGCGCGCTCGCGTCCCTGGCCGGCGCGGGAATGGGGACCTTCAGCGGCCTGGTGCCTGGAATCCATGTGAACACCCTGGCGGCCGTGATGCTCGCCTCGTACCCCGCCATGGAGGCCGCCCTGTCCGGATTCATGGATCCCGGCTCCGCCGCGGTCGCCGCTTGCTGCTGCATCATGTCGGCGTCCGTGGTCCATTCGTTCCTGGACTTCGTCCCGTCCGTGTTCATAGGCGCCCCCGACTCCGAGGACTGCGTGTCCGTCCTTCCCGGCCACAGGCTCCTGTTGCAAGGCAGGGGGATGGCGGCGGTGAGGTCCGCGGCCATAGGAAGCCTGGTGGGCACCTCCGCCGCCATCCTTCTGGCCGTTCCTCTCCAATGGCTGATGCTGTCGGGAGCCGACGAGGCCCTGGACAGGATGACTCCCTTCGTCGTCTCCGGCGCCGCCCTGATGATTGTTCTGGCGCAGTTCAGGAGGGGCTCCGGGCCCGCGGGCATCGCGGCATTTCTGATATCCGGGGCGCTGGGGTTGGCGTTGATGCGGCTCCCGATACCCTCCGAGGGGATCTTCGGAGAAGGCTCGCTGATGTTCCCGATGCTGTGCGGGCTGTTCGGGATCCCGGTGCTTCTGGGGACGGCGTCGGAGGGGAAGGCCCCGGAGCAGGAGGACGAGGGGACGGACCCAGAGGTGGCCGGCGCAGGCCTCAGGGGCGTCGCGATGGGGTGCGTGGCCGGATGGTTTCCTGGCATAACCGCGACGGTCGGGGCGTCCATCTCGGCCTGCTTCATGCCGGAGAACCGCCCGGACCGCTTCATAGCGTCGGTGGCGTCGATAGGGTCGGTCACCGCCGTGCTGTCCCTGGTGACCCTCTCGGTGTCCGGAAGCGGGAGGTCCGGGACCGCCCTGGTGATCGGGGACATAGCGGGGACGGCGCTGACGGGGATCGCCTCGGAGGCTTTCCTGACCCTTCTTCTGTCGGCGGCGGTCGGCTCGCTGTGCGGATACGTCCTCACGATAAGGGCGGGGAAGGCCTTCGCCGCGGTGGCGGGGTCGGTGGACCAGTCCCGTCTGAGCATGGCGGTTCTGGCCGCCGACGTGGTCCTCGTGCTCGTCCTCACCGGGCCGTTCGGGATCGCGGTCCTGGCGGCGGCCTCGGCGACCGGGTTCCTCCCTGAGAAGTTCGGGACGGACAGGACGGCCTTGTGCGGATGCCTGCTGCTGCCCGTCCTGGTCAACGAGATCGGAGCCTGGACCCCGCCTTGGTCATGAAGCGGGCCGAGTCCACGCGCACGCGCACGTGGGTCCCGCGCCCTATCGGTCCCGCCGAGTCGCTGGCGGTTATCGAGAACGTCAGGGACCTCCCGTCTATTCCGACGAGTTCCGTCTCGCAGACCGCGACGGCCCCGACCGGAGAGGGCGCGGTGTGCTCGAACTCCATGCGCGCGCCCACGGTGCTCTCCCCGTCGTTTAGAAACGGCGCCACGCTGTCGGATGCCGCGGCCTCGGCCATCGAGATGAGGACGGGCGTCGCCAGCACCTCCAGGGTCCCGCTTCCCACGGCCTTGGCGGTCATCTCCGGGGTCACTTTCCTCTCCGACTTGCCCTTGATTCCGATTTCAAGCATGTCCCTGGGTATGCCGCGGCCGATGATATACGTCTCGGCCACTTTCGGGCACCCCGGTCTTAGATTCAAATACGGACCGGACGTGGTCGTGACGGTTGCCAGGAGGATACATGTTTACCGCTTGCACAGACCAGGCCCGGTTCGAAGGGGCGCCAGCCGCCGACGCGTTGGAGGAGCTGGCCCGCGTGAGGGAAGCCTTCCGCCAGGAGTCGGCCAGAGCCTGCCAGGCATGCTCGGACTCCGTGCTCGAGGAGATGGCGCGCCGCCTTCCCACGAGGGCGGAGGACCTCGACGCCATCCCCGGCGTGGGGCAGCGCTTCGCGGAGCGCTACGGCGAGGCGTTCCTGGAGGTCACCAGGAGATACGCGGCGGAGAGGTCGGGAGCGACGGGGCTGCGCTGCGAGACCGCCGAGTCCCTGAGGAGGCTGGGGAAGAACCTCACTGATCTAGGCAGGGGGAACCGCATGCTCTTCCAGCCGCGCATGTACCGCACGGGAAGCATCGACGTGCTCGACATCCCAGGCGCCGACGTCCTGGCGACATTGTTCAGGGGCGGGTCGTTCGACACCGGCGATTCGGACGAGGCTGTCCGCAGGCATGTGACGGAGATAGTCCGCGAGGCCAACAGGGAGTACCGCGACAAAGGGGGCTTCGACCTCTATCTGGCCTATCCGTTCGTCGAAGGCCGCCTATGCGACGGCTTCCCGGTCAGGGCCCCGCTGGCGCTGTTCCCTGTCGAGATCCGCAGGGAGAAGGGAATCGTGAGCGTGACCGTGGACGGATCGAGGGACCCCATATTCAACAGCACGCTGGTCCTGGCCAACATGAAGGCGTCCGGCGAGGACGGCCCCCTTCCGGATCCTATTATTGAGGACGTGTCGGAGGACGGGTTCGCCGAGAGGCTGACGTGCTTCTATGCGGAGGCCGGCATGCGGCTGTCCTGGACGGATCCCGGGCCGGCGCCGTTCCGCGGAGGGGACGCTGACAGGATGCCGCATTATTTCGACGGCGAGCTCAAGACGATGCCGTTCGCGGTCCTAGGGAGATATCCGCTGTACTCGAGCTGCGTCCAGAGGGATTTCAACTCCATACTCTCCGGAAGCCTCGTCAGCGGCATACTGGACCGCATGGCCGGCGCCCCCCGTCGCGTCCCGGACATGCCGGAGGGGAGGATCCGGGAGAGGGACGTCATGTGCGCCAACCCCCTGGATTCGGCCCAGGAGAGGATAATCGCGGCGCTGGAGGACTCGGACGGGCTCGTCATCCAGGGTCCGCCCGGGACCGGGAAGTCCCAGGTCATCGCGGAGGTGGTGACGTCGGCGGCCGTTAGGGGGATGAACGTTCTCGTCGTGTCAGAGAAGAAGACGGCGCTGGACGTGGTCCTGTCGCGCCTAGGCTCCCTGTCTAGATACTGCATGCTGATTGACGACGCCGGCGACAAGGACTCCTTCTACTCCAGGCTGTCCTCCATGCTGTCCGCCGAGGCGCCATTCGACGTCCCCGACTTAGGGGCCGCGACGGAGGAGGCGGAGCGCTCGATCGGCGCCCTGGACGACATAGCCGCGTCCGTCTACGAGGAGAGGGGATCTGGAATGTTGCCGATCAGGCTGTACTCCGAGGACCTGGAGCGCAGGACGTCCGGCCGCGCCGTCCCGGAGGTCCTGGAGGAGAACGTCGCGGCCAGGGCCAGGAGGCTGGAGTACTCCGAGGCCGCCGAGATGCACAGGCTGTTCTCAGACCCCGGTTCCGCGCAGGCGTATCTGAGGTACAGGAGGGCTGCCAGGGAGCATCCCGTGCTCATGGCTATGAAGGACGGCCTGACCGTCAAGGACCTGAAGGACCTGGGGGCCGACCTGGACCGGACGTCCCGTCTGTGGAGGGAATGGTCGTCCGGCATCAGGGCGATGGACAGGATGGCGATGGAGAAGGAGGCCTACTCCGTACTGGGGAGGTACTTCGACGGACTCGGCCGGGACGTGCTTGGGGCGGTCCTCAGGAATCCGGAGGACGTCGCCGCCGCCCTGCCCTCCTACGGGGACTATTCCGAGGGGTCCAGGATGTTCGGCGGCCTGGAGCCGGCATGGAAGTCCTACGGGAACGGGATGCTGGAGGTCTCCGCGGAGCTCGGGACGAGCCTGACGGAGGCGGAGGCCGGGATGTTCGGGCTCGTGGAGGCGGAGCAGGCCGCCATGTTCGACGAGACGTTCGACCCTTCGGGCATGGAGTCGTTCGAGGATTCGCTGGCGAGGGCGGAGGCCGCCATGTCCGCGAAGCGCGAGGCCGTCCGCGGGCTGGCCGAGTCCCGCCTGCAGGAGGCCCTCGGGCGGATCAGGGAATCCAGGAGGTTCGGCGACATGTCCCGCATAGCCTCCTCCAGAAGGAGATGGAGCCCCGGAAGGTTCGTCAGGAGGTTCGGATACGAGATGCTCGGAGGCGTCCGCGTCTGGCTGATGACGCCCGAGGCTGTCTCGGAGGCGCTTCCGCTGGAGGCCGGGATGTTCGACCTCCTGGTGTTCGACGAGGCCTCGCAGATGTTCCTGGAGAGGGGCGTCCCGGCGATGCAGCGCGCCAGGAGGATCGTGGTCGCCGGAGACCATATGCAGCTGCGTCCCTCGGCCGTCGGATTCGCCAGATACGAGGACTCCGAGGGCGGGAGCCTCCTGGATTCGGCGAGGTCCAGGTTCAGGTCGTTCATGCTGGACCATCACTACAGGTCCCTCCGCTCGGAGCTGATAGCGTTCTCCAACAGGGCGTTCTACGACGGGAGGCTCCGCGTGGCGCCGAATCCAGGGCTCGCGGGGACTCCGCCCATAGAGGTCCGCGTCACCGACGGGGTATGGGAGGACCGCCGCAACAGGAAGGAGGCCGAGGAGACGGTCAAGGTCCTCAAGGAGCTCCTGGGCGGGGACGACACCGTCGGGGTCATAACCTTCAACTCGTACCAGAGGGACCTGGTCACGGACCTGCTGGAGGAGGAGTGCGCCTCCGACCCGGCGTTCGGCAGGAAGGTGTCGAGGGAGGTCCGCAGGAAGCGCGGCGGAGAGGACGTCGGGCTGTTCGTGAAGAACGTCGAGAGCGTCCAGGGGGACGAGAGGGACGTGATAGTGTTCTCCGTCGGGTACGGAAGGGATGCCGAGGGCAGGTTCGCCCAGAGGTTCGGATGGCTCAACGCCGAGGGCGGGGAGAACCGCCTGAACGTGGCCGTCACCAGGGCCAGGCGCAGGATGGTGGTCATCAGGTCGTTCGATCCGGCGGAGATCCGCTCCGACGCCGGCGGCCCGGGTCTGTTCAAGGCGTTCCTGAGATACGCCGACGCGGTGTGGTCCGGTGACTCCGACGGGGCGGCCAGGATATTGGACTCGGTGGGGCCGGCGGCTCCGGAGCGCCGTTCCTGCGGGATGTGCGCCGCCGCCTCCCTCGCCGAGTCCGCCCTCAGGCGCGCGGGGTTCGGGGTGGAGTGCGACGTGGGGGCCGAGGGATGCGTCCTTGACCTGGTCGCGGTCCGCGACGGCAGAAGGGTGCTCGGGATCGAGGTGGATGAGGGCCTGTACGCCTCGGACCCGGATTCCAGGACCAGGGACTGCCTCCGCCGCAGATATCTGGAGTCGAGGGGGTGGAGGACTGTCCGTCTCTGGATTCCGATGATGTGGAGGGACCCGGAGAAGGAGTGCGCCCGCATCGTCAAGGAGGCGGAATCGGCGTCCGCAAGGATAATTAACGTGTGAAATGGTCTGGAGCATATGGTCAACACCGTTCTCAAGATAGAGGGCATGATGTGCGAAGGCTGCGTTTCCAGCGTGAAATCGGCTCTGGAGGCCGTCGACGGAGTCGCATCCGCGGATGTGAATCTGAAGAAGGGCACGGCGACCGTCTCGCACGACGGCGTGCCTCAGGAGAAGCTCATAGGCGCCGTGGTCGACGCCGGCTTCAGGGCCTCGGTGAAGAAAGGTCTGTTCTCATGACCAAGAAGGTCTTCCGCATAGGCGGGATGTCTTGCGCCGCATGCGTGGGCAGGGTGGAGTCCGCCATCTCCTCGGTCAATGGCGTGGAGTCGGCGGAGGCCAACATAGGAAGCTGCACCGCGGTCGTGGAATACGACGGGTCCCGCGAGACCGAGAGGGCCATCGCCGACGCGGTGAGGGCCGCAGGGTACTCTGTCGTAAGCGATGATCGCGACGAGGCCGCCGCGGAGGCGGAGAAGGCCCTGTCGGCCCAGTTCAGGGACCTGGTCATCGCGATAGCGTTCGCGATCCCGTTGGCGGTCCTTTCTATGGGGCCCATGCTCGGGCTGTTCGAGCCGTTCCTGGACATGCTCCCCTACGGGCTGCTCCAGGCGGTTCTGTGCGTCCCGACGCTCATCGCGGGAAGGAGGTTCTTCCTCAGGGGGTATCCCGCGCTCGCGTCCAGGCATCCTACCATGGACTCCCTGATAGCGCTGGGGGCAACGGCCTCCGTCCTGCTCGGGACATACAGCCTTTACAGGATCTGGCTGGGTGACATGGACGCCATGTCCGGCATCTGCTACGACTCCGCCTCGATGATCATCGCGCTGGTCAGCGTGGGGAAGTACGTGGAGGCCAGGTCCAGGCATCGCACCGACGATTCCGTGAGGAGGCTGCTCTCCGCCGCCCCCGACGAGGCCACCGTGATCAGGGACGGTTCCGAGGCGAGGATCAAGGCATCGGAGCTGGCGCCCGGGGACGTCATGGTCGTCCGCCCCGGAGAGAGGGTGCCGGCCGACGGCGTCGTGGTCTCCGGCGAGTCGTCGGTCAACGAATCGATGCTGACCGGCGAGAGCATGCCTGTGGACAAGCGTCCCGGCGACACCGTGTACGGGGCCACCGTCAACGGCTCCGGAAGGCTGGAGGTCAAGGCCGAGAAGACCGGGGAGGACACGGTCCTGTTCCAGATAGCCAGGATGATCGAGATGGCCAGAGGCACCAAGGCGCCGGTGGCGTCCCTGGCGGACAGGGTGTCCGCGGTGTTCGTCCCCGCGGTCATCGCCGTCGCCGTCGCATGCTTCATAGCATGGTCTCTGGCCGGCAGGGACGTCCAGTTCTCGCTGACCGTGGCGATATCCGTGCTGGTCATCTCCTGTCCCTGCGCCCTAGGCCTGGCCACCCCGCTGGCGATCGTCGTTGGAACGTGGAAGGGGTCGGAGCACGGGATACTGTTCAAGACCGCCTCCGCCGTCGAGGCATCCTCCAAGGCGGAAACCGTCGTGCTGGACAAGACCGGCACGTGCACCCTCGGGGAGCCGTCCGTCCGTCGCGTCGAGGCGGAGGACGAGGCGGGTCTGATAGGGCTGGCCGCCTCCGCGGAATCGGGGTCCGAGCATCCCATAGCCAAGGCGGTCATGAGGCATGCGGCCGAGGCCGGGGTCGAGATCCCGCCCCTGGAGTCGTTCTCCGGAAGGTCCGGGTACGGGATATCGTGCGTATGTGGCGGCAGGAGGGTGCTGGTCGGGAACTGGGCGCTCATGGAGGACGAGGCCGTGGAGGTTCCGGACCTTCCCGACGCCCCGGGGATGACCCGCATACTCGTGGCCGCCGACGGCTCCTATCTCGGCTCGATTCTGGTGGCGGACGCCGTGAGGCCGGAGGCTCCGGAGGCCGTGGCGCATCTCCGTTCAGACGGACTGAGGACGATAATGGCCACCGGGGACGGGAGGTCCGCCGGAGAGGCGATCGCGTCCGAGATAGGCGTCGACGAGGTCCGCGCGGAGATGAGGCCCGGGGACAAGCTCAGGCTGGTCAAGGACCTCCAGATAGCCCAGAGGAGGGTCGCGATGGTCGGAGACGGGATAAACGACTCCCCCGCGCTCACCCAGGCCGACGTGGGGATCGCCGTGGGCTCCGGGACCGACGTCGCCATCGAATCCGCCGACGTGGTCCTGATGAGCGGGGACCTCCGCTGCGTCCCGGCCGCCTTGGAGACGGGGAAGGCCGTCATGCGCACGGTCCGCCAGAACCTGGCGTTCGCATTCATCTACAACGTCGTCTGCATACCCATTGCCGCCGGGCTTCCGGTGCTGTTCGGATACGAGGACCTGGTCAGCCGCATGCCGATGTTCGCGGCGGCCGCGATGTCCATGTCCTCGATCTCGGTCGTCGCCAACACGCTGAGGCTCCGGAGGTTCCGTCCGAAGGCCCTGTCCTCGGAACGAGGGATGCCGATTCCACCCTGAGGGTCCCGCCGCCTCTGGACCATTCCCTCCTCGAGGAGTCGATGGACAGCGGCAGGCGGTACAGCGGGGAGTCGATAGTCAACGACTCGTACTCCCCTCCCTCCCCCAGGATGCTTATCCCGGTCTTCGCGCGTATCCTCCTCAGCTCCTCGGCGGCGGAGCGGTCGATCTCCCGCCCGAGCCATTCCTCGCCGAGCCCTTCGGCATAGCAGCCCACGATGATTGCGCGTATCCCGGAAGCCAGGAGCTCATCCATGACCATGTCCTGGTCCTTCCTCCACAGGGGGGAGACGACCTTCAGGCCCAGGTCCCCGCATACCAGGTTCATCCTGTCCCACTGGTAGTCAGACCATATGGCCCCGGTGACTACCCCGTCCACGTCCAGCCCTTCCAACGCATTCCGGAGGCCCGCCATGTCCCCCTCCTCCGATCCGGTGCTGGGGGCGGTTATCAGCCTCTTCCCCATGGACTCCGCCATCAACGGCACTACGCCGAGGTTGGGGGTGTGGAAGATCCATGACGCCTCGTCCTCCGGCATGATGTTGACGATGCAGGGCACCTCGTGCCCCATCTGCTCGGCCAAGTAAAGAGAGAACGCGGAATCCTTCCCTCCGGAGTACAACGAGGCCAATATCATGCCGATGTATTCGTATTGCTCGCTAATAACATGTCGCAATTCTCGTTAAGTTTTTATCCAGCCGAGCGTAATCGAGGGGCGGAGGCCTGCTATGCCGGAGAGCTCCTTGGATGTCGCCGATATGAAGAGGATCGTCGCTGAGAACGCCGTCGATTCGTTCGTCAAAGACGGTATGATAGTGGGTCTTGGCACAGGCTCCACCGCGTATTACGCCATCAGGCGCGTGGGGGAGCTGGTCGCGGAAGGCTACGACCTGACGTGCGTGGCGACCTCGTCCCAGAGCGAGGCCCAGGCCCAGGCGCTCGGAATAAAGGTCGTGGACCTGGACGTCGCCGAGAAGGTGGACGTCACCATAGACGGCGCCGACGAGGTGGACCCGTCTATGCAGCTGATCAAGGGCCTCGGAGGCGCTCTCCTCAGGGAGAAGATCGTCGCGGCCGCGACCGTGAAGGAGATCATA
>JAFWTC010000054.1 GCA_017519045.1 Candidatus Methanomethylophilaceae archaeon
GGAAGGGCCGCCTCGAGGGGCTGGCAGAAGGACGTGAGACCGGGCTGGCAGAAGGCAGGAGGCTGCCGAACGAAGAGGTCGCCAGGAGGCTGGCGTCCATGGGCATGTCTGTCGAGGACGTGTCCAGGGCCACGGGGATGGATCCGGACGAGGTCCGCCGTCTTATGGAATCCAAAATGTGAACCGTGCTTGAAATTCAAATTGTAGGAATCTCAAAGGGCATGAAATATGAAGAAGATGAGTGGTCCCAATGAGATTTGAACTCATGACCTTCCGGTTATCAGCCGGACGCTCAAACCGTGCTAAGCTATGGGACCAGTGGACGGACGATAGGTTCGTGATATAAATACATTGCTGGCTGGGCCAGGTCCAGGCCCTACGACCTGTTATAAATGCGCCAGCGCATGACGTTCCATGGAGCCGTCTTTCAAGGAATCCCGTCCGATAGTCCCCAGGCGTCTCTCGATGATCCTGTGCGCGGTGCTGCTGCTGACGGTCGGGTTCATGGCTGCCATGCGCGCGGCGGGGGACATGGGCATGCCCTCCTGGGCCATTCCGGCGACCCTCGGCGCGTTCCTCGCGGTGATAGCCATCTGCGCCCTCCCCCGTCTGGAGGTGGAATGCTCCGACGATGCGGTGAGGATACGCTACGCCTTGAGGCGGATGGAGATACCCTTCGGCGACATCATTGACAAGAAGTGCGGCGACATCAACGAGATAAGGAACTACGGGTCCTGGAACCTGAAAGGCGTCAAGCACATGACCTACGCCGCCGTCGGAGACGAGCGCGGGGTCGCCATGAAGCTGACAGGCAAGAGGGTTGTAGTGGTATCTTGCGAGGACATGGAGAGGCTGTTCTCGGCCCTTCCTGACGTCAAGGAGCGATTACGATGCAAGCATTCCATTGGATAAGGGTCCAGACGTTCTGCTACGCCACGGAGCGCCAGGAGCTTCTGGAGGAGACCATGGCAGGTCTTCTGGGAGACGTCGAATTCGAGGAGGAGATCTCGGAGGGGGAGCATGGGGAGACCATGCTCATCCTGGAAGCCAGGCTCACGAAGCAGAAGGAGTTCAAGGCCCTGTTCTCGAAGCTGGGCGCAGACATCCGGTCCTGGATCAAGGAGGACATCGATAACCGCGTCGACGACGACTGCATGTTCTACATGCGCCTGGACAAGCAGAAGGCGGTCCGGGGCGAGTACGTGCCCGCGCATCACGGCGACGTGATATCCGTAACCGGGAAGATCCAGTCCCACCCCGCCCGCAGAGACGTCGCGTGCGAGGGATTAGCGGCTTTCCTGGATTCCATCGCCGGCTGAGTCCTCCTTCCTGAACTCAGCCTCCACCACGCGCCTCCCCTTGACGCTCTTGACGACGATGTCCGCGTGGGGGATGCTGATGCGGTCCCCGCGGGCGGGCCCCCTCCCGAGCTTGTAGCAGATGTAGCCGGTAACGGAGTAGTCCTCGTACTCCTCCGGGTCGAACGGCAGCTCCATCTTCTCCATGACGTCGTAGACGTTCGCGGTTCCCTTGACGGTGAACACGCCGGGCCCGGTGGACGTGATGTCGTGCTGGACCTCGTCGCTCTCGTCCCAGATCTCCCCTACGAGCTCCTCCAGGAGGTCCTCCATGGTCACTATCCCCATGGTCCCGCCGTAGGAGTCCAGGACGACCGCCACGTGGATCTTCGACTTCTGGAAGTCGGACAGGAGGTTCGCTATGCTGGCCGTCTCCGGGACCGACTTGATCGGCCTGACTATCTCGCGGACCGTGGGCATCTCGCCCTTGAACTCCTTGGCGTAGAACTCCTTGGCGTAGATGACCCCGATGATGTTGTCGATCGTCTTCTCGTATGCGGGGATCCTCGAGAATCCGGTGCGGACCAGCAGGTCCCCGAGCTCCTCCGGGGTCGCGTCCACGCTGATCGCGACCACGTCCATCCTGGGGATGTACACCTCCGAGACCTGGATGTCGTCGAACCTGATGGCGGACTTGATGAGCTCGCTCTCCCTCTTCTCCAGGACGCCCTCGTCCTCGATCTCGTCGATCATGACCTCGAGCTCGTCCTCGGTGAGGGTGGTCTCCTCCGCCCCTTTGCTGATGGCGGCGGTCATCTTCCTGAAGAACCAGGATATGGGGGACAGCACTATCTCCAAGGCCCTGATCACGCCGCATATCTTGATGCAGACCTTCTCGGGGCGTTGCTTGGCGACGGATTTCGGGATTATCTCGCCGAATATCAGGACCAGGATAGTCATCGTCACGGTGGACGCCACCGCTCCCGTCTCCGCTCCGAGAAGAAGCGCGAAGAACAAGGTGGCCAGGGACGTTCCGGCGATGTTGACCAGGTTGTTCCCTATCAGGACGGTGGTCAGGAACTTGTCATAGTCCTCGAGTATCTGGACGCTCTTTGCCGCCTTCACGTTCCCGTCCTGGGACATCTTCTTGAGCTTGATCACGCTGGCGCTGGTGAAGGCCGTCTCGGACATGGAAAAGAACGAGGAGAACACTATAAGCAGCGCTATCGAGGCTGCGTACAGGATAGTCAAATCCATTTCTGGAGCACGCATCCCGTCAGAATGTCGTCATGTGACAATTGAATCCAACCTCACCTAAATACCGCAGGTCTGAATATAAGCGTTATGCAGGTTTTCGCAAGGCTATGGAATATGCAAATAGTTTAAATCGGGGAGCGTTCGTTCACCGTCAAGGTGTGCTATGCCCGCGACAGAGATAAAGTACGAGGTGGTCGAGCAGATCGCCGTGCTTTCGGAGAACTCCAAGGGATGGACGAAGGAGCTGAACCTCATCAGCTGGAACGACAAGGAGCCCAAGTACGACATCAGGGACTGGTCCCCCGACCGCAAGATGAGGAAAGGCGTCACTCTCACCAACGAAGAGGCCAAGGTCCTCATGAAAGCCCTGGAGTCCAGGGATCTTTGACTTCTATGCGGGCGCCGTCCCGCGCCTTGTTTTTTCACGGTTCCCATGCCTTCGGATCACGAGTTCCTGGAGCATCTCCTCGACGCCGTTGACGCCGTGGAGTCGGGGAACAGGGGGTCCCTGTCGGACGACAGGTGGCTCAGGGAGAACTACGAGGGGCGCTTCCTTCCCTTCGTGGACAGGTACGTGGGCTCTCGCGACGAGAACGTGGCCGCCGAGACCATCCTCCTGCTGGCATCGGCGCGCGAGCGCTCCGTCCTTCCGGAGATAACCGACCTCTCCCGCCGCGGAGGCGATGCCGTCCGCATGGCCTGCACCGCGTATCTGAAGACCTTGGAGGACGACGACGAGGACATCCCGAGGCTTTTCGACATCGTGGAGCACGAGGACGGCCACAGGTTCATGAACGCGGCATCCAAGCTCTCCAGGATCGCCAGGGCGGAGGACGTCCAGAGGGCGAGGCGCACCTACGGAGGGGTGTCCGGGGAGATGCGCAAAGCCATGAGGGCCGTCATAGAGGGGATAATCCGCCGCAACCCCTCGATGGAGCCGGAGCGCGACCTCCTCCTCTCCATTCCGGTGGTCCCCGACGAGGACGCCTTCGACAGGTTCCTGTCTCGCGCGACCGAGTACATAGACGTACGCTACAGGGAGAACGTGTCTTCCAAGGGAGGGGTCTCCGCCAAGGTCTACGCCAACGTTGCCGACGCCTTGAGGACCATCCGGAGGCGCCTCTACAACGAGGCGGACAACCTCGTCTACTACGATCTGGACAAGTCCGACAGGTTCGAGGAGCTGTCGGGGCTCCTGTCATGGGCATCCTCCGACCTCGAGAAGAAGAACGTGTTCAAGGACGTCCGACGCCGTCCTTCGATGCATTGCTTATTATATCTGTATCCTGATGCTATGCTTCAGCACCCGAGCCTGGAAGGCTTGGAAACAAGGAGTTTGGCGCAATGGCATTCGGTTCGTTCAGAGGAGGAGACAGGGACAGGCCCAAGGAGTTCTTTAAGGCTACCTGCTCCGATTGCGGAAAGGAGTGCGAGGTTCCTTTCAAACCTACGCAGGGCAGGCCCGTCTACTGCAGGGACTGCTTCAGGAAGCACCAGCCTGCCGAGAGGGACAGGTCCAGGTTCTGAGTCCTCCGTGACGGGATTCCCGTCGCATTCTCAAACGTCTTAAAGGTTTTCAATTTTCAGCGTTTTCCGCGCATGACCGCCGTGTGGAGGTCCAGCATTCTGAAGAAAGAGGAGAACGAGAAGCTTATCACGAGAAGCACGACCCCGGCGATCATCAGAAGCACGCCCGGGATCCTGCTGACTAAAAACGTGACGGCGAGGCCTGCGGCTGCGAGCACGGCGCCTACGGCCAGCAGTATTCTCGACAGGCGGACCCCGCCGGCTATGTCCATCAGACTATCTGGGCGCCGGTGAGGTTCCCGATGCCCTCGTCCCAGACCTCGAGGACCTCGAAGATCCACATGCCGTCGATCTTCATCTGCATCCTTTCCAGGGCTTTGGACATCCTGTCGAATTCGGGGCCGGACTCGACGCGCTCCAGGGCCTTCGCCTTGATGGAGTACGCCTCGCGGCCTTTCCACACCAGGAACTCGGCGATCGGGTTCGCCAGGAGGTTCTCCTCGGTGCGGTACATGTAGACGTCGCCGGCGCCGATCTTGTCTGGGCCGAGCGCCATCAGGCTTCCGCATACGATGCAATGGGGCTCGCCTGCGGGGGACACCGTGGACATGGTCTTGTTGGCGTCCGGGTGCAGGACCATTCTGAGTACCGGCTCGGTCATCTCTACCATGACAAGCCACCTCCGGTTCACTCTTCGGATTTCCTCTTCCTTCCGGCTATGGCCAGAATGACGAAGTAGATGGCTCCGGCTACGAGGAAGTACGTGAAATCGGCGATTGTAGGATCCATGCCTCGGCATGATGGTAGTCGTATAAAACGGGTTCTCCGCGATTCGTCTGTCCGGCGACGTCGTCTCGGGACCGCGGGACGGACGGGCACGAGGTGCTGGACCACGAACTTGAGCGCGCCGTTCTCGTAGTAGGGCACCGCGCTGCAGTCGCATTGGACGCCGGTCCTGGGGATCACCCTGCGCTTGGAGACGTTGGAGGGACCGCCTATGCTCCCCTTCACCACGCAGTCCGCGCATGAGACGGAGTTGCCGAAGAGCTCGTAGCACTTGATGCCTATGACCTCGTCGATGGAGAGGCCGAACGCCTTCTCCCCGGCGCGGTTCATCCATACCACGGTGTGCTCGGAGTCGTGGATGATTATGATGTCGTCCACGAGGTCCAGGATCATGTTCATGAGCTTCTCGGTGTAGACGTCCTGCTCTTCCCTGCCCATGCCTCTGGAATCGGCAAGGTATGATAAAGCGGTTGCGTCGGGGTTGTCCGTCGCCTCAGACCGGTTCTTCGGAATTCGTAGAATTTGCGATGATAATCGATTGTTTTCCAAAGATTTATTTCGACTTACGAAAATATAATAGAAGTTTTTATATTTGCAACATGATTCGGAGTGCCAATGTGCTACGACGTGGTCATTATAGGGGCGGGACCTGCCGGTTTGACCGCCGGCATCTACGCCAGATCGAAGATGATGAGTACGCTCATCCTCGATTCGGGACGCGTCGGAGGCCAATTGGTCAGTCTGTACCCCGAGAAGGGTATACACAACTATCCGGGTTTCGAGACCATACAGGCCAGGAAGCTCTCCGACAAGCTCTACGCCCAGGCGGAGTCGATGGAGTGCGTCATCAAGGAGAACGAGAAGGTCGAGGACATCGAGAACGGTGACCAGGAGCTTATAGTCACCACCGCCAAGGGGCGGTATCATGCCAAGTCGGTGGTCGTCGCGATCGGCATGGGCAGCTTCAAGCCCAAGAAGATGGGATGCCCCGGCGAGGACGAGCTCTTCGGCAAGGGTGTCACCTACCTCCTCCCAGCGAAGGAGGAGCTCGTGGGCAAGAAGGTCACCATGTTCGGGGGAGGCAACAGCGCCATCGACATGGCCCTGGTCGCGGACTCCGTCACGGACACCACGATAGTCCACCGCAGGGCGGACTTCAGGGCGGACGAGGGGACGGTCAAGGAGCTGGAGAACAGCGGCGTCAGGACGATCATGTCCGCCAACCTCGTGTCGATCAACGGCACGGACAAGGTGGAGTCCGTCACGCTCTCGCAGGATGGGAAGGAGATCGTGGTCCCGACCGACCTCGCGGTCATCAACATAGGGATATCGGCCGACCTCGAGGACCTGAAGCGCTGGAACCTCGAGCTCACCGACGACGGCCTCGTCAAGGTGGGGTTCGACATGTCCACCAGCCGCCCCGGGATCTTCG
Source organism: Candidatus Methanomethylophilaceae archaeon (assembly GCA_017519045.1). Classification (GTDB taxonomy): domain Archaea; phylum Thermoplasmatota; class Thermoplasmata; order Methanomassiliicoccales; family Methanomethylophilaceae; genus Methanoprimaticola. The sequence continues at coordinate 6,301 of JAFWTC010000054.1, forward strand.
CCTGCGGAGACGCGGTTTCGTACCCTGGCAAGTTCAAGCAGATCACCACGGCCTGCGGCGAGGCGACGACGGCCATCCTCATGGCCCACAAGTTCGTCAAGAAGCCGTACTGGGCCTGAAATCCATGGGGCTCCCAGGCGGCCGCCTCATCGCGGACGCGTACGTCTACTCGTCGGGATCCTTCGACAGGACGCGCATAGAGGTCGAAGGCGGCCTCTTCCGCGAGTCTGACGGCGAGCCCTCCCTCAAGCTGGCCCTCTTCGAGGACGTGACGGACGCGCACACCCATTGCGCCGACTACGGCCTGCGCATCCCTCCGGGATTGTCCATAGAGGAGCTGGTGGCCCCGCCTGACGGCCTGAAGCACAGGCATCTGAGGGACTCCCCGAAGGAGGTCCTTTCCGAATCGATGTCGCGCTTCGCCAGGGACGCCCGCTCCTTCGGTTGCTCCGCGTTCGTGGATTTCAGGGAGGGCGGGGCGGAGGGATGCAGGCTCCTGAAGGAATCATGTCCGGACGCCGTGGTCCTGGGGCGGCCGGTTTCGCCCGAGTTCGATCCCGGCGAGATCGACGAGATCCTTCGCTGCGCTGACGGGATCGGGCTCCCCAGTGTCTCCGACATGCCTTCCCGCTACGTGGAGCAGGTGGCCGACGCCGTACGCGAGAGGGGCTCCGTCCTGGCGATACACGCGAGCGAACGGGTACGCGAGGACATCGACGCCGTATTGTCGCTGGACCCCGCCTTCGTCGTCCACATGTGCGAGGCGTCCGATTCCGACCTGCTCAAATGCGCCGAGGCCGAGGTCCCGGTGGCGGTCTGCCCCGGGTCCAACATGTACTTCGGGAAGGCCCCCCCGCTGGCCCGCATGCAGGACATGGGCGTGGACATCGCCCTCGGGACGGACAACGGCATGCTCCGCCCGCCCGACATGGCGGCGGAGGCCTCGCTTTTCGTGGAGGTCATGGAATCGCAGGGAGGCGACCCGGCCGCCGTCTTCGGGGCGCTGTCAATCCTGAATTGCAAGATATTAAATCGGAATATCAGAATAGGCCGTGAGAGACGGAGGCGTTTCATGGCGGTTCCCTTCGAAGGCGTCCCGGAGCCCGGGAGAGTCTTCCGCCGGGGCTCGTCCGGAACGGCCTTAGTGAAGAGAGGGGAGTGAACAGAAATGGAGTTCAGCAACATACTCGTCCCTACGGACGGAAGCGAGTATACCAAGTCCGCCATCAGGGCGGCCGTGGATTTCGCCAAGAAGGTGGGCGGGAAGATAACCGCCCTGTACGTCTTGGACCAGACGATGATTTCCAACATGCCCATGGACGCGGCGGTCAGGAACGTGTACGACGCCCTGGCGGTCGAGGGAAAGGAGGCCGTGGGCATCGTCAAGGACCTCGCCGACGCGGCCGGGGTACCCGTTGAGGTCTCGGTCAAGGAGGGGTCCCCCGTCAAGGTGATCCTCGAGGAGTCCTCCAAGTACGACGTGATCATAATGGGCACCCTCGGCAGGACCGGAATGTCCAAGCTCCTCATGGGAAGCGTCGCCGAGAGGGTCGTCAGAGCGTCTTCATGCCCGGTCCTGGTGGTCAGGGCGAACGAGGCGGGGAACTGATTTGAAGGGCAAGACAGTGGCGGACATCATGACCCCGGCGCCGATAGTGGCCGAGGTCCCCGGATCCCGCAACGACGCCATCAACCTGATGGTCAGGAACGGCCTCACCGGCCTTCCGGTGGTCCGCGCCCAGGACGGCAGCCTGGTCGGGATCGTCTCGAGGAAGGACATCTTCCGCAACTTCGAGGAGGACCAGCTCTCCCTCATCATGAAGAGGAACTGCATAACCATCTCCTCCGACGCCCCCGTGGAGAAGGCCGCGAAGATCTTCAGCGAGAGGAGGATCCACAGGCTCCCCGTCATAGAGGGCTCGTCCCTCGTGGGGATAGTGACCCCCACGGACCTTCTGCGCCTGGTTAAGGACTCCAAGACCCCGCTGGTCGCCGAGGACGTCATCAGGACCATCTGCGTCACCGCATACGAGGAGGAGCCCCTGTCGTACACGGTGGAGGCCATGAGGATCAGCGACGTCACCGCCGTGCCGGTGCTGGACGCCCACGGGAAGCTCACCGGGATCCTCACCGACCGCGACCTGTTCAGCGACCAGATGAAGAGCCCCGAGGCCCTGAAGGCCCTGGGCATAGACGGAGGGGACTACGCCGGATACAGGAACGTGCTCCCCCTGTTCTATTCCGTCAGCGAGGACTACTTCGACGACAGGAAGGTCAGGGAATTCATGGTCAGGGACCCTCTGACGGTGTTCAAGAGGACCAACGTGGCCGAGGTCGCCAAGATCATGCTGACCAACGACTTCGGACAGATTCCCGTGCGCGGTACGAAGGACGAGCTCGTAGGCATGATATACGATGTGGACGTCCTGTGCGCCATAGCGGGTAATACCAATGACTGAAGTCAATCCTAACGACCTCATGTCCCTCTGCAAGCGCAGGGGGTTCATCTGGCCCTCCTTCGAGCTCTACGGAGGGGTGGCCGGCATGTACGACTACGGCCCTCTGGGCTGCGCCCTCAGGAACAACATCGTCGACATGTGGAGGGGCATCTACAAGGGCAGGGAGGGGTTCGTCGAGATAGACTCCGAGACCGTGAACCCCAGGGAGGTCCTGGCGGCCTCCGGGCACGTGGAGAACTTCGCCGACCTGATCACATACTGCCAGAAGTGCGGGGCCCCCTACAGGGCGGACCACATGGTCAAGGGGATCTTCGACAACCCTGACGTCCTGACCCCGAAGCAGCTGGAGGAGGCGTTCGTCGAGCACGGGATCAAGTGTCCCGCCTGCGGAGGGGACCTCGGCCCCGTGGACGAGTTCAACCTCATGTTCAGGACCAACATCGGCCCCGGGTCGTCCCGCGTCGGATACCTCAGGCCGGAGACCGCGCAGGGCATCTTCGTCAACTTCGCCAACCTGTACAGGTACAACAGGGAGAAGCTCCCGCTCGGCGTCATCCAGACCGGCAGGAGCTACAGGAACGAGATCGCGCCCCGCCAGGGCATGATCCGCATGAGGGAGTTCAACCAGATGGAGGTCGAGCTGTTCGTGGACCCCGAGGACAAGGACTGGGTCCGCTTCCACGAGGTCGAGGACGGCACGCTGGACCTGATCCCCAACACCACCCTCGAGCCCGTCACGATGACGGTGGGGGAGGCAGTGGAGAAGGGGGTCATCGCAAACCGCGTGCTCGCCTACTTCGTCTACACCACGAAGCAGCTCCTGACCGGCTTAGGGATTGATTCGAAGAGGCTCAGGTTCAGGGAGCACGAGAAGGACGAGATGGCCCACTACGCCGCCGACTGCTGGGACGCGGAGGTCCTCCTGTCCTACGGCTGGACGGAGATCGTGGGGATCGCTGACAGGGGGAGCTGGGACCTCACCAGGCACGCCCAGTTCTCCGGCGCGGACCTGACCCACCTCAAGAGGTTCGACGAGCCCAGGGAGATGGAGGTCGAGAAGGTCGCCGCCAAGCACAAGGCCCTCGGGCCCGCGTTCAAGTCCAAGGCGAAGGCCATCGCCGCCGCGATGGAGTCCATGTCCCCGTCCGACATCCGCGACGGGAGGCTGAAGGTCTCCGTCGACGGGGAGGAGATCGAGCTCACCGACGACTATTTCGAGGTGGTGAAGAGGGTCGAGAAGGTCGCCGGCATCCGCGTCACGCCCCACGTCATCGAGCCCTCCCACGGGCTGGACAGGATATTCTACTCCGTCCTGGAGCACGCATACGACCAGAAGGACGACTACACCGTCCTGAGGCTGGTCCCCGCCGTCGCCCCGATCAAGGTCGGGGTCTTCCCGCTCATGGAGAAGGACGGCCTGGACAAGATGGCCAAGGAGATATACGAGAAGGTCCACACCCACAGGGTGGAGGCCTACTACGACGGCTCCGGGACCATCGGGAAGAGGTACGCCCGCATGGACGAGGTCGGCACCCCCTGGTGCCTAACGGTCGACTACCAGTCCCTGGACGACGGCACCGTCACCATCAGGGACAGGGACACATCCGACCAGCGCCGCATCCCGGCGTCGGAGGCGGCCGCCGTGATCGATTCGCTGCTGGCGGGGAAGGAGTTCTCCTCCATCTGACATATTTAATACCTTTCCGTGAGGGAACGTCCGTCCGCCTTCCGACGGGCGGCGTCCCTCTCCAACCCCCGTCCAGCGTCCCCGTCGGTCTGGCCGCGGCTTTCCTGGCTGGCAAGTATTATATGCTCCGCTCTCGGATTTCATATCCGAGGTGTAATGACATGGCTGTAAAGGACCTAGAAGATCTGAAGAAGCTTTCTATGCTCAGGTCGCAGATCGACGGCATATCCGTCGACAGGATCATGTCCGAGGACTTCCCGACCGTCTCCTCAGAGGACCGCATCGCAGATGTGCTCGGTGTGATGAAGGAGACCCGCTATCAGGACGTCCCCGTCGTCGACCAGGGCGAATACGTCGGTATGGTGAGCTACTCGTCCATACTGAGGAAGAAGAGCGTCTCTTTGGATGCGAAGGTCAAGGGCCTCGTCCGCAACTTCCCCTCCGTGACCCTGGACATGGAGATAACCCGCATAGCGGAGATAGTGGTCTCCAGCAACTGCAGGCAGCTTCCGATCCTTAACGGAAAGAAGATCATAGGGATCATCGAGAGGAACAGGCTTATCGAGATAGTCAGGGACATCCGCGCCCTGAAGGAGATCAAGGTCTGGGAGATCATGAGCAACCCGGTGGAGTCCGTGAAGGTGAACGACCTTATGGACGACGCGCTGGACCTGATGATCCGCGAAGACTACAGGACGATCCCCGTCGTCGACGACCAGAACTACGTCACCGGAATCGTCGGAATGAGGGAGATCATCGACAACAACTGGAAGAAGGACAACAAGACGATCGGCGACCTGGAGAAGAGCTCCCGCTCGCAGATCACCGTCGAGTCCATCGCCACGACCTCCGCCTGCGTCATCGAGTGGGACGCCGACATATCCGAGGCGGTGGACCTGATGGTCGACAACAAGTTCTCCTCACTTCCGGTGGTCGAGGGAAAGACCCTCGTGGGCATAATCACCGAGTTCGACATACTCGAGCTGATATCCGCCTGCAGGGAGAGGGACATGATGTTCGTCCAGATCAGCGGCCTGGACGAGGAGGAGAAGTTCGCGATGGAGTCCATCTACTCTGAGATAGAGTCCATGGTCGCCAAGATCTCCAAGATGTACAAGCCCGAGTCCCTCACGATGCACGTGTCCAGGTACAACGACGCCGGCGGGAACTTCAAGTACAGCATCAGCGCGAGGCTGTTCATCGACGGCACCGCGGTCCAGATGAAGGAGGTGGGATGGGACCTCGTCCAGACGGCCTCCGTCCTCATCAAGAAGCTGGGCGACGCCGTGGTCAACATGAAGGACTCCAAGGTCACCTTCCGCAAGAGGAAGAAGTGATCCCGGGGGAGCAATCCTCCTGAAACTCCATGGGCCGGGATCCCGGTCCCATTCCTTTTCAGTTTTCGTAAGCGGATCCCGCGGCGCCGGCCGAGGTCCGCCGTTCTTCGTGATCAGGACTTGGAGTCCGTGGCCACCACGATCCAGCCCACCAGGTCGGTCACCACCTTCACGATGCTGCCTTCATGGAGCTCGAGCTTGACCTTGTAGTTGACAGTGGTGAGGGCCTTGATCTGTATTTCGTGCTCTCCGGGAGTGGTCTCGAAGAAGATGCTCTCTCCGTTTTTGATTTTGCCGATCTCTTTGCCGTCGACCAGCACTTTCGGGGTCACCTTGACGAACACCACGTAGTTCGCAGGGCGCCATACTTCGACCTTTATCTTCCCGTCCGAGGCGATAGCCTCACGCTCCTTGCAACGCGTTTCGGATACCGCGATGCATATTTAACAGTGAGCGGAGGACGCTCCGTCGCGCGATCCCGCCGTCATTTGCGGCATCGATCGTCCTATTTGGCACCCCTTATATATGTTTTCATTAATGCATGGCCGTTAGCCATGGCACAGTATGATTCAGCCTCCATAGAGAAGCGCTGGCAGGACATGTGGAAGGACGAGGCGGTGTACCGCTTCGATCCCGAGTCCGATAAGCCGGTGTACAGCATTGACAACCCGCCGAGGTACACTTCCGGGCCCCTCCATCTTGGCCATGCCACCGGATACTCCCTCATCGACTTCGCGGCCCGCTTCAGGAGGATGAACGGATACAACGTGTTCTTTCCCCTGTGCTTCGACGTTAACGGGACCCCTATCGAGGTCAAGGTCGAGAAGAAGCACCACATCACCAAGCTGGACACTCCCAGGCAGGAGTACAGGAGGCTGTGCGAGGAGTACGCCAACGGGTTCATCGCCCAGATGACCGAGGACTTCAAGATGCTCGGGGAGTCCATGGACCCCAGCATATACTACCAGACGGACGCTCCCTATTATCGCAGGATAACCCAGCTCTCCTTCGTCAACCTGTTCAGGAGGGGCCTCATCTACAAGGCCAACTTCCCCGTGAACTGGTGCCCCGGCTGCATGACCGCCCTCGCGGACGCGGAAGTGGAGTACAGGGACAACGTCAACAAGCTCAATTACATCAAGTTCATGGTCGCCGACTCCGACAAGGAGGACGACTACGTACTTGTCGCCACCACCAGGCCCGAGCTGCTCTGCACCTGCAAGGTCGTCGCCGTCCACCCCGACGACAAGTCCAAGAGCCACCTGGTCGGCAAGGAGCTCATCACCCCCCTGTACGGAAGGAGGGTGAAGGTCATCTCCGACCCCGCCGTCAAGTTGGACTACGGGACCGGGAACGTCATGATATGCACCATCGGCGACAAGGACGACCTGATGTGGGTCATGAAGTACCATCTCCCGATGGAGAAGGGAATAGACGAGGCCGGCAAGATGACCGAGCTCTCCGGGAAGTACGCCGGGATGCCCGTCCTCGAGGCCAGGGAGGCCGCGATCGAGGACCTCCGCGCCGCCGGGCTGCTGGTCAAGCAGGAGGACAACCCCCAGCAGGTCTCAATCTGCTGGAGGTGCCACACCCCCATCGAGTTCCTCCAGGTGCCCCAGTGGTTCCTGAAGACCACGTCCTTCAAGGAGACCATACTCAAGAGGGCCGAGGAGATCAACTGGTTCCCCGAGTTCATGAAGATCAGGCTGCAGGACTGGACCAACTCCCTCGAGTGGGACTGGGTCCTCAGCAGGCAGAGGGTCTTCGCGACCCCGATCCCGGTATGGGAGTGCGAGAAGTGCGGCCACGCCGTCTGCGCCACCGAGGAGCAGTGCTACGTCGACCCCGTGTTCGACGCCCCTCCGGTGGATAAGTGCCCCGAGTGCGGCGGGAAGCTGGTCGGATGCCCGGACGTGTTCGACACCTGGATGGACTCCTCCGGGTCCTCCCTGTACAACACCTACTGGGGAAGGGACGAGAAGCTCCACAAGAAGCTGTTCCCCATGAGCATGAGGCCCCAGTCCCACGACATCATCAGGACCTGGGCGTTCTACTCCATCCTCAGGGCGGAGCAGATCGAGGAGAGCATCCCCTGGAAGGACATCATGATCCA
>JAFWTC010000055.1 GCA_017519045.1 Candidatus Methanomethylophilaceae archaeon
CAGGCTGTAGATGCCGATCTCGCCCTCCGCCGTGGATATTGTCTTCCTGCAGTCTCCGATTCCTTCCATGGTACCTCTCCTGTGCCACGAGTTAGTTTGACTAAGTATTTGATAATGGCGAGCCAGGCTGCTCGGCCGAAAGCATCATGCGTTTCAAATTTCATTAAAACAGTATATCAATATTGCGCAATTATAGGTTTTAATTTAAATTATAATTGAGAAAAACGGTTTTGAATCGGAAGATTCGAGCAACGCATCCGGTCAGAATTTGTTCTAACTTCAGGACTTTTGCCTCCATGATGTTTCAACAAAAAAGGAAAGTTCGTCAATATTTATGTTGTAAACTCAATATTATATCAATTTTTGGTATTTTATTAAATACTTAGACATTCTCTAATCATATGGGATACGAAATGTTCCAGAAGATATTGTTAGCGGTTGATGGCACGGAAGCGAACAGATTAGCGGTATCGAAGGCTGTAGGAATGGCCAAGGAGTCCGGCGGCAAGGTGACGGCAGTATTCGTCGAGGACGTGGGATATAGGCTGAACCCGGTTTATTTCTCCCCTCTGGACATAGATGCTACCGCCCGGAGAGTCTTCTCGTTTGTCAGATCGGAGGCCGATTCCCAAGGTGTCGAGGTCGAATACAAGGTGCTGATAGGTCATGCCGCCAAGGACATTGCCGCGCTTTCCCGCGACTATGACGTGCTCGTATGCGGAACACGTGGTCGCACGGGCGTCAAGAAGCTGATGTTGGGAAGCGTTTCCGGATACCTCGCCGAGAGGTCGAGGTGCGCTACAGTCGTAGTTGGCAGCTGATATCGTACAATTGACGTGTGCCGTCGATCGGCGGAACTCGTTATCCTCTGACGGGCTGCGGGGCCAAGCCCCGGCCCGGTCCGGCAGTAGACCAGGGGCTTTGCTTCTTTTTCCTTTTGATAGCAGTGGCCGCGTTCCAGCGGTCGCATGAGGGATTCCTGTAAAGAATGGACGGACGGCGTGGCGCCGCCCGTCTGGAGAATCAGTTTTCGGGGACGAACTTGAACCCGTAGTGGATGACCCCGTTGGCCCCGTCCTCGTCGAGCTTCCTGAGGACGGCGCGCACGCGCATCCCGATCTCTATCTTGTCGAGGTCCACGTCGACCAGCTGTCCGGTGACCATGACCCCGTCGTCGGTGCGCACCATCGCGGCCGCGTACGGCTTCATCCTGTTGTTGCAGTCCGGGGCGTCGTATATCACGGTGTAGGTGAACACCTCGCCGACGCGGCTGACCGGATGCTCCTTGATCTTCCCGAGGCTCTGCCTTCTGCATACGGGGCAGAAGTCGCGCTTGGGGAAGAAGATCCTTCCGCAGTTCTCGCACTTAGTCCCCTTGAGGTTGTACCTTCCGGGAATCTCCCTCCATTCCTTCGCCACGGATGCCATCAGATCGCCTCCAGTATGGTGACGGTGGCGGTGGAGCCCGTTCCTCCGGTGCTCTGCGCCAGGCCGTACTTGGCGTTCTCGACCTGCCTCTTGTCGGCAGATCCCCTGAGCTGCTCCGTGATCTCGGCGATCTGGGCGACGCCGGTGGCCCCTATCGGGTGTCCGCGGGCCTTCAGGCCTCCGGAGGTGTTGACGGTGACTGCGTCCCCGCCCAGCTGGCATCTTCCATCAAGGACGGCCTTCCCGGCCTCTCCCTTCTTGAAGAACCCGAGGTCCTGCAGGGCTATGATCCCGGACACGGTGTACACGTCGTGGACCTCCGCGACGGAGACGTCCTTGGCCTCTATGCCGGCCCTCCTGTACGCCTTCCCGGCCGCGTTGACGGTGGCGCCGTACGAGGTTATGTCCTCCCTCTGGAACAGTCCCAGGCTGTCGCTGGCCTGCTCCACCGCCGATACCTTCACGTAGGAGTCGGTATGCTTCCTGGCGTCCTCGAGCGGGCAGAGGACCAGCGACGCGGCCCCGTCGGATATGGGGGCGCAGTCGAATATCCCCAGCGGACTTGCCACGGGCCCCGACTTCAGGACGGTGTCCAAGGTGATGGCCTTCCTGAACTGGGCGTTCGGGTTGAAGGCGCCGTGGTTATGGCTGTTCACGGCGAAGGAGGCTATCTCCTCCCTGGTCGCCGTCCCGTCGTGGATCATCCTGCGGGCTATCATCGCATGAAGCCCGGCGAAGGTCACTCCCATTCCCGCCTCCCATTCCGCATCCGCGGTGGAGTCCAGGATGGAGTTGATGCTTATGTCGTCCAGGTCGGTCATCTTCTCGGCTCCGCCCACGAGGACGGTGTCGTGCATCCCAGATGCGACGGCCATGACCGCCTCCCTGAACGCGACCGCTCCGGATGCCCCTCCGGCCTCTATCCTGGTGGCGGGGATGTGGTTGCTGGCCATCCCTGAGTAATCCGCGATGAGCGACGCTATGTTCTGCTGATTGATGAAGCGGCCGGCGGACATGTTCCCTATGAACACCCCGTCCACCTCGTTCCCGGACAGGTTGGCGTCCTCCATGGCCTTCATCCCGGCCTCGATGCCGAGCGCTCTGAACGACTTGTCCCAGAGTTCTCCGAACCTGGTCACGCCGACTCCAATAATAGCTACTTCCCTCATCTCATCACTCCGGCATGACGATCTTTCCCTTGTACTTGGCATAGGTCCCGTAGTCTACGTAGACCGGGTTCGCCAGTATGCTTTCCAGGACCGGCGCGCGGTCCCTCTTGTAATCCTTTATCGCGTCGGTGACGGTGATGTCGAACGCGTCGCTTCCAGCTCCGGACCCGTAGGATGTGACGAATATCCTGTCTCCGGGCTCGGCATGGTCGAGGACGTTGGCTAGGCCCAGGGGGACCGCGCCGCTGTAGGTGTTCCCGATGTCGGGGGTGAGGAGCCCGTACTGGATCTGCTCCGGCGAGAACCCGAGCTGCTTGGAGACCCTCGTGGGGAACTTCCCGTTGGGCTGGTGGAACACCGCGTGCTCGTAGTCGGCGGCGGTCGTGCCCATGGCGTCGAACATCATCTTGGCCGCGGAGGTTATGTGCCTGAAGTAGGCGGGCTCTCCGGTGAACCTTCCTCCGTGGAGGGGATAGGGCTGCCCCTCCCTCCTCCAGAAGTCGGGGGTGTCGGTGGTGAAGCTGAGTGTCTTGTTTATCCTGGCTATGACGTTCTCGGATCCTATCAGGTAGGCCGCCCCTCCGGCGGAGGCGGAGTACTCCAGGGCGTCACCCGGGGCTCCTTGGGACGTGTCGGCCCCTATGGCCACCCCGTACCTTATCATCCCGGACCCCACGAGCCCCATGCACGCCTGGATCCCGGCGGTCCCGGCCTTGCATGCGAACTCCATGTCGGCGGCGGTCATTGCGGGGGTCGCGTCGATGGACTCCGCCACGATGGTGGCCGTCGGCTTCACCGCGTACGGGTGGGATTCCGATCCGACGTATATGGCGCCTATGTCGCCCGGGTCGACCTCGGGGACCCTGGCCATCATGTACCTGGCGGCTTCCGTGGCTATGGTGACCACGTCCTCGTCCGGGGAAGGGACCGACTTCTGGTTTATCATCAGCCCCTTGCCCATGGCTTTCCCGTCGACCCCCCAGATCCTCCCGATCTCCTCGGGCTTGATCCGGTACCTGGGGACGTATGCTCCGTAACTTACTATTCCTGTTTCCATCGGCATCGCTCCTCTTTCAATTCGTTCATCCTGGCGACGATCCCCTCGACGTCCAGGTCCGTCACGACCAGCGGTATCCCCTCGAGATGCGCGAGCTTCACCGCCAAGGGGTCCACCTTCTCCGGCCTCTGGTAGACCACCATGGCCGGCGTGAGGGGGTGTGCGCGAACGGCTATCATCGGCGAGCGGCCGTAGTGGACGTTCGTGAAGATGAGCGCCCTCTCGATGTTCCCGCCGTATATCCGCAGGTAGTCCTGGGAACCGAGGCTGAGTATGGCTTTCACGGAGTCCACTATCGTGTACCCGTAGACCATCTTCTGGGTCATCAGGTCCGGATTGAGGTTCCTTCCGGAGATCGCCTCGACGACCTTGCCTATCTCGGTCCCGCCCGGGAACTCGTCCATCGCGATGATGCATTCGAGCTTGAAGTCCGGGTTGTATCTGGATATGACGCGCGATCCGTTCTGGAGGTCCAGCTCTATGAACGCGTCCACCATCTTCTTCACGACGTTGACACCGGGGGATCTGCGCCTTCCGGATTCGTAGTCGCTGATGACCGAGTGGGAGATTCCCATCGCGTCGGCGAGCTGATGCTGGGAGAGGCCGAACTCCTCCCTCCATTTCCTCATCGTGCGACCGGGATTGGGGGAGAGCGCGATCTCCCCCGCTATCCTTTGCTTGAACTCGTCGACCACGGATGAACTATCGGGAGTCCGTATATAATTGTGTCGAAATCGGATATCGTCGATCGACGAATCAATCGAGCCTTTCCGACAGGGCGTCGACGATGCTCTTCAGCACCTTCAGCCTTCCGTACTTCTTGTCCTCGGACTCCACGGCGATCCAGGGCGCATAGGGGGTGTTGGTAGCCGCCAGCATCCTGTCTATGTACTCCTCGTACACGTCCCACTTCTCCCTGTTCCTCCAGTCCTCGTCGGTTATCTTGTACTGCTTGGTGGGGTCCTCCGCCCTAGCGTTGAAGCGCCTGAGCTGCTCGTCCGGGCTTATCTCCATCCAGAACTTCAGTATGATGCATCCGGAGTTCGACAGGACCTTCTCGAAGGTGCGTATCTCCCTGGCGGAGCGCCCGTACTCCTCCTCGGTGCAGAACTTCTCGATGGGCTCCACCATCATCCTTCCGTACCAGGACCTGTCGTAGATCGAGATGTGCCCCGCCTTGGGCATCTTCGTCGCGAACCTCCAGAGGTACGTGTGCAGGCCCTCCTCCTTCGTGGGCGCGGCGACGGGGTTGACGTAGTATCCGCGGGGGTTCAGGGCGCGGGTGACGCGCTTTATGCTCCCTCCCTTCCCGGCGGCGTCCCACCCCTCGAACAGCACGACCAGGGACAGGCCGGAGGATGCCAGCTTGGCCTGGAGCCTGTTCAGTTCCTCGGACAGCTTCAGCAGCTTCTTGCTGTATTTGCTGGCGGTCAGGCTGAGGTCCAGCCCTTCGCGGGGGTTGTCGTACAGCGGGACCACGGACTCCTTGGTGCGCGGGTATCCGGATTTGACCCTGCCCTCCACCCTGTCTATGAACGTCCGGCACACTACCTCGGACGATTTCAGGACGTCATCGACCTTGACCACGTCCCAGGGGGCGTACGCGGTCGTGGTCCCGGAGATGATCTTCGACGAGCTCTTGCGCCCCCAGACCTCGTACTTGTGGTCGTCGGAGAGGAAGGTCCCCTTGGGGCCGGTCATCCATCCTTCGGGGACGGATTTCCTCACCTCGTCGGAGTCGAGGAAGAACTTGATCAGGATGACGCCGTTGTCCGCGAAATAGCGCTCGAGCTCCTCTATGAGCATGAACAGGCCGGAATGGTCGGAGACGGATGGGTCGATCCAGGAGTACCAGGACCTGTCGTACACGGCAATCTTGCCTTTCGCCGGCTCGTGCGACATCGTTTTGAAGATCTCCCTGGAGTCGCGCATCCCCTCCGCGGTGAAGTGGGAGTATGTGGCGATCCTGGGGTCTATCAGGTTGAGGAATTCGTTGATGATGCTCTCCTGCACCCTCTCGTTCCTGCCCTCGAACACCACGAGGACGGCGAGTCCCTCGTCCACCACCTTGCGCTGCAGCATGATCATGTCGTTCTTCAGTTCCTCGCTCATCTCGTAAGCCATGACCGTGTATCTCCGAGCAGTGTTTATAGGATTGCCGTGGTTCGGACGGGCGTGTTGTCGCAAATATCGGAAGTGGTGAGGCGGTCCGGCGTCGCGGTAGGCGGCGCTAAGGGCTTCTCGGTCAGCGTGAAAGGGACCAAGGAGAACCTTGTGACGTCGATGGACGTGGAGAACGAGCGCTTCCTGAGGAGGGAGCTGACCGCGCTCATACCCGGTTCGGCGTTCAAAGGGGAGGAGGGCGACGACGCGGAGGTCCTCCGGAACGGATACACGTGGATCGTCGACCCGATCGACGGGACCGCCAACTTCTCCAGGGGGATTCCCGAGATCGGGATCTCCGTGGCCCTGATGAAGGACGGGGAGCCGTTCGCGGGAGTGGTCCACAATCCATTCAACGGAGCCCTCTACTGCGCCCAGAAAGGCGCCGGAGCGTACAAGAACGGGGTTCCCATAAAAGCCAAGCGGCGCCCTCTGGGGGACTGCCTGTTCTTCACCGCGTGGTCCGCATACGACAAGTCGCTATCCTCCGGATGCTTCGAGGTCACCGAGAGGCTGTACCCCTTGTGCAACGACGTCCGCAGAATCGGCACCGCCGCCGTGGAGCTGTGCATGCTGGCGGAGGGGGCCGGAGACCTCTTCTTCGAGGCCAGGCTCCGTCCCTGGGACTATGCGGCGGCCTCCGTGGTCCTGGAGGAGGCGGGCGGGTGCATCCGCTCGTTGGGCGCCCCTCTCGACTACGAGGCGGGCGGGTCGGTCCTGGCCGCTGGAAGCCCGGAGAACCTGGACGTCCTGGAGGCGGAGGTCCGCAGGGCGTTCCCGGACGGAATCCCGAGACGATCGCTGCTTCAGCAGCTCCACGGCCGCGACGTTCTCGACGGCCTGGTCCTCGAACGAGAGGAACGGGTCGTCCAGTCCGAGCGCGGACGCCTTCTCCGGCGTGGCGGCGATGAGGGAGTCGTCCCTCGTCATCCCTATCTCGTCGAGGCGCAGGTCATGCACCCCCAGGACCAGGGCGACGTATTCGTTCCTCCCTTCCTTCGGACTCATCTTGGACACGGCCTTGCCGATCTGCCTCTCCCAGGCGCAGTACATGATTATCTCGGTGGGCAGGGTCCTGGAGCGGTTCGTCCCCTCGGAGAAGGCCCTTTCCGCATGCATCAGGGCCGAGATCACATGGTCCCGCCCGCACACCATGTCCGGGTCCATGAGAACGCATTCCCCTCCCATCGACACGAAATGCCCGACGATGACGTCGAACGGGGCGTCGCCCCTGATGCCTGCGACCTCGGCTTCCATGCCACCCCGACGGGCTTTCCCCATATTAATATGAACAGCGCACGTGCGTAGGCAGACTTATCTAATATAGTGCGGTATGGCCGGGCAGGAACGTGTGAGCCAATGACCGGAGAATGGATCAGAATCGCTGCGCCCGCCACGACGTCTAACATCGGCGCGGGCTTCGACATTTTCGGAATATCGCTGGAAGAGCCGTACGACGTCATAGAGGGCAGGAAGATACCCTCGGGCATCGTCATTTCCGAGGTCTCCGGCCCTGGTTCCGACTCCATTCCCACCGACCCCGAGGCGAACTCCGTGAGCATAGCCGCCGCGGAGGTGCTGAGAAGGTGCGGAGCCGATTTCGGCATCGAGATCAAGATAAAGAAGGGCATCAGGCCGTGCAGCGGCATAGGGTCCTCCGGCGCCTCGGCGGCAGGCGGGGCCTATCTGGCTCACATACTGTGCGGGGAGAAGCTCAGCCTCACGGAGGTGGTCCTGTGCGCCGCCCATGCCGAGGACGTGACCTCCGGCGGCTTTCACGCGGACAACGTGGCGCCCTGCGTCCTCGGAGGGTTCACCATAATCAGGTCGTACGAGCCCTTCGAGGTCATCAGCATCAAGCCCCCGTCCGACCTGGGGGTCGTCGTGGCCATGCCCGACGTCCTGGTCCCCACCAAGGAGTCCCGCGCCGTCCTCCCCAAGGAGGTATCGGTCAAGGATCTGGTGTTCCATGTGGGCAACGCTTCCTGTCTGGTCTATGCGATGACGACGGGGGACCTGGGGCTCATAGGGCGTTCCGTCAAGGACGCGGTGTTCGAGCCCGCCAGGGCGCACCTGGTGCCCCATCTCAAGGATGCGGAGTCGGCCGCCATGTCGCATGGCGCGCTCGTGTCCTTCCTCGGAGGGTCCGGCCCTTGCATAATCTCCTTTTACGACAAGAGCTCGCACGACGGCGCTCCCATCGCCGAGAGCATAAAGGCGCTTTACGCCGAGAATGGGATGAAATGCGACACCTGGGTCACCGGATGCGGTCCGGGATGCAGGAGGATCTGACATGGTTGCTCACGAAGTTATCTGCTGGGATTGCGGTTCGAAGATAGAGGACCCGTTCGTCAACACCTGCCCCAGGTGCGGCGGGCTCCTCACGGTCAAGATGGACCTGGAGAAGGTCAAGGAGATGAGGCCGGAGGACCTCCGCAAGGCTCCGCTCGGAGTGTGGAGATACGCGCCCTTCATGCCGGTGGACCCGGCCAACAAGGTCTCGATCCAGGAGGGCGGGACGCCCCTGTATCCCGTGAAGGCCTTGGGAAAGGAGATCGGCGTCGAGAACTCCTTCGTCAAGTTCGAGGGCCTGAACCCCACCGGGTCGTTCAAGGACAGGGGGATGACGATGGGCGTGTCCCATGCCAAGGAGCTGGGCGCGAAGGTCGTCGGGTGCGCCTCCACCGGGAACACCTCGGCCTCCCTGGCCGCATACGCCGCGAAGGCAGGCATGAAATGCGCGGTGTTCCTTCCCTCCGGAAAGGTCGCCATGGGGAAGCTGGCCCAGGCTCTGTTCTTCGGCGCCAAGGTGCTTTCCGTCGACGGGAACTTCGACGACGCCCTCGCCCTCGCCAGGAAGATGGCCGACGAGAGGAAGCTGTACCTGCTGAACTCCATCAACCCCTACCGCCCTGAGGGGCAGAAGTCCGTGCTCTTCGAGATCATGGACCAGCTGGAGTACGACGTCCCGGACAGGATAATCCTGCCCGTGGGGAACGCCGCCAACATCTGGGCGGTCTACAAGGCCGTCACCGAGCTCAAGGAGGTCGGATGGATCGACAAGGTCCCCATGCTCACCGGAATCCAGGCGGAGGGATCGGCCCCCGTCGCCAGGGCGTTCGCCTCCAAGACCAAGGACTTCATCCCCGAGGAGCACCCCGAGACCGTCGCGACCGCCATCAGGATAGGCAACCCCGTCAGCGGCAGGAAGGCGCTCCATGCGATGTACTCCACCGGAGGATTCTGCACCACCGTCACCGACGAGGAGATCATAAAGGCCCAGCAGCTGCTCGGCAGGAGGGAGGGCGTCTGCGTGGAGCCCGCCTCCGCAGCATCCGTGGCCGGGCTCAAGAAGCTCAGGGAGACCGGAGTCGTCGACAGGGACGAGCGCGTGGTCTGCATATGCACGGGCAACGGACTCAAGGATCCGGATACGATCATCAACAACTGCGCCCCGCCCATAAAGTGCGGCAACTCCGTGGCCGACGTAGAGCGCATACTCTCGCAGTGAAACGGATTACGGACGGGGCCTCCCGTCCGGCTTTTCTCATCAAAAATCGAACAGGTTCGACTGCCTCGGGCCTGCGGGCCCCTTCTTGTCTTCCTGCTCCGACTTCTCCGCGGCCACGGCCTCGCCGTATTCCGCCGCCATGGCGTCCAGCATCGCGTCCTCGTCCTCCTCGCTATCCTCCCGGACCTCGCGGGTCCCGGAAGATCCGAAGCGGGCCTTCATGCTGTGCGCCAGGGCGTTCCCTATCTTGGGGATCGCCGCCAGCACGGATTCGTCGGCCTCCATGACGTCGAGCTCGCCCTTTATCCCCCTGTCGAAAAGAATCCTGGCCCTGCTGCGGCCCACGCCGCGGAAACCGACCAGCTCCATGAGCTCTTCCTTCACGCCGTACTTGATGCGGGTCATCAGCGGCCTTATCTTCACGACGGCGTCCGGGTTGAAGATGAGTGCGATCTCGTTCATGGCGTAGATTATCCAGTCCATCATGTCGATCCTGGACCTGATGTCCCCCGGGCCTATCCCCATCGAATCGGTTATGACGTCCTCCGGGACCTCCTCTATCCACCTCTCGGTCAGTAGGGCGGTCTTGAGGTCACTGAAGAGGAACTCGTAATCGTACTCGGCGATCTCGTCGGGGTCCACAAGGTACCTCCCGTCGAGCCTCTGCGCGGCGGCGGAAATCGAGTCCTCGTCGCATTTTTTGGGATACATCCCCATGACGTCTGGGGTCATCGCGGCCGCCGCGAGTATCTGGAACGCATCGGTGCCGTCGTCTATCTTGAGGACGGCGTCCCTCAGTATGGATGCGGACGCGGGGTCTATGCACATGTCGGAGACCCTCTTTCCGAACGGAAGGGCCTCGAGCCTATCGCCGTCGGCCGCAATCATGCACTCGTCCTCCAGGAACTCCACGGTCCTCTGGACCACGGATTCGATCCCGAACATCTGGGAGGTCGTCCCGTAGAAGGTGTCCCTCAGGAAGTCCACCACGGTGTCCTCCGACCACGCGTCGCCGGTCGCTATCATCCCGAGCATATGGCTTCTCAGCACCCTCTCGTTGAACAGCTTGGAGGTCAGTCTCTCGGTGTCGTGGCCGATGTAGTCCTGCATCAGGTGGTCGGCGTCGTCCTCGCTCTTGGCCATGAGTACCGCCTCCCCGTACGGGTCGAACCTGGGCCTGCCGGCGCGTCCGCACATCTGCTTGATCTCCATCACGGGGAGCGGGACGTTTCCGACGTTGGTCTCGAAGCGGGTGGTGTCACGTATGACCACCCTCCTGGCTGGCAGGTTGATCCCGGCGGCGAGGGTGGGGGTGGCGATGATGCACTTTATGCGCCCCTGGCGGAACCCCTCCTCGATGAAGCGCCTCTGCCTGTATGTGAGGCCGGCGTTGTGGAACGCCACCCCGCATCTGACGCAGTCCGCCAGCTTCCTCCCTGACGCCGTGGTCTCGCCGTCCCCCTCCAGTATGTGGGCCTCGGCCTCGGTGAGATTCTTTCCGACCAGGGCGGCCATGGGCTTGCTGAACCTCACGGCGAGCGACTCGGTGGAGCGCCTGCTGTTGACGAAGACCATCCCCTGCCCCCCGGACTTCACCGTCTGCTCGACCAGGCCCCAGACCTCCTCTCCGTTCTTGCAGGGGACCTCCGTCCTGGAGCCGTCCGAGAATTCGATCTCCCTTCCGAGGAATACCCCCTCGCGCAGTGGGATGGGCCTCCAGTCGCTTCTGACAAGGTCGGCGTGGAGCCATCTGGCGAGGTCCTCTGCGTTCGAGATGGTGGCGGAGAGGGCGATGACCTGCATATTCCTGTTTCTGCGCATGAGCTTGGTCAGGGCGACCTCGAGGGTCGGCCCCCGTCCGGGATCGTGGATCATGTGGATCTCGTCCGCGATGACCAGCTCGACGCCGTTCATCCACTCGCTTCCGTGGCGGATCATCGAGTCCGCCTTCTCGGAGGTGGCGATGACCACGTTCGCGTCGCCGAGGCCCTTGTCTTCTGCGTCCAGGTCCCCGGAACTTAGGTGGGTCCTGACGCCGAGAGACGAGAAGCGGTCGAAGTCGTCTTTCTTCTCGGACGCGAGCGCCTTGAGCGGGACGATGTAGAGGACTTTTCCCCTGCGCTCGGCGATGGTCTTGAGGGCCGGGACGTACCCGATGAGCGACTTCCCGCTGGCCGTCGGGATGGCCACAACGAGGTTCCTCCCTTCCAGCGCCAGAGGGATGGCCTGCGCCTGCGGGGGGTGAAGCTCAAGGTACCCCTCTGAACGCAATGATTCGGACACGCGTCCGGATATGTCGAGCTCCTCTACCCTCATCCGTCCGCATGTAATGTCGGAGCGTAGATAATATGTGCGACGGACTTGACATTATCTTTAAGAGTCGGTCGCTATACGGCACTTCATGATTTCGAAGACCGGTGCGGTTCTGGCGCTGGCGTTGGCGCTCTTGGCATGCGTTCCAGCGTATGCGGCGGACGCTTCAGACGTCGGTTCTTGCTACCGGTCCCAGCTCGACGGCAACGGCATCGCCGTGTACGACGCGGTCGCCGCTCTGGGGGCGTCCCAGGACCGTACGCTGGACCTGACGGTGGAGTTTCCCGTCCCGGTCCTTCAGCAGACCAGGGAGTCCGCGGAAGGATACGCCGTGAAGACGGTGGCCGCCGCCCTCGCATCCCTTTACTACGAGTCGCCGCTCCTGATATGGCTATGGGACCTTCCCTCGAAGACGGTGGACGTCGTCCCGTCCGTTGACACGGCGGTCCTTTCGGGGGACGGAAAGGAGTACTTCGTCGCATCCTCCGCATCGTTCTCCCTGAAGGCTCCCGACAAATACTCGTCGACGCCGGTCCAGGACGTGCTGAAGGAGGTGAAGGACGCCTGCTCCGGCCTCACCTATCAAGGCAACGACGCCGAGAAGGCCAAATCCATATTCAAGCACCTGTCCGGCGTCTCGCTGAAGAAGGACGACGAGGGGGCGATCAGCGATATCCATGACGCCGTATGCGCGAAGTCCTCGTCTTCCGCCGGAGTCGCGGCCGCATTCACGTACATGGCATCCCTCAACGGATTGGATGCCTGCACGGTGAAGGGCATGCTGTATGACGGGTCCGAAGGCGCGATTCATTACTGGAACGCGGTGCACAGCGCGGGGTCCTGGTATGCCACGGACGTCGAAGCCAAGTTCGTGATGGCCGGAAGTGGGACCAGGGAAGGAGGGGATCCCTTCGGGGCTACGCACACGCCGAATCCCGACCTTACTGTCCACAACGGGCTCGTCGCCCCCGATCTCGCCAGGGAGGGTTACGAGTATCCGGACGAGACCCCGTTCCTTCAGAAATACGGGGCGTATATATTGGTAGGATTAATGGCCGTCATAATGGTAGTGATGCTTTACATCGGGGCCAGAGACGGTTTCGCTTGAGGTCATTTAACAAAAATATTTTATAAAAGAACAAACTGTTCAAATGGGGTCACAGTAAATGAACAAAAAAGACGAGAAAAGGTCCGAGATGCCCGTGGAGGAATGGGCTGACAAGCAGACCTTCGAGTCCACCGACGAGATCGAGATTCCGGACTCGATGGCGGCCCGTGTCATCGGACAGGACGAGGCCGTGGCCGTCATGCGCAAGGCCGCCTCGCAGAAGAGGCATGTGATGCTCATAGGGGAGCCCGGAACCGGGAAGTCGATGCTGGCCAACTCGATGGTGGAGGAGCTTTCCCCCGAGGACCTTCAGGACATCGTCTCCTATCACAATCCTGAGGATTTCAACGAGCCCAGGATAAGGACGTTCCCCGCCGGCAAAGGGAAGGCCGTCGTGGCGGAGCAGAAGGCCGCGGCCGCCGCCAGGAGGAACCAGTCGAACACCCTGTGGGTATACGCCTGCATGGGACTGATCGTGCTGGGGCTCGTGGGCGCCTTCGTGTTCAGCAACTTCACCATAGCGCTCATCGCCATGCTCGGCGCATTCATCATAGTCATGCTGTTCAAGACCCCGATGCAGCAGAGGACCGAGACCGCCATAGTGTCCAAGCTCTTGGTGGGGCACGAGCCGGGCGAGACACCCCCGTTCATAGACGCCACGGGAACCCATGCAGGAGCGCTTCTCGGCGACGTTAGGCACGACCCGTTCCAGTCCGGAGGCCTCGAGACCCCGTCCCACGACAGGATAGAGGCGGGGGCGATCCACAAGGCCAACAAGGGAGTCCTCTACATCGATGAGATCAACGTCCTGAGGATGGAGTCCCAGCAGGCCCTTCTCACAGCGATGCAGGAGAAGCAGATGAGCATAACCGGGCAGTCCGAGAGGTCCTCCGGCGCGCTTGTCAAGTCGGAGCCCGTGCCTTGTGACTTCATCCTGGTGTGCGCAGGAAACCTGGATGCCATCCAGGGAATGCACCCCGCCCTCAGGTCGAGGATAAGGGGATACGGATACGAGGTCTTCATGCGCAGCACGATGCATGACACCGACGAGAACCGTTCCAACATAGCCCGCTTCGTCGCCCAAGAGGTCAAGAAGGACGGCAAGATCCCTCCGTTCGACAAGTACGCCGTGGGCGAGATCGTCAGGGAGGCCCAGCGTCGCTCCGGGAAGAAGGGCGAGCTCACATTGAGGATGAGGGAGCTCGGAGGTCTCATCCGCGTCTCAGGCGACATAGCGTATCAGCGCGGGGCCCCCGCCGTGACCGTCGACGACGTGGTCGTGGCCAGGAGGACCGCCCGCAGCATCGAGCAGCAGATCGCGGACAGATACATCGAGTCCAGCGCCGCCTATTCCATGTTCAAGACGGAAGGCAGCGAGATCGGAATGATAAACGGCCTCGCAGCATTGAACGCCAGCTCCAATATGGCCGAGTATTCCGGAATAGTCCTCCCCATAGTGGCCGAAGTCTCTCCGTCCCAGGTCCGCAAGGGCGGCCGCATCATCGCCACGGGTCAGCTCGGGACGATAGCCAAGGAGGCCGTCGACAACATCTCCGCGGTCATCAAGAAGTACACGATGACCAACCTGTCGGACAGCGACATCCACCTGCAGTACATCGGAACCTATGACGGAGTCGAGGGAGACAGCGCCTCCATCACCATGGCCACCGTGATCATATCGGCCCTGGAGCGCATACCCATACGCCAGGACCTGGCCATGACCGGCTCCCTGAGCGTCAGGGGAATGGTCCTCCCCGTGGGCGGAGTGACCGCCAAGCTGGAGGCCGCGGCCGCGTCGGGGATAAAGATCGCCCTGATTCCCAAGGACAACGGGCAGGACGTCATGATCGAGAACAGGTACTACAAGACCATGGAGGTCTACACCGTGGAGACCCTCAGGGACGTCTTCGAATACGCGTTCGTGGACTGCCCGATGAAGCAGCAGTACCTGGACAAGCTCCTCCCGCTCAACGAGGGCGGCGTCTCCACCGTCAAGAAGATCGAGCCTCCGCCGGAGTACGTCGTGAAGCATGTGGAGCCCGTCAGGGAAGCGAGGCGCCCGGCGGAGACCGAGGCGGCTCCCGCCCCTTCCGACGACGTGCAGGTCGAGGAGGTCCCCCACAACCTGGAGAGGGGCCCGACCGACCCCTTGAAGCCCTTCAGGGGATGACCTTCCCCAAACCCCTTTCCCTTTCTTCCCGTCCGTGTCCTTACGGTTTTATAGGGCATAGCAGTACACCCGTCCATGACGAGGAACGACTACCATGCGTACTCGATGGTCGTGGGAAGGTTCCAGCCTTTCCACAACGGACATATGGACGTCATCCGCAAATGCGCATCGGAGTCTGACCACCTTATCGTCGGAATCGGTAGCGCCCAGTATTCCCATCATCCGGAGAACCCCTTCACGGCCGGTGAGAGGTACCTGATGATAGACAACTCGCTGACCGATGCGGGCATCACCAACTATAGCATCGTCCCGATGGAGGATCTGAACCGCTATTCCGTATGGGTCGCCCACGTGGTCTCCATGTCCCCTCCGTTCAGGAGGGTCTATACCAACAATCCTCTCACGAGGCGTCTGTTCGAGGAGGCGGGATTCGAGGTCCGCGCCTCCCCCCTGTACAACCGCGAGATCTATTCCGGGACGGAGATCCGTCGCAGGATCGTCGCCGGCGAGGAATGGAGGTCGCTGGTGCCCAAGGCGGTCTCGGAGGTCATGGACGACATAGACGGGGTCGGTAGGCTCAAGGACATCACCGGAGGCGGGGACAACGCCCCACTTCGAAGCCGAGGCCCTGCTAGGGCTTCTCAGGAAGGCCGGCAAGACCGTCTGCACCGCAGAGTCGTGCACCGGGGGCCTGATAGGCGGCGCCTTTACGGCGGTCCCCGGATCGTCGGACGTCTTCCAGGGCGGAGTCATCGCCTACTCCAACGACGTCAAGATGAAGGTCCTGGGAGTGAAGGAGCAGACCCTGATGGACCACGGGGCAGTGTCCGAGGACACCGCCAGGGAGATGGCCGCCGGTGCCAGGAGCCTTCTGGGCACGGACACGGCGATAGCGGTCACCGGGATAGCGGGCCCGGGAGGGGCGGTCCCCGGCAAGCCTGTGGGTCTCGTCTACATAGCCGTGGCGGACGGCCCCAGGATAGTCGTGTCGCGCAACGTGTTCGAGGGAGGCCGCGACGACGTCAGAAGGAGCACGGTATCCACTTCGTTGGAACTGCTCGAGGAACTGTTGAGGGGATTATTATGAGAGGAGGCAGGTTCGACAGCCAGGCATCGCTCTTCGGGGATGAGGGGCAGGGAAGGATAATGCAGGCGACCGTTGGGGTAGCGGGATGCGGGGCGCTGGGGGTGACGCTCGTCACCGTGTTGGCCGAGGCCGGGGTCAGCCGTTTCGTGCTGGCGGATCAGGATTATCCCGAGATAACCGACCTGAACACCCAGTTCATCTACGCCATGTCCGATCCCAGGCCGAAGGCCCAGATAGCGGCGCAATGGATAACCGCCGTCAACCCTCTGGCCGAGCTCGAGGTCCATGCCGAGAGGATCGACGAGGGCACCAAGACGATGTTCGATTGCTGCGACATCATCGCCGATTGTCTGTGCGATCCCAAAGCCAGCGCCGTTCTTTCGGATTATGCCGCCGAGCGCGGAAAGGCCGTGGTATACGCCGACGTGTGCGGATTCGAGGGACGCGTGGCCGTCTCCGCACCGGGGTCGTCCAGCATAGGCGAGATCGTTGGAAAGGTAGAACCGTATGCCGAGCCCCGTTCGAACGTAGGAGCGGCGGCGTCCGCCATCGCCTCGATCCAGGCGTTGGAGATCCTCAGGGCGATCTCCGGAGCTGGTTTCGCGAACGCGGGCAGGCTTGTCGAGTTCGATCTGGAATCCATGAAGTCCAGCACCGTCGAGCGAGGATTCTGAAATCCCCGGCACGGGAAGGGGCGGGTTTGCAAGTCCTTATCTAACACCTTCCTAATCACTGCTCATGGAGCATGTGATGACAGGGAAGGTGAAGGAGGTCTACAAGGTCGACGATGACACCTTGGAGTTCGCCTACACCGATAACATCTCGGTTTTCGACAAGATCATTCCTTCCAAGATCCCCCACAAGGGGGAGACCCTCTGCAGGACTGCGAAGTACTGGTTCGGGCTCCTTTCCAAGAACGGGATCCGCAACCACTTCATCAGCGAGCCCTCCAAGGACCGCATGAGGGTCGAGAGGGTCGACATCATCCGCGATTACAGCAAGATCGATGGAAGCACCAAGAACTACCTCATACCTCTGGAGGTGATCTGCAGGTACTATGCCGCCGGATCCCTTCTGGACAGGATAAAGTCCGGGAAGGTCACCGCGGAGCAGCTCGGATTCCCCGCCGGGCATCAGGTGAAGAAGGGCGACAAGCTTCCGACTCCGTTCATCGAGTGCACCACGAAGCTGGAGGCCCACGATGAGAACCTCACCGACGAGGAGGCCAAGAAGATGGCCGGCCTCTCCGATGCCGAGTACGAGGAGATAAAGTCGACCGTCCTTAAGATCGATTCGATAATCGCAGAGGAGGCCGGGAAGCGCAATCTCATCCATTGCGACGGGAAGAAGGAGTTCGCCTACGACAAGGAGAGGAGGCTCATGGTCGTGGACACCTTCGGCACCCTCGACGAGGACCGCTGGTGGGACGCCGAGGAGTACGCCAAGGGCAACATCGTGGAGCTTTCCAAGGAGTTCGTCCGC
>JAFWTC010000056.1 GCA_017519045.1 Candidatus Methanomethylophilaceae archaeon
ACGACGTTGGCTCCGGAGGCCTTCACCTTGTCGACCATGGCCCTGAGCATGTTCTCCTCCTCGGCGACGAAGGCGGCGATCTGGTTGGGGTCGGTGATCTGGATCTTGGCGTCGATCTCGGTCTTCTTGACCTCGAAGGATGCGTCGACCAGAGCGATCTTGGCGTTCTCGACGACCTTGGGCATGGTGGGCTGGACGGGCTCCTTGTCGATGATGAGTCCCTTGACGATGTAGGACTCGTCCATCTTGGCGCCGGCCTTCTTGACGGTCTGGATGTTCTTCAGGTCGACGGTGTACTTGCCGTCCTCGTCCTTGTCGACGACGGTCTTGACGGCGTCCACGACCATCTCGGAGAAGTACTCTTTGGAGCCGCTGACGGATTTGGAGATCATCGCGGTCTGGGCGATGAGCTTGAGGCTCTCCTCGTCGTCGATGGTGACCTTCTTGGAGATGTTCTTCAGAACCTCCTGGGCCTTGGCGTTGGCGAGCCTGTACCCGTTGGCTATGATGGTGGGGTGAACGTTGGCGTCGATCAGGTCGGTGGCCTTCTTGAGAAGCTCGCCGGCGAGGATGACGGAGGTGGTGGTTCCGTCTCCGACCTCGGCGTCCTGGGTCTTGGCGACCTCCACGAGCATCTTGGCGGCGGGGTGCTGGACGTCCATCTCCTTCAGGATGGTGACTCCGTCGTTGGTGATGACTACGTCTCCCATCGAGTCGACGAGCATCTTGTCCATTCCCCTGGGCCCCAGGCTGCTCCTGACGGCGTCAGAGATGGCCTTGGCCGCGGCGATGTTGTTGAACTGCGCGTCCTTGCCCTTCTCTCTTTTGGTTCCTTCCCTTAGGATGATGACAGGTGTGTTTCCCATGCCCATTCTTGTTCCTCCAAATATTCCTTATTCGGAATGCTGAACGGTTAAAGTTTGTTCTTCTATATAAATATAGTCTATTGGGCCCCGTGTGGTCCGCGGGACGTCGCTGGAATCTGCGGAAGTCGTAGCGGCCGTCCTTTATCCTGGCCAGCACGGTGGATGAGACCTTCTCGAGCTCCTCCGCGGGGAACACCCCGGAGGTCACCGACGTCGCCCCGGACGTGGAGAGCATGCTTATCCTGCACCTGGCAGCGCCCTTGCGCCTCTGGATCGGCGAGGACCTCACGTCGGCGAACTGGACCTTGTCCATGAGGATGTGGTCGGTTATCCTGTCGCAGGCCCCGACGACGAGCATGGCTATGTCGCCGTCGCATGCGAAGGCGCGGGTCCTGTAGGCCATGACGGCCCAGAACGCGCACAGGAGGATGCCGAACAGCGCGACGCCGGCGACGACTTCGGGATCGGCGGCCGGCTCGTACGTGACGATCAGACAGGCGGCGGCGAGAAGCGCGGACGCGACTATTCCAGCCTTCAGCAATATGCCCGCGGACGCCACGCGGCACTGGCCCATGGGCTCCGCCGAGCACTCGAACTCCGGAAGGAGGCTGTGGAACAGGTCCATGACTACCGACCTGCGCTTGAGGGGGCAGAGGAGCGGGACGCCCTTGCCGTTGGCGGTGCCGACGACCTCCACCTCCAGTATCGCCCTCCCCATGAGGCGGCACAGGAACGGCTCGCGTACCCTGACGCAGTTCACCTTGGAGAGAAGGAACGAGTCCTCCCTGGTGCTCAGGAGGCCGGAGGAGACCGACACCTTGTCCCCGGAGCGGGTTATCCTGTATCCGTAAAGCCTCAGGAAGCTGGAGGCCGCCGGCAGCAGGAAGTCGACGACGAACAGGAGGGTGGCGGCTACGGACGGCGTCCCCAGCCCGAAGAACGTGAACAGCGAGTACGCAAGCGTCACGGCCCCGACACCGACCTGCGCGCTGGGCATCCCGAACATCGAATGGAGCAGAATGTCCGCGAACGACACGTCCACCAGCGACGCGGGCTCCTCCGCGGCCTCGTCCTCGGATGGGGCGGGCCTCCCGAATATGCGCGAGTCCATCCTGGCACGCAACGCGGCGGCCTCGTCCGCCTTCAGGACTATGAACGCCTCGGCCTTGGACGCGTTCACGCTGGAGTTCAGGTTGAAAGAGAGCCTCACGGCCCCCAGCAGGCGGCATACTGGATCCCTTTCCTCATTCACGGACGCCAGCCGGTCGTACTGGATGCGGGTCTCGGAGCGGAAGACCGTATTCCTCTCCACCGTCATCTCGTCCTCCAAGAAGTAGTACCTGGTCCTCCTCCATAAGATAACGTTGGCGACGGCCGAGGCCGCCGTGAACGCCCCTATCATCAGGAGCGCCCTCTCAAGGGTGAAGGCGCCGTAGCTGGCCAGCATCACGACTGGGATCAGGACGCTCCATGAGGCAGCCCTTAGCGTGCCGGACGCCACCACGGACCAGTGGTTGCGGAGGAACGGGCCCTTGGTCATTGCCTCGCCTTGAGCATGGACATGACCTTCTCGTTCAAATGGGCCGCGATGTCCTCGGCGACGGCCTCCTCCAGATATTGTAAAGAAACCGAGCCGCCCGCGGTGGTCACGGTGACCGTCGCTAGGCCGTACGCCCTCAGTATGGGGCCCTTCCTCACGTCCACCTGGTGGACCCTCTCCACCGGCACCAGGACGTGGGAGCGGATGATCACCCCGCTGCGAACCTCGATGCAGTCGTCGTCCATGCGGTAGCGATAGTGCCGGTAGAACACCGGCGGGCTCAGGAACAGGTAGAGGGCGAGGACGACCGCAAGAGAAACGACCATGGCGGCCGACGGGAGGAACCAGGCGGTACCTTGGCTGAAGTGCAGCGATACCGCCGCGAATACCGCGAATGCGGCCATGGTCAGGGCGTTCCCGACGTACATGGCCTTCTTGGACACCGGGTCCAACGTCCTGAACCCGTCCTCCGCTGGGTCATCCATGCTGCGACATCCTCGGTATGCGACAGGAAAGTCGCGTCAGCGTATGAAGAGGAGCTCCCTGTACTTGGGTAGAGGCCACATCTGGTCGTCCACGATCATCTCCAGGGCGTCCACGTGCACCCTGACCTCGTCCAGGAACGGCACCACCTTGTCGTGGAACGCCACCGCGCGGGAACGTTCCGACTCTATGTCGCAGACCTCGTCCACCGCCTCCTCCATCTCCTCGGCGAGCATGCGGGCCTTGCTCACGTGCTCGGCGATGTCCTTGATGATGCGG
Organism: Candidatus Methanomethylophilaceae archaeon; assembly: GCA_017519045.1. Classification (GTDB taxonomy): domain Archaea; phylum Thermoplasmatota; class Thermoplasmata; order Methanomassiliicoccales; family Methanomethylophilaceae; genus Methanoprimaticola. Next base: position 3,169 of record JAFWTC010000056.1, read on the forward strand.
ATCTCGGGCCCGGCCACCTGCTTGTACTCCTTGCCCTCGAAGATGTCCTTCATCTTGGACACGTTGTCTAGCAGGAACGACTGGTACCTCGTAGCCACCGGGAGTATGTGGTTGGCGGTGAGGTCGGCGAGAACCCTGGCCTCTATCTCGATCTTCTTGCTGTATATCTCCCAGCAGATCTCGCTGCGGGCCTTGAGCTCCACCTCGGTCAGCACGCCGGTGTCCCTGTAGACCTCGACCGTCCTCGGGGAGGTCAGCACGTCGTAGCACAGAGGGGGGCTGGTCTCGCAGTCCAGGCCGCGGGCGGCGGCCTCCTTGAGCCACTCCTCCGAATAGCCGTTGCCGTCGAAGCAGATGTTCCTGCATGCCCTGTAGGTCTCGCGGGTCTCGTCCAGGATGGCCTTCATCATCGGCGTGCCGGACGCTATCCTCCTGTCCACGTTCTCCTTGTACCTCTTGAACTGGTACGCGGTTATCGTGTTCAGGACGGAGACCGCGCTGGAGCAGTTGGCCGACGAGCCGACCGCCCTGAGCTCGAACCTGTTGCCGGTGAACGCGAACGGGGAGGTCCTGTTCCGGTCGGTGTTGTCCATGAACAGGTCCGGGACCTGCGGTATCCCCAGGTTGTAGCCCACCTTCCCTTTGATCTTGACCATGTCCCTAGACGTCAGGAGCTCCTCGAAGGCCTCCGTGACCTGCTCCCCCAGGAACGACGATATTATCGCCGGCGGGGCCTCGTTGGCGCCCAGCCTGTGGGCGTTGGAGGCCGTCAGTATGGATGATTTGAGCAGTGCGTTGTTGTCGTAGACCGCCTTCAGTATGTTCGCGGTCAGCGTCAGGAACCTCAGGTTCTCGAGGTCGGTCTTCCCGGGAGACAGCAGCGCTACGCCCGACTCGGTTCCGAGCGACCAGTTGCAGTGCTTCCCGGAGCCGTTCACTCCCGCGAAGGGCTTCTCGTGGAGCAGCGCTTTGAACCCGTGCCTGTCGGCCACCGTCCTCATGAGGGACATCAGCAGCAGGTTGTGGTCTATCGCTATGTTGCACTGCTCGTACACCGGCGCGATCTCGAACTGGTTGGGAGCGACCTCGTTGTGCCTGGTCTTTATGGGGATCCCGAGCTTGTAGCACTCGAACTCCAGGTCCTTCATGAACTCGAGGACCCTCCCCGGGATCGCGCCGAAGTAATGGTCCTCCAGCTGCTGGTTCCTGGCGGAGTTGTGGCCTATCAGCGTCCTCTCGGCCATGATGAGGTCGGGGCGCTGGGCGTACAGGGCGGCGTCGACCAGGAAGTACTCCTGCTCCCACCCCAGGTACGCGAACACGCGGTCCCCCTCGATGCCGAAGTACTTCAGCAGGTCCGCCGTGGCGGACGAGACGGCGAGCTCCGACTTCAGCAGCGGGGTCTTGTAGTCCAGGGCCTCCTTCGTGTACGAGATGAAGACCGTGGGGATGCAGAGGCGGTCGCCCATGACGAACGCCGGCGACGACGGATCCCAGGCGGTGTATCCGCGGGCCTCGAAGGTGTTCCTCAGGCCGCCGTTGGGGAACGAGGACGCGTCGGACTCCTGCTGGCACAGGATCTTCCCGGAGAACGTCTCTATGGAATCGCCCTTCCCGTACGGCTCCGAGAAGGAGTCGTGCTTCTCCGCGGTCCCGCCGGTGAGCGGCTGGAACCAGTGGGTGTAATGCGTGGCCCCCATGTCCTGGGCCCAGCGCTTCATGCCTGCGGCGACCTGCTCGGCGACGTCCCTGTCCAGGGTGACGCCCTGCTCTATCGACTCGTACACCTTCTGCCTCGTGTCGGCGGAGAGGTACCTCCTCATGTTCTTCCTGCCGAAGACGTTGCATCCATAATAATCGGAAGTCGCCGGCGCGGGGGGCTCCGCGACCACCGCCTCCTTCGCGAAGGCCTCTTCCACCGCCCTGAACCTGCTGTTCGCCATGAAGGGGGGATTGCATCGTACATCGTTATAAATGTTTCGTGAATCGAGATAAAACGACGATATTGGGAACCTCTATTAGACATATATCTATTATTTCAGAAAATACTGTTCAACTGTCTTGAAACCTCTGAAAGACCGGCCTCTCTTGCGCCAGAGACCGAGAGGGGCTCCGTCGGACGACGCCCTCGGGTCACTATTATTAGTATAATCATGCATACAGAACGCGGTGTGAAAAGATGGCGTTCAAGCTGTTCAAGAACGGAGACGACCTTTATGATCAGGGAAACGAGCTGATCAAGAGGGGCGAGTTCTCCAAAGCACGCAACGTCCTTCAGAAGTCGATAGACAAGGAGGGCGGCGTGAACGACGTCGCCGCGGTCCAGGTGGCGCTCATAGACATGATGGGGCATCTGGATCAGCCCGACAGGTACTCCAACCTCCTCCAGAAGCTCAAGGCGCTGAGCGTGGCGGACTTCGACTTCGGCCTGACCCACGTCTACCGCGACCCTCTGATAACGGAGACCGAGCTCACCTACAGGAAGATCAGCCTGATGAACCAGAGGGCCAAGAAGACCGACCTAAAGGCCGTATCCAGCAACCTGCAGGTCCTCGCCCAGGAGTTCCAGGAGAAGATAGGGAACGAGCACCTGATCATACAGGAGATATTCAACAACGACACGACGATGACCGGTCTGACGGAGTTCTTCAACCTGATGGCCGTGTCCTACGAGGCCCTGTCCGACGACGTCGTGTGGGAGAACCCTCCCCAGGCGGCCGAGTACGAGCAGATAGCCATGGGGTACCGCCAGCAGAACGGCCAGAGCGGAAGCGCCAACGACGCCAGGGTGAAGGCGTACTCCAACACCTGCAGGTGCTGGATATGCAACAGGACCGCCTCCGGAGAGGGGATCCACTTCTACTCCGCGCCCGCGGACATATCCCCCGCGCTGGCGAACGAGAGCAGCGACAACGGGACCAGCAAGAACAGGGCGCAGGACAACAAGCACATCTACATCTGCCGCGCCTGCTACTCCGCGGTAAGCAACCGCGCCGACGAGATATCCTACGGATACCACCAGAAGGCCATGGCCGAGATGCGCGCCATGGAGGCCCGCCTGCAGGCGGAGATAAACTCGCTCGAGAGCCAGATAAGGCTGATGAGGGTGAACTGAGATGGACGACCTGCTTGAACTGCGCTGCAAATACTGCGGCGCGCCCCTGGACGAGAAAGACATCAAGTCCGACTCCCCGTACATCAAGTGTCCCAGCTGCGGCACCAGCCAGCAGAGGGTGGACGCCAAGGCCTACATGGACCAGATGATGGGCGAGATCAAGTCCTGGATAAGCAAGGCGGTCCCCGGCGGGTTCTCGCTCACGCAGACCGAGAACGTAGATCCCATAGCCAGATACAACATCTACGTGAACAACGTGAAACCCATGGTGGACCCCGAGATCAGGGAGTTCCGCCTGGACATGAACAGCGTCATCAGCTCGCCGCTCATCGTGCTCCCCTTCAGCAAGGAGAAGCCCCTGTCGGCCAAGCGCACGTCCACCCAGGCGTTCGAGTTCAACGCGAAGCTGAAGAGCATCGAGCCCCTGGCCATCGACGCGGACAACAAGTCCGTGATAGTCGAGGCCGAGAGCCTCGCCGCCACCTATGCGCTCATAGTCAACAACTCGAAGCTCCTGGGGGACACCACCCCCGGAAGGTTCGTCCTGATGGCGAACAACTTCAAGGAGTCCGCCTCCTACATGAGCAAATGCAAGGGCTACGAGCCCTTCGCGAAGAGGCTCAACGCCCTGGCCGAGATCTGCCTGGCGTCCGACTTCGTCCTCAACGGAAACGCGCTGGACTGCGTCGTCAAGGCGGAGGGCGGGGTCAAGGCCCTGGAGGAGGCCAAGAAGGAGATATTCAGGAGCCCCACCATGGCCGTCATGATACGCGCCGTGGACGTGGAGATATCCCAGGCCAAGACCCTCCTGCACATCGCGGAGATGGCCAACGGCACCTCCTCCGATCCGCTTCATCTGCTGGAGGTCCTCAACAAGGTCAGCAGCCTGAAGTACCCCAACAACCGCGACTGGAACCACCTCCTGGACAAGAGGGAGAGGGACGCCGAGATGTTCGCCGGGATCGAGTCCATCATGGACGCCAGGAACTCCGGGGCCCTTCCGATCTGCTCCGGCGGAGGAACCCTCCTCTATCCGTTCTGGGACGTGGACCTGAAGTACAGCTTCACCACCGGGGCCCTGTTCTCCAAGAAGAGCGTGGAGGTCACCGAGGACCTGCTCATACCCGCCACGTTCACGGTGTGCGACGCGGCCCTGTCCAGCCCTCGCAAAGGATTGACCGACATATTCGCCAACGCCCCCGAGGCGTCCATCATGTCCAAGATAAAAGGACAGGAGAACAGCATCAGCGGAGGGGCGGGCATAGGCGTGCTCGCGGACTCCGCCGCCAACAACTCCCCGGGAACCAAGAAGATAGTGGTCCCCCTGAGCACCAAGACCGAAGCGACCAAGCTCGTGGAGGACTACCTCAAGCAATGCTCGACCACCCACTCAAAGCTGAAGCTCAGCAAGCCTTTTGTGAAACGGCTCATCTACATACCCTGCGACGTGCAGGGAAACAAGGTGATCCTGCCGAAAGAGTTCAGCAGGCTCGCGCCTGAGGCGGTAAACCTGCTCGGAACCGACAAGATAGTAATAATCTGAGAGAGTGAGAGAAATGGCTGTTAACGCTAGGACGATGGGCGCGATCTCCGCCGGAGTGTTCATGCTGGCGATCGTGCTCGGAATCATACTGTACCTCACGACCGGCAACGCGCTGGATGCGCTGTGGGCCGTGATAATAATGTTCGGAGTGTACATAGCCGCCACCTCCCTTCTGAAAGGCGGGGACAACAATTTCGGACCCTCCTACGGGGACGCGGCGCTGGTCGGGGGCGTGCTGCTGGCCGGCATAGGAGTGACCGGGCTCATCAACGGACTCGTGCACAACATCCTCATAACGGTGGCCGTCTTCATCGCCATAATAGCGGTCGTCGTGATCATAATGGCAGTAAAGAACAGGAAGGTGTGAAAATGGCAGAATTGAACGATACGGTAACGTCCAAGATGAAAGGGGACATGGGCCTCTTCGAGAGGATAAAGCTCTACATCCCCGGATACAAGGGCTACAAGGAGAAGAACCTCCGCAGGGACGCCGACAGGGCGGTCAGGGCGGAGCTCTCCAGGGCCATACAGGGATCCAAGATGGACCTCTGCGAGATCCAGAAGGGAGTGATCAACGACTTCGACATGATGATGGACGTCGAGAGGATCAGGACCAAGGTCGACCGCTACGACGTAGACGTCAAGAAGGCCGTCAACGGGTACTCCGGATTCCACGACTCCGTCAAGATCCTCGAGAAGGACCTGGACAGGGTCATGGAGTGGGACGCCAAGATCCTGGAGGACATCCACGCCCTCAGGGAGGCCACCGAGAACATCCTCGACGCCGTAGACGAGGGGACCGTCCAGAGGAAGGACCTCCGCAAGTACGAGAGGTGCGTCGACGACATGATCGAGGCGTACAATGAGAGGGAGGCCATCATGAAAGGCTTCCAGGCCGAGGAGGCGATCTGATGGCCGCGGCCAACACCAACGTCGTGACCTGGTCCAACCAGGGAGCGGACGACATAGTGTACACCTTCAACCACGACGACCTCAGGACCCTGACCTCCGTCACCGTCCCCGAGCACGCCGTCGCCCTGTTCATTAGGGACGGGCAGCTCCAGGGAGTACTGGAGCCCGGGAGGCACCTCATAACGTCGGCCAACATCCCCTGGCTCACCAAGCTGTACAACCTCGCCCTGGGATACAAGGAGACCCCGTTCAAGATCCAGATCGTCTACGTCTCGCTGAAGATGTTCAACGGGAAGTGGGGGATTCGCGGAATGATCAAGCCCGCGCCGGACTACGAGGCGCCCATAACCCTCATGGCCAACGGGGACTACCAGTTCCGCGTGTCCGACGTCACGGTGTTCTTCACCCAGGTCCTCGGAGGACTAAAGGCGTACACCACCGGAGACGTCAACGCCTTCATGAAGAGCTTCATCAACGAGCAGGTCACCCAGCAGCTCAGCAGCCAGTACTACATGGAGGTCTACGGGCAGCTGGAGAAGGCCTCGACCGTCACCAAGGTGAAGATCGAGCAGTACTTCGCCCAGAGGGGACTGGAGCTCCTGTCCCTGAAGATCGCCGAGGTCAGGACCACCGAAGAGGACCAGAAGAAGATATTCGAATACCTTCAGTTCAGCAGCAAGAACGGAGAGGCTTTCAAGAGGTACGAGGTCATGGACAGAATGGCAGACGCCATAGGAAACTCCGAAGGCGGAGCGGCGGTCGGAACCGGAATGCTCCTGTTCCCCCAGATGTTCCAGCAGCTTCAGGGAGGCCAGCAGGGCGGGCAGCAGCAGCCGCCCCAGCAGCAGCAGATGCTTTGCCCCTTCTGCGGAAGGCCGAACGTCTATCCCTACAACCACTGCAACTTCTGCGGACAGCCCGCCCCCGGGACCTCGGGATACGCTCCCCCGCAGGGCGGATACGGCTACCCTCCGCAGGGAGGTTACCCGCCCCAGGGAGGCTACGGATATCCCCCGCAGGGCGGATACGGCTACCCTCCGCAGGGAGGCTACCCGCCTTACGGATACGGCCAGAACCCCCAGGGCCCTGCCCCCCAGACCGGCGCTCAGGCCGGACCCGCCCCTGCGGACGGGACCGCCGCCCCCGGGCCTGCGGACGGGTCCGCGCCCAAGTACAACAGCTGCCCCTACTGCGGAAAGGACATCTCGGGACTTCCCAAGACCCCCAAGTTCTGCCCCTACTGCACCGAGCAGCTCTACTGAAACCCTTCACCCGGCTCCAGCCGGGATTCTTCCGGTCCCTTCGGGGACCGCCCCTGTTCCATGCCGGCATATGGGGTCCTGCAAGACACGTCCCATAGGCAATCCGTGCAAAAAACGAGGCCCGACAGGCTCTCCGCAAGATGCGAATGGCATTCCCGCAATTAAAAGTTACCGTTATCCTTTTACGAATATCGTAGTAATATATCGAATTATTATAGCAATCATAATAATTGCTACGAATATCAACAACAGATTACTATAAATAGTATAAACTCGTACTATCACTCAAGGAGGCAAGGAAAGATCGCTAAAAGACAAGTAACTTGGATCTGCGGCGAGAGCGGTTCCGGAAAGGACCGCGGCCGGACGGGATGCGGCGTTCGCTTGTCCCTTTCGCGCCGAGACGGTTCCGCTCGCAAGACTCGACGGATGACCGCAACAAACGCGCTTACCCTGAAGGGGCGGAGAAGTGCGGACCGGAATTATCCAGAGCCGGTCCGTCCAGGCCGTTGAGGCTCGTTGGCATTGTTTTAAGACGGGTCCCGACGTTTCACCGTCCATGGAACTCAAAGACTACGTGACCACCATACCCGACTTCCCGAAGCCCGGGATCATGTTCAGGGACGTCACCACGATCGTCAACAACGAAGACGGGTTCGCCATGGCCATCGACCAGCTCGTCCATACGCTGGACGGCATCGACTTCGACCTCGTGGCGGGATCCGAGTCCCGCGGGTTCATATTCGGCGCCCCCGTGGCCTATGCAATGAAGAAGGGGTTCGTGCTCTTCCGCAAGAAGGGCAAGCTGCCCCGCGAGACCATATCAGAGGAATACGACCTGGAATACGGCACCGCGACGCTGGAGGTCCACAAGGACGCCATAAAGCCAGGCCAGAAGGTCGTCATCATAGACGACCTCATCGCCACCGGAGGAACCACCGGGGCCATGGTCAAGATGATAGAGCGCCTCGGAGGAGAGGTGGTGAAGATCAGCTTCGTCATGGAGCTCGCCGGCCTGGGAGGAAGGGGCAAGCTGAAGGACTACGACGTCGAGTCCCTCATCGTCTACGAGGGGAAGTGAATGAAGGTCACCAGCTCCGGAATAGAGGACGGGTTCTTCCTGGACAAATACGGGAAGAAGGGCAAGGACAGGGTGGGCGGAATGCCGTCCCTATCCATACCGTTCAAGATCGAGGACGCGCCCGAGGGGACCGTGAGCTTCGCCGCGGTCCTGGACGACTACGACGCCATCCCGGTCTGCGGATTCGACTGGATCCACTGGATCCTCGCGGACCTCAAGAAGACGGAGGTCCTGGAGGGAGAGTCCCGCAACAGCACCGACTTCACGGAAGGGCGCAACAGCTGGTGCGGGGTCCTGGACAGGTGCCCCATAGAGACGGGGACCGGATACGGCGGCATGGCCCCGCCGGACAAGGTGCACAGGTACACGCTGACCGTGTACGCCCTCGACTGCGAGCTGGGCCTGGAGAAGGGATTCCCCCTGAACGAGCTGTTCTTCGCCATGCAGGGGCACGTGCTGGACTCGGCGATGACGATCGGGAAATACGGGCCGAAGAAGGAGTCTCGAAGCGGCCCCGCCGGGAATCGAACCCGAGTTGTTGGTTCCGAAGTCCAACAGGATATCCCCTACCCCACGGGGCCCGTCAGACCCTACCGCAAAGGCTGATATAAAACATGGCTCCCCTCTGCCAGAAGGTGGCAATTCCTTTTATGGGGAGGCGGTCATTCCGCCCACATGCCGAAAGTGATCATGAACCATGGCGCGGGCGGAGAGCTCATGCAGGAGTTCCTCTCCAAGCACGTCACCAGCCATTTCCCCAAAATGAAGGCGGAGGTCCCTTTGGACTCCATGGACGACTCCGCCGTGGTAGACGACGTCGTGTTCACCATCGACGGCCACACCGTGAAGCCCCTGTTCTTCCCCGGAGGGGACATAGGGAGGATCTCCGTGGCCGGGACGGTCAACGACATATCCGTCATGGGCGCGTCGCCGCTCGCCCTAGGGTGCTCGGTCATCATCGAGGAGGGATTGGACGTGGAGGTCGTGGACAGGGTCATGGAGAGCATAGGGAGGACCGCGGAGGGATGCGGGGTCCCCATAGCCACCGGCGACACCAAGGTCGTGGAGGCTGGCGCCGTGGACCAGATGGTCATGTCCACGTCGGCGATCGGAAAAAGGTCCCCCTATCTGGACTCCGACCTCGCCAAGGCGGCGGAGTACAGGAAGGTGGAGAACCGCTGGTGCACCGACTCCTCCGTAAGGCCCGGGGACGCAATCATCGTGTCGGGATACATGGGGGACCACGGCATTGCGCTCCTGTCCTTCCGCGAGGGATACGGATTCGAGAGCGAGGTGGAGAGCGACGTCGCCCCCCTCAACGGAATGATCGCTGAGGGTCTTAAGGCCGGAGGCATAGTGGCGATGAAGGACCCCACCCGCGGAGGCCTGGCCAACACCCTGAACGAATGGTGCTCCAAATCCCACATCGGGATGGAGATCGACTACTCCGCCATCCCCCTGAGGGAGGGAGTGGTCAGCGCCTGCGACCTCCTGGGCATCGACCCCCTCTGCATCGGCAACGAGGGGAAGGCGGTCATCGGCGTCGTTCCCGAGATGGCCGAGGAGGTCCTGAAGGCCATCAGGAGGACGCCTGAAGGAAAGAACGCGGCCATCATAGGGAAGGCCGTGGAAGGCGTGGAGAGGGTCGTCATGAGGACCGAGATCGGAGGGCGGAGGATCCTCGAGGCTCCCGCCGGAGACCCCGTCCCGAGGATCTGCCGATGACGACGCTGAAGCCTTTCCCGGGAGTCAGGCCCGCCCGCCCCCTGGACGTCCATGCGCTGCTGGTACCGGGACCGGACAAGAGGTTCACGCAGGCCGGGAAGACCATGGAATCCATGCTTTCCGACGGCTCCCTGACCCGTGACGACGACTCGTTCTACGTCTACGAGCAGAGGCTCCCGGACGGACGCTCCCGGTCCGGAGTCATCGGGGTGCTGGATACGGCCGGGATCAGGACGCTGGGCACGTCCGCCTCCAAGGCGAAGAGCGAGAGCCTGGCCGCGATCGGGGACATCGGGTTCCAGCTTCAGGCCGTGACCTGCCTCTCCAAGGGCCTGGATGTTCCGGACGGGGAGCAGGTCATGGAATTCGAAAGCCACGATGGCGTGATCCACAGGCTGTCGAAGGCCCCGTCCGGCACGGAGATCGACATAGGGGACGTCCTGGCCGTGGGCGGGATCCAGCACCTGGCATCCGGCAAGGCGATGGCGGCCGTGTTCCGTTCGGAGGACGCCTGGATGGCGCCTGTCCACAGGGCGGTAGACACCGGCAGCATCTCAGAGAAGAACGCATTGAAGGCGATCTCCAAGGCCATGTCGCTGACCGAGACCGCCCTTGACGGGATATGCGGAGGCACGGCGAGGTTCGGACTCGTGTTCAAATCCGGGGCCTGCTATGCGGCTGAATGCGAATCCGAGAAGCCGGACGCGCGCCTGATCCAGGATGCCGTGCTCGACGGCATATACAAATCCGACGAGGGGAAGGGAAGAGTATCCTATTACACCGATATGGAATCCATGCTGTCCGACATGGCTGAAAAGAAGCACGACCTTGCCATCGTCATGAGGACGCCGGACCTGGAGGCCCTCTGGGACGCCTCGCCGAAGATCCCGAAGAACGCCGCGGCGTTCCTGCCGGAAGTCCTGGACGGGATGGTCATTCGGCCGTCAGAGTGAAGATGACGCCGTCCTTGTCGAGAATGCCCCTCAGCTCGTCCTGGCCGAGGCCGACGATGCTCCCGAGCTTGGTGTAAGAATAGGTGTTGCTCCCGAAGAACACCACGATCTTGTCCCCTGCATAGAGGAACACGTCCCCAGGGGACGAGGTCATGTTCTTGTCGCTTCTTGGAAGGGAGGAACCTATCTCCCCCACCTGCTCGAATCCGCCGTATCTTTCCGCGCTGATCTCCAACGTTCCCTTGGCGAGTTTCGACAATGCCTTGACGGAGGCGTTGTCCTCCCATTCCACCTGCAGCGCCCTGCCGTCGACCTTCAGTATCATCGCGTCGCCTCCAGGCTCCGGCTCGGTCTCCTTTTCACTGTTTTCGGAGGAGCCGCCCAGCGCCAACGCTATGAGGGATACGCCTACGACCAGAAGGATGACCATGACCACGAGCCCGCGCATGGAACGCCGAGCGAATGACAGGATTTAACATCGTCGAAAAATGAAGAAGAGTGGAGCCGCTGATGGGAATTGGACCCACGACCTACGCCTTACCAAGGCGTCGCTATACCCCTTAGCCACAGCGGCATTTGTGAATCGGGCTATGAACACATTATTTATAAAGATATCTACAAGGACGGTGCGTTCAGACATCGCCGGAAGAATGGCGGGGAGGCCCCCGCCTAATGGTTTCAAAGCACCCCGAAATCCTTGAAGAAGTTGTCGATGTCGAAGTACTGCTTGTAGTTCTCGGTCTCGTCGGTGAAGTTGTCGATGAAGTATTCCATCATCTCCCTGTAGTCGAGCCCGGTGTCCAGCTCCGGATAGAGGATGTTCTGATAGAATGCCATCTCGACCACGTAGAACGGGCTGTTGCCTCCCTCGCGGGCCATTCCGAGATAGTGGATGGTCTCGGGACGGTTCTTCAGCACATCCGCCCAGGCGGGGACCCCGACGTCCAGGTCCTTGGAGTTCCTGAGCCCGTCGTGCTCGTTGATGATGTAGTACACGGTGTTGTTGGAAGCCTTCGCGGACTGCATCATTACGGTCTCGATCTGCTCCATGGTCAGGCTGTTGTACAGGTTGGGGGTCAAGGCGAGGCTCTGGGTTGGGCAGTTGACGCCGGCCCAGGACGCATGCACCAGGTTGGTGTTCTGGCCTCCGGTAATGCTGTACGTGGATGCCCCGGTGCTGATGAAGGACCTTCCCATGACGAGGTTCTCCTTCTGGGCGGGAGTGAGCTTCGCGGCGGCGGCCTTCATCTTGGACATGCAGTCGTCGTGCCAGGTGAGGTACTTGTAGGTGAGGTCCATATCGCCCTGCAGCAGGTATCCGTACATCAGGATGGACCTGTCGATGTTGACGTTGGGCATGCCGTCGCCGTCGCAGGTGTGCTTGAACATGACGTCCATGCCCCTGAGCTGGTCGCGGGCGATCGGGTCGGTGTCGCCGGAGAAGTATCCGGGGACGTAGACGTCGATCTTCGCCTTGAGGATGGCCTCCCAGTCGGGGGAGCTGACCGATCCCGAGGACGGGACTGTGGCGAACCTGGAGTTGAGCTTCAGCCAATTGTTGTTCTTGATCTCGTCGTTGACCATTGCCACCTTGCTCATCAGGCCGGTGACCTCCGTGGTGTAGACCCCGCTGCAGTAGCTGATGGCGATGGTCTTGACCGGCCAGGAGACCTTCTGGATGGTGTTGTAGTCGTCGATGTAATAGACGTTGAGCTTCGTGTTGGCCCCTGCGGCCAGGATGCTCTTCAGATAATCGACGTCGGCCTGGTTCACCACGCCGTCGGCGTTGGTGTCGGACAGCTCGGTGCGGGCGTTCTTTCCGGAGATTACTCCCTCCAGATAGGTCACGTCGGCCTGGTTGATGCGGTCGTCCTCGTTGGAGTTCCCGTAGACCCAGAGCCTTGACGACGAGGAAGGGAGCTTCTTGGCCATGTCCTCCCCGATGCGCTTTCCAGGGTTGGAATATACCGGATCGGGATCCTTGCTGTCGTTCTTGTCGTCGTTCCCGTTGTTCATCGTGAGGAACACCGCGACCGCGGCTACCGCCACAATGGCTACGAGGACGACAGCTATCAAAGCGTTCTTGTTCATCAGAATCAGCTCTCGTATTCAGGTATCAGAATGATATGGGGAGTTCCCATGACATCTATGACCTTCGCTTTCACGTTGTAAACCGTTTCTATGTTCTCCTCGGTGAGGACGTCCTTCGGAACCCCGTCCGAGAACACGTTCCCGCCGTGCATGAGTATGACGCGGTCCGCATACGCGGCCGTGATGTTGAGGTCGTGGCAGACCATCAGGACGAGAATCCCCTTCGTCTTGGCGTAGCTCTTGAGGAACTTCATCACGTCCATCTGGTACTTCACGTCCAGATTGGAGGTCGGCTCGTCCAGTATCAGGATCTCCGGCTCCTGGACCAGCCCTCTGGCTATCTTCACCCTCTTGGCCTGTCCGGCGCTGAGCATGCGGAAGTCGCGCTGGGCGAACTCCTCAAGGCCGAGGAGCTTGATGGCGTCCTCGACCTTCTGGAGGTCCTCGTCGGTGGTCGTCCACCCCGCATGGGGATGCCTCCCCAGGAGTATGGCCTCCGTGACGGTCATCGAGAACGTGGCGGCGGAAGTGGCGGACACGAACGCCATCTTCTTGGCCAGCTCGTGCAAGCCGTATTCGGAAACGCTCTTCCCGTCGACCAGCGCGTCTCCCGACGTGGGCTTCAGGAGCTTGTTCCCGCACTTCACCAGCGTGGTCTTGCCGACCCCGTTGGGCCCTAGGATGCAGACCAGCCCCGGCTCGTCGAACTTGAGGCTGACGCCGTTCAAGATGATCTTCTGGTCGTATCCGAAGACCAGGTCCTTGAACTCCATCGTGCTCACGCCCATTCCTCCTTGGAGTTATGGAGTATCAGCAGCAGGAACAGCGGCCCGCCTATGAAGGAGGTCACGACTCCCACCGGAAGTATCGTGGGCGCCACGACGACCCTGGCGACGATGTCGGAGCAAAGCAGGAGCAACGCGCCGAAGGCCGCGGCGGCCGGCACCAGGTACTTCACGTCCGAGCCGATGATTATCCTGACGATATGGGGGGCCACAAGCCCTATGAATCCGATGACTCCGGTGAAGCTGACAATCCCGGCGGCGACCAGGGTCACCAGGAGGATGCAGATCAGCCTCTTCCTCTCCACGTCCACGCCCATGGTCTTGGCGGTCTCGTCCCCCAGGCCCATGATGTTAAGCTGGTTCGAGACGTACTGGAAGTAGGCCATCCCGATGATGCAGAAGACCATTATCAGAATGGAGTGCTCGTAGGTGACGCCGTCGAGGTTTCCGACGCTCCAGCGGAACAGGTCGCTGAGGCCGTCCGGATCCGCCAGCAGCCTGACCATCTGCACTATCGCCGAGAACAGGTAGTTGAGAGCGACTCCTACCAGTATCATCACCAGAGGGGTCGCGCCCTTGAACTTGCTCAGGAAGAGTATCACCAGCGCCGGAACGCAGGCGAATACGAACGCGTTGGCGACGATGCCTGCGTTGAACAGCTCTATGCCGAATATTATCGCAAGGGAGGCTCCGAGGCTAGCGCCAGTGGATATTCCCATGGTATAAGGGTCCGCCAAGGGGTTCTTCAGCATGCTCTGCATCGCGACTCCGCTTATGGCGAGACCGAGACCGCAGAGGAATCCCGCAATGATCCTCGGCAGGCGGAGGTCTATCACTACATGTCTGATGGTCGGGTCCAAGGAGTCCCCGTTCCCTATCAGCACGTTCCAGACGGTGCTGTACACCTCCTGGGCCGTGATCGGATAGGACCCGAGGGTCGCCGAGTACACCGCCGCTATCATCGACAGCAAGAGACAGAAGATTATGAAGGCGATCTTCCGCTTCGTGTTTTTGCGGTACGACGAGGCGACGGTCACCGTTCCGGATTCTTGTTCCGTCATCGCCGAGCCCATATCCTCAGCCATATTTAGTATTACTGAATGTAAATACTTGCTACTCACCGCATAAGATTATTAAATTGTTATTAAATCGAGACCGGACAGGAGAAGATTCTGACAAGTTATTTCCGTCATGCGACCATAATCCTGGGCCATGAAGAAAGAGATGAGCTCCTTCGACGTCCGCTCGATCGTGACCGAGATCTCCGGCGTGGAGGGCGCGCACATGGACAAGATCTTCCACTGGGGCGCCAAGAACGTCCTCTTCCGCCTCAACGTGCAGGGAGAGGGGAAGAAGGAGCTCTTCTTCAAGGACGGCAAATGGCTGTACAGCCCGGCGGTCAAGCCCGAGACCCCGACGATGCCAACGTCGTTCGCCTCGTTCCTAAGGAAATACATAGACAACGCCAGGGTCGGAAAGGTTCGGCAGCTGGGATTCGACAGGGCGGTGGAGATCGAGCTGGCCAAATCCGACGGCGACTACAAGCTGGTGTTCGAGATGTTCGGCGGAGGGAACGTCCTGCTGATTAAAGACGGGATAATCCTGAACTGCCTCATACAGAAGACCTGGAAGGACCGTACCGTCCGCCCCGGATCCGAATACGTCGTGCCCAAGTCGAGATTCGACCCCACGGAGTCGTCGGAGGAGGACTTCGTCACCGCGTTCCGCTCCTCGGACTCGGATGCCGTGAGGACGCTGGCCACCTCCGTGAACCTGGGAGGCCAGTATGCGGAGGAGGTGTGCAAACGCGTCGGCGTGGAGAAGTCCGCGCCCGCCAAGGACATCTCCGACGACACGCTCTCGAAGATGTACTCCGCGGTAAAAGAGATCGTGAGATACGCGATCGAATCCCCCGAGCCCACCGCTTACCTGAAAGACGGGAAGATAGAGGACTTCGCGCCTATGCGCCTGGAGTCCCGCTCCGACCTGGAGAGCAGAAGCTACGGAACCATGTCCGAGATGGTCCATGCGTTCATGACGGAGATCTCCGACGCCGAGGAGGAGGCCTTCGTGGACCCCGAGGTGGAGAAGCTCAACAGGAGGGTCGCCAAGCAGGAGGAGACCCTGGAGGGATACCGCGAGGAGGAGGCCGAGATGCGCCGGAAGGCCGACGCCCTCTACGCCGACTACCAGAAGACCAGCGAGCTCCTGGCGGTCCTGGACGAGCAGTCCAAGAAGATCGGCTGGGACAAGCTCAGGGCGGGAGCCATGAAGATCCCGTACGTGAAGGACATAGACCCGTCCAAGAACCGCGTCACCGCCGAACTGGGAGGGGAGACCGTCGTCCTTGACTACACGAAGAGCCTCGACGCCAACGCCTCCGACATCTACCAGAAGGGAAAGGACGTAGGGGAGAAGGCCAAGCGCGCGAAGGAGGCCTTGGACGAGACCCTCGCCATCCTTGCCAAGACCAGGAAGAACATCGACAAGGCGAAGGCCATGGCGGCAGGGAAGGCCCAGCCCACCAAGCAGTTCTGGTTCGAGAGGTACAAATGGTTCATCACCCCCGGCGGAAGGCTGGTGATCGCCGGAAGGGACACGCACACCAACGACAGCATCGTCAAGAAGCACCTGAAGGAGAACGACGTGTACGCCCACGCGGACGTCCACGGAGCACCTTCCGTCATCCTCAAGGACGGCGCCGCGGCGCCCCAGGAGGACCTAAGGGCGGCCTGCCACTTCGCTATAGCTCAGTCCAAGGCGTGGGTGGCCGCTCTGGCCGAGGGAGGGGCGTTCTGGGTGTATCCCGACCAGGTCAGCAAGACCCCCAACCCCGGAGAGTTCGTTCCCAGAGGGGCGTTCATAATACGCGGGAAGAGGAACTACGAGTATCACCTGCCCATGGAGCTCACCATAGGCGAGATCTACTATCAGGGCGCCAGGAAGGTCATGTGCGGCCCTGCGGAATGCTTCGCGGGGTACGACAGGCTGATGACCATAGTCCCCGGAAGAGGCAAGGCCGGGCGCAAGTCCAACGAGATAGCCAAGCGCTTCAACGTTCCGGAGGAGGAGATCTCGAGGATACTGCCTCCCGGGGACGTGGAGATCTCGAAAGTCGTGTGGCCGAAGAACGAGGACGAGAAAGAACGATCGCGAACCAGTGAATGATCCGCAGGGGCGCGGGGCGATGGACAACGGCCGACCCGCATCCCCTGCCGTAGGCCGATGACGGCCCCTCAATGCATGTACAGTCCGACCAACGAGAACATGGCGGCCACGCCAACTATCCAGAGGATGATGTTTACAAGGAATCCGATGCCTGCCATCCTCGCGCTCTTCGGCTTGTCGTCCTTCCACATTATCCAAAGGATGAGCCCCGCTATGGGTATCAGCAGCCCGAGCAGCAGCCAGAGGATGCTGCCGTCGTCATCGGACGCCTTCTTGTACTCCTTCTGCTGGACTCCGCATTTGGGGCAGATGACGGCCTCGTCGTCTATGACTTCTCCGCATTTCCTGCAATAAGCCATCGAACCATCTCAGAGACGCATAGAATAAAAGGTTGTATATGCAACTTAGCCTGAAAATCAACGCGACGTCTACATAATCCATCGGATGGAATTGATGGTGCCCGCGCCGGGATTCGAACCCGGGTCAGGAGATCCGCAATCTCACAGGATATCCAAGCTACCCCACGCGGGCAAAAGCTGCGGAAACCGTTAAGGTTTAAGGCGTTTGTATCATGCCTCAGGATGGGACAGGTAGCGGGTGATGTATCCTGCGATCCTGTTCCTCATCGTTACCGACGAGACGTCGGTGAGAGCGCTGACCATCTCCTTGTTGCCCTCAAAATCCTTGCTGAACGCCTGAGGATATTTGTTGACCAGCTCAATGGAGACTCTCTTGATGTAGGTGGGTCTTATTCTTCCCATATCTTTCACCGAGTAAAATCGGGTAGGTAGGTACTATATTTAAACTTAACCTCAACGTTTTTCATGCCGAAGGCCTGCGCGGCTTCCCGCAAGAGAGCTTGCCCTCGGGGCAAGGGCCCCTGACACAGGGCGGACCCGCATCCTTGAATATGACTGGCGAGACCTCCCTGCAAAGCTCCAGCATGCGCTCGGCCATCTCCCTGATCTCCCACTGGGCGCGGGAGCAGCATCTGAGCGAGAACAGGTGCAGGAGCTCCCTCGCGTTCATGGTGACGGTTATGTTCGTTGTGCATCCGTTGGGAAGAAGGTACCTGGCGTCCTCCGCGGGAATCTCCATGTCCTCCAGACGGCGGTAGGCGTCCCAGATGGCGTCCATGGTCTCGGAGAACACCCTCTCCGCCTCCGGATCCCCCTTGACGGTGGGAGGCGTGACGAACGTGGGCTCCTTGAGGGACACGTACCTCTGGCTCTGCTGCGAGAACGACGCTATCCTGTGCCTGACGAGCTGATGGGTCAGCGCGCGGGACACGCCTTCGACGGAGAACGTGAACACCGCATGCTCCACCACCGACAGGTGCCCCATGCCGACGATCCTCGACAGGGTCTTCTCCGAATCCACGTCCTTGGCTATCTCCGCGGACGGCCTCGCCGAATAGCATGAGCTGCCGGCGGCCGCGCAGATGGCGTCCGCGCCCTGGGTGTATGCGAGCAGAACGACCTTCATATCTTCTCATCTCCGTTGTAAACCATCCTGCGGACGGCGTTCATGCGCTCCTCGTCCATCAGGTCCGCAAGCCTTATCTTCCTTACCGTCGGGTCCTCGAGGAGGGCGCATATCCCCTCCACGTGCCCGTCGCCGACGACCACGACCATGTTGGAATGGGTGAGGGCGGCCTTGTTTATCTGCTCCGCCATGTAGGCGTTGCGCTCGTCTATCAGCTTCCTCACCAAGGTGGGATACCTGCGGCGCATGTCCGCCATATAGGCCTCCTCGTCCTTCGCGAAGCGGGTCTGGGTGGCTTCCGCACTTGCGCCGCCCCTGAACAGGTCCCCTATCCCGGACAGCCTGTAGCGCATCTTCTCAGAGAAGGACATCTCCTCCCAGACCTCGTTCATGACCTGCATGGCGTTGGTGTCGATCGGGATTATCTCCGCCCCTTGGAGCTTGCCCATGTTGACGGCCGCGAGGAACTCCCCTCCGACCTTGGCTCCGTGGGCCTGAGCGACCCTGTCCTGGTACTTGGAGGCCTGGCGGTACATCACGGACGCCCCCTTCCCGGGATCGTGCGACTCCGCGTCCTGATGGTTCATCAGATAATCGTAACGGGACTTGTCCAGCTCTATGAGCACGGCATCCGGCCAGGTATGCTGGACGATGAACGCCACGGGCTCTGCGAGGTCGAACACGTGCCCTGTTCCGATGACGGTTATCATGCATACGGAGATAAGGAGTGAAAATAGAAAAAAGGGGTTGGTAGTGCCGGATATCCCGGCTGTTGTCCTCACTCGAGAGCGGATGAGGGGCACTCGTCGACGCAGGCTCCGCAGTCCACGCACTTGGAGGCGTCGATGACAGCGATGTCGTCAACGGTGATGGCATCGTTGGGGCAAACGTCGGCGCAGGCGCCGCATCCGACACACTCAGACTCTTTTACAGTAACCATTGCAATTACCTCAAAATTATCTAACTGAGTTCAGTATTTAAAACTAACCGCCTATAATTAAGGAATGGCTAAAAATCATGTAATTATGCCTACTATTGTCTGGAACCAGAACGAGCGTCGTTCGGCATCTAAGCGCATGCATCTTCACAAGAATGAAGAAGAGGCTTCGTTGGACATCTGGACATATGTTATTTGAACATGGTTAAAATTTATTAGGCAAACCATAAAATATCCCGACCATCTCAATCCGCCGAGCATATACGCCAGGACGTCTGGAAGATCGACGTCGCCGGAAAGATCGACATGACGAAGGCATCCCGCATCATTAGGAAGGTAGACGACTGCCCTGTCGTACAGGAGCGTTCCAGCGTGAGCACCAGCGTTTTCTGCACCGGGGGTTCCGACGGCAACGGGGCCTGCAGCTCGTGCCACGGAGGATGCGGGGAGCCGGGCGCCCCCTTGGTGTCGCTCAAGGACATGGGCGTCGGCGAGAAGGGGACCATAGTCCGCCTGACTTCCGACGACGACTCCCTTCTGAGGCGCCTCATATCCATGGGATTCGTCCCCAGCAGGTCGCTGCAGCTGGCGGCCACGGTGTCCGGCAAGGGCGCGCGCGTGGTCAAGATAGGGTACGCCACCATCGCATTGGACGCGGATGCGGCCTCCGCAATCTTCGTCAGAAGGGGCCGATGCCTTGCAGAGGATGCAGATAGCCCTCATCGGGCAGCCTAACGTGGGCAAATCCAGCCTTTTCACCAGGCTCACCGGCGTGGGCGTGATATCGTCCAACTATCCCGGGACCACGGTCGAGTTCGAGGAATCCACCGTGATCGTCGATGAGAAGGAACTCAACATCCACGACCTGCCGGGGATCTACAGCCTGTCGACGAACTCCGGCGAGGACCGCATCGTGATCGACATGCTCCGCGACGGGACCAACGACGCCGTCGTGGTGGTCGCGGACTCCACGAACCTGGAATCCAGCCTGGTGCTGGCCATAGAGATAATAGAACTGGGAGTTCCCATGGTCCTGGCCCTCAACAAGATGGACCTCGCCGACAAGAGGTTCAGGATCAACACTGAAAAGCTCTCCGAGATCCTGGGCGTACCGGTGGCCCCCGTGTCCTCGAAGACCGGGGAGGGCGTGGACGGGCTCCTGAAGCTCATCTCGTCCGGCAAAGCGGCCGTGTCCGGGTACAGGACCAGGTACGACGGCCACATCATGGGATACATCGAGTCCATGATCTCCATCGACGGCTCTATGCCGTGGGGTTCCGCCGTCAAGATGCTCGAGGGCCTGGACATCTTCGTGAGGATGGAGTCGCCCGAGGTCGAGGCGTACGTACGGAGAATATCCTCCGAGTTCGAGGAGACGCACGGCGACGCGCTGGACATCCACATAGCCCGCGACAGGTACGGGGACGCCCACGTCATCGCCATGTCCGCCGTGGAGCCCCTCGTCGAAGGCGTATCCAAGAAGGACAGGATCTCCGAGATGACGATCACCCCGGCCACCGGGATACCCATCCTGATATGCGTGCTGGCCTTGACGTTCCTCTGCCTGATAGTTGTGGGAGGGATGCTGGCGGACGCCATCGACGCGCTGTACACCGGCGTCGTGGGAACCGCCCTCGTGGATTTCGGAAGGGAGATCGGAGGCGACCTGGGGGAGGCGATCTTCGCTGGGATCGACGGAAGCCTGGGCGCCATTCTCGGCCTGGTCGTCCCCTACATAATGGTGTTCTACATAGTGCTGGGGCTCCTGGAGGACTCCGGGTACCTGCCCAGGGCGGTGATACTGCTGGACCGCTCCATGCACAGGCTGGGGCTGCACGGCAACGCCTTCATCCCCATCATGGTGGGGTTCGGATGCAACGTCCCCGCCATACTGGCCACCAGGGCGGTCCGCTCGAAAAGGGAGAGGACCATCCTGTGCACCATAATCTGCATGGCGGTCCCGTGCTCGGCGCAGCTGGCCACCATCACGGGCGTGACCGGGAGATACGCCGGGATCGTATGGGTGGCGGTCATATTCGCCGTCCTCATCGCATTGGGATTCATATCCGGGACGATCCTGAACAAGAGGCTGAAGTACGAGCCCTCCAACCTTGCGATGGAGCTCCCGGAGCTTCAGATGCCAGGGGCCAAGAACGTCCTCCTGAAGATGTGGTACAGGACCAACGACTTCTTCAAGCTGGCCGTGCCCCTGCTGATAGTCGGGAGCATCGTGATCGAGATCCTGATCCAGTTCAACCTCCTGGATTCCCTGGTGGAGCCCATGTCCTGGCTCACCGCCGGGCTCCTGGGGCTCCCTCCGGTGACGATAATCGCGTTCATCGCCGGCATACTCAGGAAGGAGATGTCCTACGGGATGCTGGTCATCCTGGCCACGGCTCAGGGAATCACGGATATAACGCTGTTCATGGACCCCAGGCAGTTCGTGGTGTTCGGCGTGGTCATGTCCGTGTACATGCCCTGCCTGGCGACCATCATGGCCATGTTCAAGGAGCTCGGGCTGAAGGAGGCCGTAGTCGTGTCGCTCACCACGTTCGGCGTTGCGCTTGCGATAGGGACGGCGTTCAACTTCGTCCTGGGCGGATTCATGTGAGCTCTGGAGCGAAGCCCTTCCTTCTCAGGACCTCCTCCTTGATGGCCCTGACCGAGCCCACGGCGGTGGTGGAGAAGACGTCGCATCCCGCCTTGTCGGCGAGCCCCTGGGTTATGGGGGACCCTCCGGCGTTGAACACGATCCTGTCCCTGATTCCCAAGTCCCTCATGCATCCGTCCACCTACAGGAGCTCCGGACAGTCGTAGGTGGTCTGCACCGACAGGCAGAGGACCGAGACGTCCGGGTCCCGGCACATGTCCACGACGTCCCTCATGGGGGTGTCGCGCTCGGCCTTGGACACGGCGAAGCCTTCTATCTCGAGGATGCAGGCCATCAGGTCCCTCCCCTCGGTATGACGGCCGAAGGAGGCCACTACAGCCCGTCCCAGGACGTCCGAGCATCCGAATCCGCCGCACTCCTCCTTGAGAAGGCTGACCGCCCTCATGAACTCCAGCAGAGGCAGCCTTCCTGCGGAGAACCTGTCCAGAAGCTCCCTCCTCCTCGATTCCTGCTCTTGGTCCGGAACGGCCATGCAAAGTAATCGCCAAGAGAGGATAAAAGAGTGTCAATTCGAAAGCCAGGACGAGACCCAAACGACAAATACCCGCTCCCGGATGGTCTTTCCATGAGAAAGTACGACCTTGTTTGCTTCGACATGGACGGCGTCCTGACCACCGTCAGGAGCTCCTGGGCATGGGTCCACGAATGCCTCGGCGTGGACAGCGAGCCCAACTACAGGGCGTACTGCAACGGCGAGATCGACGAAGACGAGTTCATGAGGAGGGACATCGCCCTTTGGAAAGGGGTGAAACCCGACATCAAGATCAGGGACATTGCCG
>JAFWTC010000007.1 GCA_017519045.1 Candidatus Methanomethylophilaceae archaeon
CCGTCATGAAGGTCGGGCATGTGCTCGTCCTCGAGCCCATCTTCACCCCCGAGGGCGCCTACGACAGGGTCACGTGGACCTCCGGCAACGAGTCCGTCGCCACCGTCTACCACGGCGTCGTCAGGGCTCTCTCCGCTGGTTTCACGACCATTACCGCGACCACCGTCACCCAGGGAATAACCGCCACTTGCGTGATCGAGGTCGTAGGCGAGGGAGTCATCAGCGTCACCGGAGTCACCCTCAACGCCAGCAGCGCAACCGTGGACGTCGGCAAGACCTTTGCCCTCGTGGCTACCGTCCTGCCTGCCGATGCTACCAACAAGGCCGTCATCTGGTCCACCAGCGACGCCAGCATCGCCACCGTCAACAACGGCGTCGTGACCGGAGTCGCCCCCGGAACCGCGACCATCACCGTGACCACGGTCGACGGAGGATTCACCGCGACCTGCGACGTCACCGTGGTGTACGTCTCCGTCACCGGAGTCACTCTCGACAAGGACGCCATGACCGTGAACGTAGGCAGCACCGGCACCCTTGTGGCCACCGTCCTGCCCGCCAACGCCACCGACAAGACCGTCATATGGTCCAGCAGCGACTCGAGGATCGCCACCGTCAGCAACGGCGTCGTGACCGGAGTAGCCCCCGGAACCGCGACCATCACCGTGCTCACCGCCGACGGAGGATTTACCGCCGAATGTAAGGTGACCGTGGTCTCCCCTGTCATACACGTCACCGGAGTGACTCTCAGCGAGACCTCCAAGACGATCGTCCTGGCAGAGGAGTTCACCCTGGTCGCCACCGTCCTGCCCGCCAACGCCACCGACAAGACCGTCTACTGGCTGTCCAAGGACTCGTCCGTGGCGACCGTCTCGAACGGAGTCGTCAGAGGAGTCGGGCTCGGAACCACCGAGATCTCCGTCACCACCGCCGACGGAGCCTACACCGCGACCTGCGAGGTAACCGTCGTCGCCGCTCCCATCCCCGTGACCGGGGTAACCGTCGGACCCACCTCCACGTCGGTGTACGTCGGCGAGACCGTCACCCTGATCGCGTCCGTGATCCCTGCCGACGCCACCAACCAGAACGTCTCCTGGTCATCCAGCGATGCCACCATAGCATCCGTCGACAAGAACGGGGTCGTCACCGGTATCGCAATAGGGACCGCGACCATCACCGTCACCACCGAGGACGGCGGCTACACCGCCGACTGCGTCGTCTCCGTCGTCAAGAAGGACGTCACCCCTGTGACCGGAGTCAAGCTCGACAAGACCTCCGCATCCCTCAAGGTCGGAGAGTCCCTGGCCCTCACCGCCACCGTCATCCCCGACGACGCCACCAACAAGAACGTCTCCTGGTCCTCCAGCAACAGCAAGGTCGCGACCGTCATCAACGGCGTCGTGAAGGCTGTCGCGGACGGGAAAGCGACCATAACCGTGACCACCGAGGACGGCGGCTACACCTCGACCTGCGAGGTAACCGTCACCACTCCCGCACCCGCTCCCGCGAGCGACAACACCCTCCTCTACATCGGAATCGCAGCCGCGATCATCATAGTGATCCTCGTGGCGGCCATCCTGATGAGAAGGTCCTGATCGGGAGAAACCTCAAGGGGGCTCCGGCCCCCATCCAAACATCGGTCCGGGCTTCCGGGCCGTCCCTTCGTTTCTGTTTGTATGAGCCGGCTCCGCTGAAGACTGATAGGCAGGAAGAAGGTAAGCGGTTTCGATGCAGAAGGGTCAGGCTCGCCTGTTCCTGTAGCTCTGGCATCTTCTGAGGAACTCCATCGGGAGCTCTTTGTTGGAATAGTAGTAGAGATGGGGGAACCCTGCGATCACGCGCCCGTCGTCATGGATGCACCTGTAGGACGCGCCCGTCGGCTTGGTCGCGGTCCAGTCGTCCCCGCAGGTGTCGCTCTCCCAGTAATGGAACTCGTGCCCCTTGCACCAGAGGCCGGTCTTCTCCGATCTGAACGTGGCGTACCCGAACCTGACGAGCTTGTTCGTGTTCTCGCTGTTCCCGTCGAACACGCCGCACATGCGATATGTGTTTCCTTCCCTGTCGGTCATCAGCGAGTGGAGGTACATGAACCCGCCGCATTCCGCCATGCATGGCAGCCCGCCCTCCAGTTTCGTCCTGATGTCGGCCCTCATGGACTCGTTGTCCTGCAGCCTGGCGGCATGGAGCTCCGGATACCCTCCGGGGAGTATTATGCCGTCCACGTCGGGGAGATGGCTGTCCGCCAGAGGGGAGAACGGGACGATCTCCGCTCCCATCCTCCTCAGGATGTCCATGTTGTCCTCGTAGATGAAGCAGAAGGCCTCGTCGTCCGCAACGCCGATCCTCAGCCCCTCGAACGCGCGAGGGACCTCTGGGACGGCATAGGTCAGATCCGGCGCCTCGCTGGCCATCTCTATCAGAGAGTCTATGTCCAAGGTGTCCTCCAACACCGCGGCGAGCCTGTTGAGCTTGTCCTTCAGGTCCATGACCTCGCTGGGGAGGACAAGGCCGAGATGCCTGCTCTCCAGGACCAGGTCGCTCACCTTGGGGACGTAGCCTATCGCCTTCACGCCCATCCTCTCCGCTTCCGGAGCTATGGTCTCGAAGACGCGCTTGGACATCCTGTTGAATATGACTCCCTTTATGTTGTTCTTCCTGAACCCAAGGAACCCTTTCAGCACCGGCAGCACGGAGAGGCTGGCCCCGCGGCAGTCTATCAGAAGGACGACGGGAGTCCCGGTCTTCATCGAGACGTCGTACGAGCTGGCCTCAGAGCTGTCTATCTTGAATCCGTCGTAGAACCCCATGACGCCCTCTATGACAGAGATCTCGCATCCTTCCGATCCCTTGGCGAAAAGGTACCTCAGGGCGTCCTCGTCGGTGAAGAATGCGTCGAGGTTCTTCGATCTGGTGCCGATGATGCGGCTGTGGAACATCGGGTCTATGTAGTCCGGCCCGCACTTGAACGAGGCGGTCCTGATCCCTCTGTTGACCAGAGCCTGGAGCACCCCGCAGGTGACGAGGGTCTTCCCGCTCCCGCTGGCTGGGGCCGCTATCATGAACCTGGGACGGTTCATCTCCTCACCACCGATATGTAGACCGGGTTCTGGGCCGTCATGAGGTGGTACCTGCCTGCGCGCCTGGCCTTGGAGACGTTGACGCACACGGTCTCCTCCTCGACAAGCCCCGCCTCGCGTATGACGTCCATGGTCTCGGACAGGGTCTCTATCGTGACGGAGTTGATCACCATGCGGACGTCGGGGTTCTTATCCAGAAGGCAGTCCACTATCTCCTTCAGGTTTCCAGACGAGCCTCCGATGAAGGCGTGGGTGGGAGCCGGAAGGTCCCTCATGGCATCGGGGGCGAGGCCTCTGATCACCTCCACGTTGGGGGCGCACAGCTTCCTCTTGTTGATCTCTATCAGGTCGGCGGCCGCTTCCTCCTTCTCTATGGCGTAGACCTTTCCCTCGGGGC